>JBBIKN010000008.1:0-66113 GCA_037445435.1 Nitrospira sp. | reverse complement strand
CCACCAGGAGGTCGCCGCCTGATTCTATTTACACACCGATTGACAGGACTTCTCACTTCCTGAATGGTCCTCTTGGCACAATGGTTACCCTCTCAAACATATCACCAAGATTATTCTTGCGGAGGGGCCGCTGTCGTGCATTCAGCCTGTTGCAGAGTATCAGGAGAGTCCACATGCTTCGGCTCAAACGAGCACTCAGTATCGGCGTACTGGCTACTGCACTATTACCAACCGTTGCTGTTCATTCGGCAACCTACTATGTTTCCACGAGCGGGAACAACAGCAATCCTGGCACAGAAGACAAACCGTGGCGAACCATCACGTATGCAGTAGCGACTATGGTTGCTGGGGATACGACCTACGTTCGCGGAGGAATCTATTCGACGGAAGGTAACATTCGTTTTAAGCGAACTGGTACCGCAGCAGCTCCAATTAATCTCCTGAACTACCCTGGCGAATCGCCAGTGATTGATTATGTCGATCAGCAGGTGGGCGATACCGTCACCATCCTACATGCATCAGGCCAGAATGTTGCAGTGGGCTACATCACCATTGAGGGATTCGAGATTAAAAACGGATATGACGGAATCAAATTTTACAGTATGCATAACTCCGTTATCCGGAGAAATTGGATTCATGACAATATCAATCAAGGCATTCTTGGAATCGGAGGACACCACAATCTATTCGATCGAAATATCATCAGTCATAACGGCAACTTTACCGGATGTGAGGCAGGGGCTAAGACTAAAATTGGAACAACTATCTGCAATCAGACACATGGCATGTATATGCACGGTGATACCTATACCATCACAAACAATATCATTTATGACAACTTAGCGGTTGGCATTCAACATAACGGGTCGTTCACCTCTATCTACAGCCCGACGAGGCATGCCGGCCCTGAATTTTCTGGCGCGGCAAATTGGATCATTGCCAACAACACCATTGCGTATCAAAATCACCGAGGTGGCATCGTCGTATGGGGTTCTCAATGCGCGAATGCGCGGATTGAGAATAATATTTTCTATGAGAACAGCGTCAACCAATCTGGTTTTGCGCAGGGAATTGACTTCGCATCCTCGACCAGCACTGGGATTACGATTAGAAACAATCTCGCTTACGCGACTTCTCCTGGCAGTACGGTCTTTCTTGGCCCCGGGGCGAACGAATGGGTCCATTACACACAATCCGGTAACCTCGTGAATGTCAGCAATCCGGCGTTTGTCAATGCGCCTTCCACACCGCCAGCCTCGCCAAATTTCGCTCTGACCGCACGAAGCCCGGCCATCGATGCGGGCTTGCCTCTCGCGACAGTTAACATAGATTTCAACGGCACCCCTCGCCCTCAAGGACGTGCCCCTGATATTGGTGCTTATGAATACATCGCTGGCAGTGACGTCGAACCACCCACTACGCCGACAACACCCGGAGTTAACCGAAAATCCTAAATTGAGGCCGGCCATCAGTCGATCAGGTTTCTCGATGGCTTTTGACTTCATGCGGACATACCTGCTCGTAGTGTCTTGCGTCCGAAGTTATGCGTCTAAGTCCTGCCATGGTGTTATCTTCTAAGCGCACGCAGCGCAGGAGGACCCCGATGCGAGTGGGGCGCCTGAGAGTTGAACTAATGTCTACCGGTGGCTTCGGCACTGTGCTTCATCCAGCCGTCTCAGCCGAATCTCCGCCACCGCCATTTACCCATACCGCATCCGCCACACATATTTGTAGTTAGCCTCGCTGATCCTGAGCTCGGTTCACTTCAGGAATCGGAGCATGAGCACCCAGATATCGTATAAGGCTGTTACAATCGGCTTCCTCTTCCTCATACCCTACCGCTTTAGGCCTGTCAGGCTCGCACAGGTTTCCCGTTCACGCTGATCCAGTTTTGTGGAAAGCATCGCGTCCTTTACTGCCGATGAACAGTTGTGAACCTGCTTGAACGAATTCATATAATTTCTTTGATATTTTTTAATAACTTGCAAGCAGTAGCCTTGGCATGGCAGTTGCTTTGATACTGAGCCTTATTCACGGTTACCGCGCAAAAAATGTTCGCAGACCCGGCGTATTGAGGACTAGTCTCTATCTATCTATCCTAATATCTCATGGGGAGACTCCAAATGCTCCGATTTAAGGAAGGTCTGATTTATTCTGAATTTCGATCACGGGCCAGTCGAATATCAGGTATGTTGAGAGTTCGTTGGCAACAAAACGGAATTAATCAGACCTTCCTTACGCAAGGAGTGAGTGTGTGTATGCTGGCTTGTACCATATTATCAACCGCTGTGGCCCACGCGGCAACCTACTATGTCGCCACGACCGGGAACAACGGCAATCCTGGTACAGAAGAACAACCGTGGCGGACCGTCGCCTACGCTGTGAGTACCATGGCCGCTGGGGACACGACCTATGTGAGGGGCGGGACATACAACGAATCGGTTATCCGATTCAAACGATCCGGCACAGCGAACGCTCCGATCAAGCTCTTGAACTATTCTGGCGAGAAGCCGGTGATTGATTTTGTCGATCAAGCGGTCGGTAAAACGGTGACCATTCTCCATAGCTCCGGACAAAACGTAGCGATGGGCTACATCACCGTTGAGGGGTTCGAGATCAAAAACGGCTATGATGGGATCAAATTCTACAGCATGCACAACTCCGTCATCCGACGAAATTGGATTCACGATAATATCAACCAGGGAATTCTCGGCATCGGGGGCCATCATAATCTCTTTGATCGAAACATCGTCAATCATAATGGCGATTTTGTTGGATGCGCCAACGGAGACTTGACTCCAATAAGAACGACTATCTGCAATCAGAAACATGGCATGTATATGCACGGCGACAGTTACACCATCACGAACAATCTCATTTATGACAACTTAGCGGTTGGCATTCAACATAACGGGTCGCCCACCTCTGCTTACAGCCCGACCAAGCATGCCGGCCCCGAGTTTGCTGGTGCGGCGAATTGGGTTATTGCCCATAATGTCATGGCGTATCATTCGTATGGCTCAGGGCTCCTGATCTGGGGCTCCTTATCCAATAATATTCGGGTTGAGAACAATATTTTCTACGAGAATCAACGAGCGCACGGTCCTAGCAGTGGGCAGGGCGTATTTTTCTCTGGTGTGGGTGGGACAGGAATCACGATCAGAAACAATCACTCCTACACGAGCGGGGCAGGTGGGAAACCATTTCTTGGTACGTCGGGGGCGAGCGAAGGAGTCCATTATAAGCAATCCGGCAACATTGTAAACGTAAGTGCGCCTGGGTTTGTCAATGCGCCAGCAACGCTTCCGACATCGCCGAATTTTGCTCTGACATCACGAAGCCCGGCTATCGACGCGGGCTTGCCTCTCGCGACAGTTAAAGTAGATTTCAACGGCACTCCTCGACCCCAAGGACGTGCCCCTGATATTGGTGCTTATGAATATACCCCTGGTGGCGACAGTCAACCACCCGTCGCGCCAACGGCGCTCCGAACTCACTGATCCTCAGTGAACTGGGAGCGGCTTCATGGTCAACAATTGTTGAATCGTTTCCCAATGTAAAGCAAAAAGCAAGAGCTTGTGTGAGGACTCCGTTTTTCATGTCGATCGGTATCCCGATATGGCTATCTTTCTGATTGAACATCCTTCGTAAACTCCTGAAACACCTCGTACTGACGTGTAAGCTCTCCATTAATTCAATTGAGACAGCCTGAGTGTAAGCTCCCCCAAGATTAAGACAGATCAGGACAACATTCGGGTACAATAGCAAGGTGAAACATCCTACGCAGGGCGCTCCAATCGACTCTGAAGGTGGCGGATGCCGGGCGTCAACGAGATTTGGTGGCAGCACGGCGACGGTCCAGGATCTCCCTGGACAAATCCTCAACCGACCGACCGACCTCAAACAACTGCCCCCACAGATATTGGTTGAGGAGGCACCACAACATCATCGGAGCACCTCCCTCCTCCCTCTGCAAGGACTCCAGAACGCATGCGTCGTGTACTTGCTTAGCCATATCTACGATTGGCTGGAAGAGCGCATTCTTGGGGGCCCAAAAACGCGCAGGGAAGCCGAAGCTCAGCTTCGGACGTGCGATAAGAACCTCAGGGAAGCCAAGCTTCAGCAATGCGGCGCGAACGAGGTGCTTCTTCTCTCGCAGTTTCACGTCCCAGGGTATCGTCATCGACGCCTCGAGAACTGAGGGGCTCGTGTACGGGCATGCGAGATAGACGCCGGAGGCCTCGGCTAGTTTTCCCCAAATCGTTATTGTAGCGTGCACATCTGACAGGAGCACTACAGCAGTAACCAGGTCAAGCAATGGTCGATCCTGATAGGCCTCAAGGAGCGAGGGGCGTTCTCCGAGGAGCGCTGCGTCGTCACAGGACAGGATCTGCTGAACAATGCCGCGATCGCCAAACCGGCCAAGAAGCCAGAGAAAGTGGTGAGCCGACGACAGTTGGCGATCATACCGTCGAGTGAGGACCGAGTTCCACAGACCGTGCCAACCTAGAGCCTCCGCAAGTAGCGCAAACGCAGTGCTGAAGCGCGTAGTTCTGATGAACGCGATAGCACTCCGGTAGCGATAGAGAAAGTCGTGGGAGGCCTTCCCAACAATGCAGTCAGCGCCCTCGCCGCAGAGGATCGCACCGTGACCGGCTGCGGCGCGATCCTGAAACAAAATGTGCAAAAGTACGGATTGCAGGTGATGGACAGGTTCCTCGGCAGCATGGATGCTCTCCACCCACCCCGTTAAGTATCGTTCAGGGGTCGTGTTGTGGACCTGATGGACGACGCCCAGATGACGCGCCACCGACAAGGCGTACTGAGCCTCGCCATCGTCCGAGTTCGCGAACGAGAAGTTCGTCGAGAAGGTCCGCACATCCGGGCGGGCGACTCGCGCAAGCGCTGCGAGTAGCGAGGAATCAAGTCCCCCGCTTAAGAGGATTCCTGCACTCGGGAAGCATTGCACCCATTCCTCAACGCGCGCACGAAGGACGTTGGTGATGTCCTCTTTTTGGTTGGCGCCTCCCCCATCCGGCCAGCGCCAACGCCGATCTTCGAGGACTCGCCATTCTTTGAGGTCAACGACGAGAAGTTGTCCGCCCGCGAGCTTTTTGACGCCACGCAGGATCGATCGCGGGGGGGCGACGAGCCGGTACATCAGATACTCCGGCGTGCATGCGGAATCCCATGCCACTACGTGCCCGTTTTCCTTCAGTCCGGACACGGACGTGGAGCACGTAAAGGAGCCGGGTCTCACGGACCAGTAACATGGTCTCCAACTCGCAATGCTATGGGCAATCGTCACAATTCGTTTGGAGGGGTCAATCACGGCGAGCACTAGTATGCGATCGCCGAGAAGTGCGTCGAGCGGCGTACCATTCAGAATCCCCTCCTCAAGGGGACGAGTGTCGCGCTCCTTGAGTGGGAAACATGATTCCCCAGCGAGAATATAGTCACTTATCTTACGTCGGAATCCAAAGAGAGGGCCTGTACGGATACTGACACGGAGATCACCACAGTCGAAATCACGCGTTGACTCGTTGTAGCCCTCCGAGGCTGATCCAACCGGCACTGGACACGACCGTACCGACACGAGCAACATCCGTTCACCTCCTCACAACGACCCTCGAACACAGACCTAAGCAGACTGCGATGGAGCAATATCGACGGGCTTAGCCCTGATGGCAAGATAGAAGTTCTCCTTCAAGTGCATCTGCTTGACAGGGGAGTTCGTAAGGGCAGCAGCACAATCCATCGAACCCCGGTAATCTGATCTCCGACTGATACTCTACTGGACGGATCGGTCAATGTCATTAATGAAATCGATGAGAATCGCGTCCTGAGGCCACATGGCGCCTTCTTGCCAATTAAGATTGCCGTCCCAGTGGCCTGGACAGGAGTGGACTGCATTGGGATTATAGCAGTAGCTGACCTCGAGTATCATCGGCTGCTTGTCTTCAGCTAGAACGAAATCAAAGGCCATACTCTGGGACCCGACTTTCCGCGTCACATCGAAAGCAATCTCCACACACTCTTGCTTGATTCTACCGGTGTCATACACGATATCGCCACTGCCTGAAGCCCGAAAATCGCTTGGGCGAACGTTTCTGGTGAATCCGAAAGCTCGGTTACCAATGACGGTCACGCGTGTATCAAAATCATTGCCTGGGATGAAGTCTTGGAAATACACATATCCTTTCTCACGCCCCATCATTCTTTTGTTGTTCTGGATCGTTGCCAAGACTCGCGGAATACGCCTGACGACATTCAATAGATCGCCTCGCCTCTTTGCAATTCGGTAACGCTTTAGCGCATCCTGCCCGTAATGAGAGACCGGCGAGAATCCGGCAGAAAAAGCACGCTCTGCTAACGCACGAGCTTCCGTGGCACTGGGAACCAGCCTGACGTTGCTGGAACCAGCCCCCTTGCGCAACTTGAATACCTTCGGAAACGAAGCTCGATCAATCCAGCGCAAAGCCTCCCCGAGGTCATAAAACACGTAGGTGGGAACCAACGGTGCACCGATCGCTTCCAATAGATACTTCTGAGCGATTTTATCGTCGAAATGCCAGCATGTAGAGACACTCGGGAAGACTTTGACACCCATCGCCTCGGCGGCCATGATGACATTGCGCGCCATCAACTGGTCTCGAGGATCTCCATGGCTCCAATGCCACAGCAGGGCAGCTGAAGAACTCAGCTGCTTCATAATGTCAGAATCAAGGCAGTTCACGACCCTGTAGGGAATACCTTGAAGTTCACAATATGCAATCCATCGATCAGAAAAACTGCCTTTTCGATGGTGGATGGCCACTTGTCCCGTCATACCGATTCTCCAGATGTTCTGTTACGTTTTGACGAACGTCGGAAACCAGAATCATAGGCCACGAACAAGGAGAGGAGCACATACTGTTTCGCTGAGACGGATTCAATAGAATGAGCGTGTTAAGCTACCGTGATGGACAATCTGCACTGCTTCGAGCGTGAGGTGGACATTTGTTAGCCTCAACTGCCGACACGGTACCGGTAGGCCAGATCCATTGCCGAGCGCCGAGCAACATGCCTATACCAAAGGCAAACCATTTGTCATAAAACGAGTGTGACTCCAAGATAATCATACCAAGCGAGACAAGAACCCCTAACAGCGCGAGAGAAAGCTCATCACGCCCGCATCGCAATGGAATTGACCGATAGACAAGCCAGATGAACCACAGATACAGGAAGAGGGCCAGCCCCCCCCAGAAAATTGCAATCTGCAGAAGTGCATTATGTGCACCCACCACGCCTCTAGAGCTGTAAAATCCCTTCTCGAGTCCCCACCAGGCATAGTAATTTCCCGCACCAACACCGGCGATGATATATTCCGGCAAGCGGTTGAGTGCCGTCGTATATACATGCGCACGGGCCTCCATCCTGCCACTCTCTCCTACCTCGGTTGAAAACGCCATTCTGGACCAGACCGCGTCAGGAACCAAGATATAAATGCCCATACCTAGGATAGAAGCAAGGATTAAAGCTTTTCCTTGTTTTACTCCATACGCATGGAGAATCGTTGCACCGGACACCGAGCCGATTACCACAGCGCCCCTAGACATCGGCAAGAACGCGGCCACAAGGCAGAAGATGCCTATTCCCCACAATAGGATATGGAAATGCTTGAACCGGTCCGATAATGACAGGGCAAATGCGACGATTGCTCCTTGAGTGCACACGAAGGCCAATGCATTTTTATTAGCCGTGATGCCCGTATCCAAATGAGTACGAAGGTTGCTAGCCTCCTGGAAACTACTTGTTGTCCCCATTTCTTTCAGCATTCCATACGAAGTCAAATAGAGAATGATGGATACCCACAAGGCTGCTCCAATATACCCGTAAAGGCCGACAGCTAACCCTGCCCGATCTCTACAGAGTACCGCCACACAGACTGCGCCCCCGATCATTTGTGCAAACCGTATAATTTCCTGATAGCTGGATAGCGGGCTCGAATATTCCAGAAGAGCGCTGACAACGACGAAAGTATAGGCAGCGATAAAAACCGGGTGGTACCAAATCTCGCCCAAAACGCGCGGACGATTCACAATAATATAGGCGGCAAGCACGGCAAAGATGAGGAAGCTGAAGCTCATCCCTGCCACTGTGGGAAGATGCTTCTCTAGCGGTAGTGTGGTCACGGCTGTAAAAAGCAAAAATCGCTCAGCCGGAGTAGTGCCGGATTGGGGCAGGATGTGAGGCACCACGGTTGTGGCGCTAGCCGGCGTCCTCTGGTCCAATCTGATGGGGCGGTTGATCATGGAGGACATTGAGGTTTTCCTCTGTCTATGAATTGAATGATGAATACGCCAGCGATAAGCCACCACACAAGTGGCTAAAAGGGGGGGATTCAGCACTGCGGCTCATATGAGCAAGTCTACCGTATACCATAGTCTTGCAGACCTTCGTTACTCACCCCGAACTTTTACCGCGGAATATATCCGACCTAACGCGGCTGCTTTGGCGTATTCGCACCATCCCGACCTCTGCCCCCATCTCTCATATCCTGGGGACACGTGGCAGAAGTCAGGCACCCTCGCAGGACGGCATTGAGATTCTTAGAGAGGGTCGTCCACGAACAGATCTCGATATTCCTGGGCCGAGGAGCCTGTCCGCACACCACATCCTTGAGAAACGATACCATACCCTGCGTGTCAGCGCCCGTAAAACTTTTCACTAATCCGGTGGGGCTGAGTAGATCTGTTGCATCGCTGCCAGGAGGAGCAATGAGAAGAACAGGAGTTCCCAGTCCGATGGCCTCAAATATTTTGGCCGGGATGATCCCTTTATCTCTTAATAGGCTTCGCTCATAGACTGAACTGATGACTACGGCAAGGTTTGCACCCTTGACCGCCGATAACACCTCGCGCCTTGGGACTCTTCCATGAAGCACAATCCGATCTGTCAAACTATAATGAGCTACCTGTTCACGAACATGGTCTTCGTGCGCACCATAGTAGTGGAAGTACCATTCAATTTGCCTCTCATTCAGATACTCTTTTAGACATTTGAGCGCGGCCAGGAAACATGAGATGGAGATCTTCGGTGCATAGAAACTCCCTGTATACACAATGGCACAATGTCCGAAGTCGTATGGCTTCACGGCTGCCATCTCATCAGGATCGTAGCCGTTTGTCACCACATGAAGCTTCGCGCCGATGCCATATCGTCGATCCAAGTCTTCACCCCACGAAGGCGACGCAATGGTGACCGCTGCACAACCTTGCAGCAAACTCGCCTCTTCCCGGACAGTCGCCGGTCGTGGCGCACGATCGGCGATATGATTTGCAGTCCAGGGGTCTCGATAGTCCAGAACATAAGGCCGCCCGAGCCGGTCTGAGAGGCCTCTTGCAAGCCGAAACGCCACGAACGGCGAACCGGATGCAAGAATTACGTCTACGTCCTTCGGACCTAGATTGGAACAGGCTCGCTCCGCCTCCTTGAGCCAACCTATATGCCTGTCGATCTCGAGATGTTTTGCAATCGTTCTGCAGATTCCTCCAGCAATCCACCCGACGTTCTGATTCCAGCACTTCAGACCTTGTGCCGAGAGACATCGCCATCGGTGGCCGGTCAGGATCCGCTTAACCCCCTCACGCTCTAACTCCATCGAGACCTTTGCGATGTCATCAACATTTCGCCATATAGAAGGATCGGGGGTTACTACTGTCACATCCCACCCTAACCTGGCCAAATACCTCGCCATGTTCCCCGTACGAACAGCACCAATCGCCTGTAGTGGCGGAAAGGGATATGCGAGGAAGAGCAGCTTCGGTCTATTGGTAAACTGTTTCGTGCTTCCCTCTAGATCAGTCCGCTCCACCGAGTGACCAGCGATCATCTCTGAATATTCCTCGTGTCATACCGACGCCCGAACCTGGGCGTCATCTCGCATCATCGGCACACATCCAGAGCGACCGGGAATCAAAAAAAGATGCATACTGAGGACAATGGGAAACAAATTTCGCGACCGCCAATCACGTCTCTTGCATAAGCCCTAGCCATAGCTCTTCAAGCTTTTTATTTAAAGCGTTAGTATCGAACTTCTGCTCCACTTGCCTCCTTCCCGACAGGCCCATCTCATTACACATTTCAGGATGGCGTATCAGATATTCGAGAGCATCTGCGAGAGAACCTGCATCTCGCTCCGGCACCAACAAACCCGATACGCCATTTGTAACAAGTTCCGGTATTCCACTGTGGAATGTACTGATCACCGGTAAGCCCGAAGCCATCGCCTCTTTTATGACATTCGGAATTCCTTCCTGATCACCGCTCTCAGAAGTCAAACTAGGCGCAACCAACACGTGCGACTCCTCCAGTAACATCTTAACTTCTTCGTGGGTTTTCGACCCAACCAGTCTCACCTGTCGTTCAATACCCATGTTTTCTATCAACTGTTGCAAACTCTCACGAAGAATTCCATCACCGGCTACCGTATATTCTATTTTTTCCCCTTTTGAAAGAAGTCGTGACACGGCCTCAATGGCAAACGCCACCCCTTTTTTCTCAACCAATCTCGCGATCGTCAGTACCTTTATGGGCTCACCAGAGACGCGCTGCCGTTTGAGATATCCAAATTTTGAACAATCAATGCCGTCATAGTGAATCACGATCTTCTTTTCCTCACACCCCTCCTGGATCAATCGTTCCTTAAGAAACTCGCAGACCGGCAAAAATAGATCGCCCTCTCTGAATAATGAGCGATAAACTCCCGGATGTTTCTTTAAGTATGTGGTGACGTCATAACCCCGGATGGATACCACTATCTTGCAATTACTGGGGCTGATTTGATGCAGCAATACGGCGTTCGGTCCGAGTGTACCGAACGTACAATAGATAATGTCAAAAGGACCTCTTCTTAACAACGCAATGCTCATAAACAGAAGACTAAGAGACAATGCCGGTTTTCCATACCTAAAGATATTCAATGATCTGAAGATAACGTTAGAGTTAGTCGGCGCATATTGAATGATGAGAAGAATAGCTTTTATTATTCTGATTATTTTGTTTTTGGGGATACCATAGTAGCTAGTTCTTTCTGCTAGATCGTACTTCTCATAGAGACCATGAAATTTGGCATTCCCCCCTGCTTTGTCTGCAAAAACGTGGACATCATGTCCCAAATCTATCAGTCCCACTATCTGATTCAATACAAACGTCTCTGACACAGCAGGAAACGCGCTAGCAAGAAATGCGATCTTCATGAAGTGATGTTCCTCCAAATCTCACAGAAAGTCGGCTTTTACACGTCTCATGATGCGAGACAGGTTTCTTTTATACAGAAACCGTACCGGCGAATAACTGCAGTTAAAAGTACGGTATACAGCCAGGTACGCACCGAATCGTTTCACCGAAGATTTCATACTTGAAACACGACTATAATTCCTAAGACAAAAGTACGACATGCCTCTTTTTAATATCAGCTCGGCATGCTCTGGTGCTACGGTGCACATGATAGCCAGAAGATATAGACTATCTTCGCACCATTCACGATATGTGACGGTCATTCCTATGTTATCGCCATGCCGGCGATAACTAGCCTTTATATCAAAAACATCAACTCTCCCATATTTTGCTGCAAGCTGAACCGTTGCCACGACATCGTCATATCTATTTGTTTTTGAATGGAATCCCCCAAGCTGTTTCAGTCCCGCTGTGTTGTATAGTGTGCTGCATAAATATAAAGGCACTTTGCGGTCGAACCAGCCCAATATAAAATCTCCTGCCGAGTATCCACCCACGGTATTGTGAACGGCGGATAAGACATTTCCTTCCGGGTCGATTTCCCGTGCTCCGGTCAAAATCACGCCTGGTTCACCGCCACATTTAACCGCGTCCATGCAGGTGGATATGAAATCATCGTCGATGACATCATCGTCGAAGAGCAATAAAAAGTATCGCCCCTGAGATTGTTCCAGACAAAAATTGCGGTTATTGACTGGGCCAATATTTTCCTTTTGCTTGTAGTACCTTATTCGGGGATCGTCGAACTCCTTGACAACCGCTTCGGTATTGTCCGATGAGCAGTTATCGGAAACTATGATCTCTATGTTCTTATATGTCTGGCTTACCGCGCTTCTCAGCGAACATCTCAGATAACTGTTTGCCCTGTTATAAGTCGGTATGCCGATTGAGACGAGGACGCTAGTAGGATCGTTTATGATCTTCTGCACGAAGCTCTCCCTTACTCATGGGCCTCCCTACAGTCCCACCTGCACCGGCTTCTCGCTGGCCTCGGTGTCAGCCATGATATCGACTGCCTGTCTTGCTACTGATGTTCATCGGAAATCTCGTACAGTGTTTCTTGATCCATACTGCCATGCCGTGGCCAAAGCTCCCTCATAGCCATGTATTTCATTAGCGTTTCCTAGAGGATTGTCTGCTAGCAGATCCATCCAACTTCGACTTGTCTGTTTTTTCAGCTGAGGGAACTTCCCGCTCTAATTCCATCTCTTACTGCTGGTGAACTTTTGCATATCGCCTTGGTTCACCATACGGTCCGCGGCGTTCATTCAAGATAGTAATGTCGGTTGTTTTGATCCAGTATGTCATCTGAGGGCGTCCTTGACTCATCAACTCTGGAATAGTGACGAAGGTGAAGCGCCCACTAAGTTCTTTCAGAAGCATGTCCAGTGCGCTCAACATCGGTTCTCGATCGGCATACCGACTATCCCTATACTGAAAGAGCGAATCATGGAAGAGGATGATGCTGCCGTTTTGAATTCGACTCATGACCCGGCTTTTCATCCAATCCGGATCATGATCGAGCCAGTCCACGGCGGTCACACTATACATGATGACCTGATATCCAAGCCACGAAGCCTCAAGACGAGACAGTAGGCTTTGATCTCCATAGGGGGGACGGAAAAGTTTCTGCCCATACGGAGCAATCGCCGTTTCGCACGCGCGGATCTGAGCCCGCCGCTCGCGTCCTGTGATCAGCGGAAAGGATGGATGATCCCAGGAGTGATTGCCGATCGCATGTCCGGCAACACCGACCTCCCTGACAATATCAGGATGGCGGTCGGCAGCCTTCCCTACCATGAAAAATGTCGCCTTCGTACGGTGTTTCTTCAAAACATCGAGAAGGCGGGGCGTAAAAACCGGATCCGGTCCATCGTCGAACGTAAGGGCCGCCACCTGGTTTGAAGTGGAAACACTCGTAATCGTTCCAACGACTGCAAGAGGAACCAGCCTCAGCGTCCTATATATCCTTCCAATCAAAGAGCGCATAACCATACCCGGATGGATAGCCTCACCATTTCTTCTGGCTGTTGTTGAAGTCGCTGGCCGCCTCGAATTCAGCTAAACGAGGCAATGTAAATGACACCTACGCTCCAAGTCGTGAACGTTAAAAACACCATCACATCATGAAAGTTTTGTATTTAATGCTGCCCTTCAGCCATCCGAGCTCTTCTCCAAATGCCCAGAACCAACGGAGAAGATCGCTCTTACTTCGAATCTTTGGAATACCTTTTATGAAACCTAGAACAAGACCCATTAATGCGTACATCCCGTCTCTGCACGTACGTTTGGGCATTCCCAAATACATATATTTCTTATAAAGAAGAACCTCGTATTCTCCCCAACCGAACGCTTGACGATAATTTTCCATCAAGGTATCTCTCAAGCGCACATGCACAGCCGCTTCCGGAACAAAATGAAGCTTTGCCCCCTTTAACTGAATTTTCCAACAGTACTCTGTATCTTGATGACGTAAGAATGATTCATCAAACCCCCCGACTTCCTCATGCAGCCGTCGTTTGACAGCGATGGTCCCACCCCCGGCGTGCGAAAGGGAAGGCGGCGCTCCTCTTGTCTGAAGCCCCGATGCCTGAGCATGTTTTCGCATCTTCGCGATCCATAGAGGGCTGAGTTTATACACATCGATACGGCAAGCAACAAAATCGTACTTGGTCACCGCCTCTCCCATCGCAGCTAGCCACCCCGGAGCGACCTCATCATCCGCATCACAGAAAGCGAGCGATTCACCTCGCGCGACTTTTGCTGCGACATTCCTTGCGTATCCCCTCCCACGCCTGCCGGATGCGTCAACAATGCGAAGATGAGGCAGACGGCCCTCATATTTTTTCACGATGTCCATTGAACCATCCGTCGATCCGTTGTCCGAAATAATGACCTCCCAAGACTCGGACCAACGCTGACTGGCGAGTGCTTCGAGCTGAGTCGCAATGGTATCCGCAGAGTTGAAACAGGGGATGATGATGCTCAGTTTCATCCGATGACCTTCCAGTGGAATACCGGCGAGACGATTCCCAATCGACCTGGGTTCAAAGGATAGCCGACCTCCGATACATCAAATGACAGGACACTTTCCTGCTTTTCGATAATCTTTACGTGTTCAACAAATGAAGTGAGGGAGATATAGTATCGGCCCGGCTTGAGAAACGATGGACGAACTTCGCAAAGGGAGCGATACTGCCCCGGTTCCCTGACACGTCCTTTCCACTCTGGCATGTCCGTATCCATCGACTCAAACACCAGATTCCCTTGAGTATCATGCACCTTATACGAAATAGACAGATCTCGTATCGGGACCGCAACAGCATATGCGATCTCGATCAGAAACGTGCTGTCAAAATGCACAACGGACAAAGGCTGTTCGTCGATCGACAACAGCCGTGCAGAGCTGAATCGAACCTCAGCGTGGTTCGGTCTGGACGTGTCCTTGACCCAGCTCGATTTGACATCAGTGCCGACCGATGAAGATAAATAAGCGCTCACCACCTCGCCAGAGGGTCCGATTTGCTTAAGTTTCCCTTGCTCGAGGTGTACGGTTGTCTCACAGAGCTGTGTGATGGCTCCCATATTATGACTGACAAGCAAGACCGTCCGGCCCTCCTTAGCCACGGATCCCATCTTGCCAAGGCACTTTTTTTGGAATCCCGCATCCCCCACTGCCAAGACCTCATCGACCAACAGAATCTCCGGCTCAAGATGTGCCGCGACGGCAAAGGCCAATCGAAGATACATCCCGCTGGAGTAATGCTTGACAGGGGTATCGATGAACCGCTCAACCTCTGAAAAGGCGACAATTTCGTCAAACTTTCTATCGATTTCGCCCCGTTTCATCCCGAGGATCGCCCCGTTGAGATAAATATTCTCCCTCCCGGTTAACTCCGGATGAAACCCAGTCCCCACTTCCAAGAGAGAACCGACACGTCCATAGATATCGGCAAAGCCTGTTGTGGGCTCCGTAATCCGCGAGAGTATCTTTAGGAATGTGCTTTTGCCCGCCCCGTTACCACCGATAACACCAACGGCTTCACCCCGCTTCACCTCAAAAGATATATCCTTTAACGCCCAGATCGTTTCATCCCCTTCAGCAGTGCCCAGCCCTTCCCCACGCAACAACTTCCCCGCCTTTTGAAATGGAACCGCAAACGTTGAAGCTAACGTATCCCGCAACGTTTTATATCGTTCCTTTTTCCCGATACGATATTGCTTGCTGATTCCTTCGACTCGTATTGCGATATCGCCCATGATTCCTCGCCGAGAAGTCCGAGTTTTTGACCTAGGAATAGTACTCACTCAATGGGTAACCCTGAGTGGATGGCTCTAACACTTCATCCGCAATCAAATGATTTTTTCGATTCCCTGAAAGTCTTGGAGCCCCACATCACACCACATCGGCAAAAGTCTTTTCTAACCGACGGAAGTAGAATGCCCCCCCTACCAAAAGTGCCAGGGCAGCCAGCGTAGAAACGATCAACATCGGCCCTGGCGCGGTCTTCGCCCCGAGCAAGGCCCAACGAAACCCCTCGACCACTCCGACCATGGGATTAAGGCTATAGAGTGTTCGCCACGGTTCGGACAGCAGACTGCTGGGATAGGCAATGGGGGTCGCAAAAAGCCAGAGTTGCGTCAGAAAAGGGAGTATGTACCGTACATCGCGAAATTGGACATTTAAGGCGGAAAGCCAGAGAGAGACACCGAGCGAAGTCATGAGTGTGAGCAAAAGCAAAAAAGGAAGCCAAATCACATTGATCGTGGGGACGATACCATAATACAGCATCATGCCGAGCAGCACGATGAAGGCAATCGAAAAATCGATGAGACCGGAGGTCACCGCCGCGATCGGGACGGAAAGTCTTGGGAAATAGACCTTTTTGATCAGATTCGCACTTCCGACCAAGCTGTTGGACGCTAGCGTCAACCCCTGAGCAAAGAAGGTCCACGGCACCAACGCGGCATAACTGAAAAGCGGATAGGGGATTCCGTCGGAAGGCATTTTGGCTAATCGACCGAAGAAAAGGCTAAAGACGACCATTGTAAACACAGGTTGGATAATGGCCCATGCCACGCCCAGTACGGTCTGCTTGTAGCGCACCTTGACATCTCGCCAGATCAGAAAGTACAGCAGCTCACGATAGGCCCACAACTCTTTCAGTTGCAGCGCTACCCACCCTTGAGACCGCTGGATGCGAATTACCTGAACATTCTCTTCCATGGATACCTCAGATCCCAGATACCTTGTTTGCTCACATGCAGGTACGCTAATGTACTCGCGCATCGCTGGGCTTTGGATGTGAGCGTTCACCCATAGCGATCCATTATAGAAAATTCACAGAGGCCAGTTGTTAAGACCTCCCAAAATTCAGGGAAGTACCTTCCAGGGAAAGACCAACACAGCCAACTGCAAAACAAACCGGCTCTATCGGTCTCCTCACGCTTCAACTATTCAATACGATTTTATGAGCGGACGTATCGTGATGTTGGTCACCTCAGCCGTTAATGGCATCATCAGAGTATTAATGACAACCTCAGCGATATCCTCAGGCTGGAGAAGAAGTTCCGGCTTATACTCCCTGCCCTCCATCGTGAAAATGGCCTCCATGCGTGGCGTGGCAGTCCGTCCAGGATAGATACTAAACACCCGAACGCCATCCGAGTTGACCTCGTCCCTCAGACTATCCGCCATGGCCTTCAACGCATGCTGAGTGGCAGCAAACTGACCGACACCGGCCTGTGCTCGGAGCCCTTGAGTAGAATTCATAAAAACAATCTGGCCTTTCTTTTTTTTGAGCATTGGCAAAAGAGACTGGGTTAACAGATAAGGAACACGCACGTTGGTGCGATATAATCGATCGAATTCTTCAACTGAAGCGGCTTCAAGGTCTCCCCTTGAATAGGCTCCGGCGCAATGGATTAACACATCAAGATCGCCAAATTGCCGGCTGACAGTGTGTGTTATATCCGTGACAGCCCCATCACTTATCAGATCGATCGCATGCACTACGACCATTGGCGACGACTTGCGCGCCACTTCTGCCACCTCGTGTAACATGGTGGAGTTTCGTCCAACCAGAGACAGCCTGACCCTCTTCGCTGCAAGACTAAGCGCTATAGCCCGCCCGATCCCCTGACTCGCCCCCGTCACAACGGCGACATGATTTTCCAGGATAATCATAAGGCTTTAATCATATTCGCTCGGGAATGGGCGAATCTTCATTCGCACCATCTTCCAGCTCACATGGAACCGTCATCGTTTACGAAAAGCTGCTCCGATGTCTCAGGGAGGTGTGTCATGAACTGCTGCAACATTTTCAGACTATGTGCGACCGATTACACAACGTTTTTCAAGGAAGGCAAACGGGAATCCCCGTGTTGATGAGCAAACCGGACAACAGCGTCATAGACAAAGCACAGTCGACAGTGGTGAAGCGATTCTGCGTGAGCCACATACCTCCGTGTCTTCCCCCTATCACCTATTCGAATCCGAGCGTTTCTCCTAACGATTCCAAGAACAAAGACAGCATAAATCCTACTTGATGGCGTGACACCTGGTACTCAAGTGCCGTTGTCTCTGAGTTAATGTGTGAGAAAATGTAGAAGACCTCTCCTCTGATGTTCCTCGTCAGCATATACTCAAGCCTTGATGTTCCAGTGACAATCTGAAATTGAGAATCGGTATTGGGGAAAAACTGACTCAGGGCATACCCACCACTTCCACTGACGCTGAGTCGCTCATAAATTCTATGCCTGATGCTCGCCCGCACCGAATTGTTGATCCGCGCTCCACCCTGTAAAAAGAATGACGGTCTGCCTTCCCGCGAAAGCGCAAGATTGAGGACCGTGTCTCGCTCCGGTTTGGTTGTGACCTGAATGGAACCAGACGGTAACGTCCGCCCCACTGGTTCGACAAACGTGACGCCTCCGCGGACCGTGAGGGTCCACTCCGGGAACACCTTGGTATAGTCGCCTTCGAGCGTGATGATATTGGTATTAAATGTCCTGCCGCCTTCGGACCGCTCTTGGGTAAAGAACGTCTGTCGATACAAGGCGGCGACGCTGTCGTTTCGCGTCAGGTTATACCGAGGTCCTCCGTACCATGTGTGAGTCATCGTGTTGAAGAAGGTGGCCGCAGTTACATCCCCCCCTTCGGTTGCCCTGGTCTGCCTCCGAAGGCCGAATATGTACCCACCTTCCAAAGACAAGTCTCTGGACAGAGGGTAGCTCCCATTGAAGGCCGTTGTGTTCAGAAGCCTGCTCCGCCGAAATGTTACGAGGCCGGTACCGAAAACGTCATCCCCCACCGTCAATCTGCTCCCAAAATTTTGCTCAGGGGTAAAATTCAAGTTTTCGGTAACGCGCAAACGCGCCCCTCTGACGTACCGATCAACCCATCGATCCAAGCCGACAGTGCCGTTGAGCAAAGCACCATAAAAGTTTAAGTTACTATTTTCTACAAATGCGTTGTAACTGCCCCCCACCTTAAGATCTGCCTCCATATCTCGACTATCATGTCGGAGATCTAAGCCTCCGCTTACGGTGGTCACAAAATCATAGAGCTGCGGGGTATTCCCCTGTGCGTCCCTTAATAGTTCCTTTGGTCTACGCCATACGTTGCTATCGTAGCGTTCCATCACCGAACCCCAGGGAACAATGTTCGTCTCCGCAGAAACTGACACCGAGGGCAACGCCCCCCAGATAAGCCAGGCCGCAACTGCATACCTGAACAATGATCTGATCTTGATCCCTCTACAGCACCACAATAGAATCACCCCACTCCCTTTCAGAAGTAGCTACAAACGGATGAGGATCAGCTGCGAACCGATCCACCCGTGTTATACCGCATGCATGGATTTTGGCGAAACAGCGTCCGCGGTATGTCGAACACTCCGCGTTCCAGAATCACGGCACGACGACCGTATCGCCGGAGGCCAACACAATGTTACCCGGTTCACCGCGGCCGCTGACGAGATCGTCATACCGGAGCGGAATGTGAATCTCCTGACGTTTATGACCGGGGCTTTCAATCACCCGCACAACTTGCAACCGATTCTTGCTCGCATAGTTTGTGAAGCCTCCGGCCATGGAGATTGCTTGAAGCACCGTGACGTACGATTTGAGCTGATATTTACCAGGCTTCGCAACTTCACCTAAAACGAATACTGAATAACTGTTCAGCTCTTTGACGTTTACCGATACCGAAGGATTTTGGATATAACCCTTGAGACGCTCGGTAATCTGCGCCGCAAGAGCCTCTGCCGTAAGACCTGCAGCCTGAATGTCCCCGATGATCGGCATCGACACATATCCATCCGGTCGTATTAAGGTAACCCTTGACAGATCGGGATTCTTCCAGACATTGATTTCAATCAAGTCTTCAGACCCGAGAAGAAATTCAGTCGGAACATCAGAGGCCTTATACTCTCTCGATGTCACCGGCCCCAGACAACCCGCTTGGATCGCAAAGAAGCAGGACAAGAACCCGAACAATAGCGTGCTCACCTTTGAGGAATATGTCTTGCGTATCTTTGTCCATCTCGCGTGATTGTCCACGGTAATCCTTTCTGGCGTCCCCTACCGGCCCGGGAAGACCACCATTGACTCACTCGGAACCACGAGCGTATCACCGGGTTTCAGTTCGAAATTATCGCTGATTCCGCTGCGCAACACGATATCGTCGTAGCTTGCAGTAAATCGCTTCATTCCTGGCGCGGTCTCAGTAAACCGGAATATGACGATCTGATTCCTCGCCGCAGTTTCCTTAAACCCGCCAGCCATGGTAATGCCCTGTAAGAGCGTCGTTTTGCTCTTTAGTGGATACTTGCCAGGATGAGCCACTTCGCCGAGCAGGAAGATGTTGGAGCTATTGACTTCCTTCAAGGTCACGGCAACGACCGGGTTTTGGACATATTCCTTCAGTTTGTTCGTCATTTCCTCAGCCAATTTGGTGGGCGTTTTTCCTACGGCGACTACATCACGAATGATCGGCATTGAAATTCGCCCATCGGGACGTACTTGCACTTGCCTCGAAAGGTCAGGATTCCGCCATACAGTGATATCCAACACATCTTCGGCACCGATTACATATTCGCTGCCGACCGCGTTCGACAGCTTATCCATCATCACCTGGCTGATCGCTTTCTCAGCTTGCGTCGTCGAAGAAGGCAATACAGGCGTATCTGCCTGCGATTTACCTGCGTCTGGCTTAACCGAGCCAGAATCACAGAATCCGGAGCTCGAGCTTACCGCCAGCATCAGTGCCATGACGAGAAACCATAGGGGGTATTTCATGACTCGGTTCCTTATGCTAAACGCACCTTATTGACCATTGACGCTCTGCCTAACAATCCAATATTAACAGTCAAACAACACATACTCTTCTGGGAAGACTTCATCCATACATTCGATAGGTTAAGACATTGATCCACCTAAGACAACGGCCGCTATTCATGCATCCCGATACCACCACTGCAATTGTACCACCCTTTACTTTCCACCGAATGATGTCAAGTACGCCGCCGAGAATGATGAGATGCAAACTTGTGGACCATGGAAAGCGCTTGGGGGGTGCCGATATCAATATATCTTCCCGTGAGAAATGTAATTCCCTCGACCTTGAGTTTGGCCTTTACCGCCTCTTTCAATGCGACTCCCATCGGAATATCGCCCTGAGCATCGATTCTTCGATTTCCGACCGGTCGAGTCGTTTTCCTTTGTTTCACACCGCGCAGAAATTGATGCAAAAATTCTGTAAACACAGGTGTCCAGACGGCGCACAACCAAGCATATTGTAGCCGTGTCGTTCTTGGCTTCAGATGAATCGCACGAACGCGAAGAGCCTCGTCAATATCGATCATGTCCATGGCTTTGGCATCATGAGCAGGGAACAGCGCCAACACAATATCGCTCCTTGAGCGAGCTAACCGACGTAACAGTTTAGCAAAAACATCTTTCGGACGAAAAATAATATCAGGGAAACCGAAGGCGATAATTTTGTCCTTCACAAATGGATATGCCCGATCAATCGTATCAGGTGGACCACTCGAACCTTCGACCACCACATAGGCCAGGTTCATTCCTAACATTCCTCCATCTTTCCAATACGCTGGAATGTCCCATTTGCCTTCCCGAATGATGATATAGCCATTTCGAATATTCGCTTTTCGCAGACATTCAAGTAAATAATGGCTGACTACCTTGAGGCGCGCCCCCCGTCGCCCAGCCATGGTTTGCAACCCGACCGGAAGTATCTCCTTGCTGGATGGAAGCGGAGTCAGTCGAAAAGATCTGCCAGCTGCTGGAAGTAGCGCCACCACTTCTTTGTTTCCGTCAATTGGTCCCTCCCTTCATCATCCTGATCATGTGTGAAAAAGCTTCCCAGACGTCTTGGACTATACTTCCCTTATTCTTGCCTATGCTGATAGGTGAGCACACCGGTGTCGGCAGTTTCGTCATCGTAGAGCGATACAAGATGGGCAGGAATATGTGAGAGGTCACTGGCCCTCAAATAATCCCTCATGGTTGTTCCGGTGCACTCTTCATCAACCCGAGGAGCCCCTTTCCTCCCTGCTACATCATCGAGGTTTACAACACGAAAGTCTATGCTAAATCGAGTTTTACCAGAAGTATTGGGGACGCTCGAGTGCATCTGAGCCGCTGAAAACAAGATAATGCCTCCCGCCGGCACGATGAGGCGAATTTGGGGATCGAGCACAAGCGATTCGGTCGGCTTCGGGAGCGGCCGAGGATCTTCTTTTAGGTACTTGGCGATATGCGCTCCGCGATTTTGTTGATTCCAGGTGTAGTAATTATACCCCTTGGAGCTGTTCTTTACCGGAGTATTCCAATACTGCGGGTGAAAGGCCATGGCATTGTTCGACTGAATATCATAGATTGGGATCCACCAATTGATCTGACAAGCCGGAGCGGAATACCATGTATCTCGATGTGGATGCCAAGCATAGGCAATTCCCGTCGTCAAGTAATTATCGCTGGTGGAGCTTCGCATCTTCGGCACGTCAAAGTAGGTCTTCTCAAGATCACAACCCATCTCGTCAAAAAGGTCGCGCATCAGAACTTTCGATTGGGGATGATGGATAAAATTTGGCTTCAACTTCCCGAGAAGGTCGGCGTACTGTTCAACGGGAAGATATCGTTGAGCTGTCTCCGGGTCATAAGGGGCAAAGGCTTCCTCGATCAATCCCTTGGCAAATTCGATAAACGCGAGGGTACTCCTCCTTGGAGAATATACGAGCAGCTGACCTTGATATAGCTCTTCGCGGCGTCGTTCGTCTGAGAAGGGTGGGTCATAATAAATCGTATTCATGATCGATTCTCCGTTAGTGTCTCGGGCCTTCGATATTCGATCAATAGCCCAACTTCCAGGAGCGCTTCGGCTGCGGATCGAATCTTGCTGAACGGAAGATCAGCACGCTCTGCAATATCAAGCAGTGTATGGTGTCCATCGGACGCGTTCAAGACCCAGAAGAGAGCCAGCTCCGTCCATTGTTTTTCTTGTTGGCCGGCAACGGCACGATAAAGCCCTCGCCGCCCCAATTGCGGTTCGCATTTCGGGTTTTGATTCAGGTATGTTCGATTTTCTTCCAATAACTCAAACACCTCTAGACACCGGGCATACGACTGTACAAGAGAGTCGGCCTTCACAAAATCCAAATCATCGGCAGAGGAGTGATACTCGGGATATTGGCCATGTGGCGTCCGCATGAAACATCCAACGGGCAAATCAAACCCCGGAGAACAATACTGTCGCTCATCATACCCATAAGGGAAAAAGTCGATGATGGTATAGGTCACTCCCGAATGCTTCAGCACGTGCGCCATCGCACGGTCGATCTCCGCATTGCCCTGACGACTCTTTTTGTAGGTGATGTTTCCCGCATCGCCTACCCCGGTCAAAACAACCCCATGCTTAATGCGAGACACCATCTGTTCATTCTGAGCTAACCATGTAATCGACCCAATGGTTCCTGGAAGAAAGAGAAAACGGTACGAATATCGTCTTCGTCGGGTAGCCAGAGTCTGTGCCAGCCTGACCGCTACCGTAATACCTGACAAATTATCATTGCACAGAGAAGGGTGGCACACATGACAGGAGACGAGAACCTCATCGGCAATTTCACCCGGCAAATAGGCCTCGCCATAGGTGAGTGAGCCAGCCCGAAGACTCGAATCGATGACCACTTCGTATTCATCGTCGAGTAATCGTTCAAAATCTGCATGTCGAAGGCAAAATCCCCAGTTTTCCTTGTAGTATGAGGTTCGGTAAGGAATCCACACTGGACGGTCCGGCAGCGTGAATAAATGCGGGCTTAGTTCTGTCAAGGACATTTTTGTTCTTACCGGTATACTGTAGCTCATCAGATGCAAATTGTGGGCTTTGAAATCGATGACTCGCTTCCCTTCCCGGTTCATGACGTAGGCATCTGTTACATTCCACTCCAATGGAACCGTCCAATCAAACACCTTGGTTCCGCTAGGCACCTCATGTATTTCAAGCGGAATACGCTGTCGGATCCCTCGAAGAGTTTCTCTGACACCCTCACCAGTAATACTCCGGCATATCGGATAAAGCTCCACTATGAGGTTAAGCATTTCTTTGCCTAACGCTTCACCGCTCGATGTCCCTGGACCTCCTAATGTCATGATGGCAATGTACTGTTCTTAAGAAATGCTGGCCACGTTCGATCCTTCTCTGACATGACTAAAATAGGTGCGGGCCACGCAATCTTGAACGCGGGATCATCCCATCGAATCCCTCGAGCGCTAGCAGGTGCGTGAAACTCCGACATGTGATACAGTACTTCGCTATTTCGCTCGAGTGTAAGAAATCCATGGGCGCAAGATTTCGGAATATAGACGGCCCTGCGATTGTCTGCCGAGAGCATTATCCCGACATACTGACAATATGTCGGTGATGCAGGCCGTAAGTCCACGATAACATCATAGATGGCACCTGCGGTGCAACGAACTAACTTCACTTCCTCATGTGGAGCGGATTGATAATGCAACCCTCGCATGGTTCCTGTCTGCGTGTTCACCGAAACACTCGACTGTACCCATCTATCGGGAAGACCATGAGCCTCGAACTCCCGTTGACACCAAGTTCTCATGAACATTCCCCGCTCGTCTCGTATCGGCTCAGGATCGATCAGGAATACCCCCTTGAGAGCGGTTTCTATGAAAATCATGAATATACTTGTACTTCAGGAATCGGAACCACAAACTTCCCTCCCCACTCCCGAATGTAGCTCATTTGCTGCATCACTTCCTCCCGAATATTCCAGGGCAGAATCAGGAGATAATCAGGACGGGTGTCACGCACTCGTCCCGGCTCATAAATCGGGATATGCACTCCAGGCAAAAAATGCCCTTGCTTATGTGGACTCCGGTCGACCGTGTAATCAATAAGGTCCGCCCGAACCCCGCAGTAATTGAGCAGCGTATTGCCCTTTGCAGGAGCCCCATAACCAACAATGTGCTTGCCATCCTGCTTCGCAGAGATTAGAAAGGACAATAGCTTTCTCTTCGTCGCTTCAACTCGCAAACCAAACGAGCGGTAGTGATTCAGCTGACCAAATCCCGCGGTCTCTTCTCGCAATTTCAGCTCTTTCACTCGCGCCTCTATAGGCTTGGAGGTATCCTCATTGTGGCAAGCATAGATTCGCAAGGATCCCCCGTGAGTCGATAGCTCCTCTACATCGAACAGCTTCATTCCATGCCGGGCAAACACCTGCTGGACTGCCAAAAAAGAAAAATAGGAAAAGTGTTCATGATAGATGGTATCAAATTGGTTCTGCTCCATTAGCTGAAGAAGATGCGGGAATTCCATGGTGATCAGGCCCGTCGGTTTCAGCAACATCTTGAGCCCCCTCACGAAATCGTTCAGATCCGGGACATGGGCCAGCACGTTGTTCCCGATGATCAGATCAGCACGCCATCCCTCAGCAGCTAAATCCAGAGCCGTCTTCTCCCCAAAGAAGGCCACCTTCGTATGAATTCCCTGCTTCTTCGCTACCTCAGCGATATTGGAGGCGGGTTCGACTCCCAACACAGGGATGCCCCGCGACACAAAGTTCTGCAAAAGATACCCGTCGTTGCTGGCGATCTCCACAACTTTGGAGTTGCGATCCAACCTGAATCGCTCCACGATCATGTCGACATAAGCTTTTGCATGTGCAAGCCAGGAGTCCGAAAATGATGAAAAATACGCGTAATCTGAAAAAATATCATGCGGTGTTGAGAATTGCTGTAACTGAACCAACAAACACTTTTCGCAAACATACACATGCAATGGATAGAAAGGCTCCATACGATTCAACTGGTCGGGCTTAATGTAAGAATTGGCCAATGGAGACATACCAAGATCAATGAATGTGTGTTCGAGCTTCGCCCCACATGACCGACACTCTGATCGCCCCATGCCGAAATCTCCTTCTTTATCACATGCAACAATCCAGCCCACAGATCGTCGGAGGTTGCGCCGACTAGGACCTCAATTATTATTATTTCGATCCTTCCACACAAGGTCGTCCGTCAGATGGCCCCCCTCGCGCAGTCGCTTTAAGGTCACCAATCGTATCAGTTCACTCGTCCGGAATTCGGGATCATGGAACTTCATGGCCATAAGTCCATCGCGGAGATCCCTCACGGCACTCTGAAGATCCATCATCGGGAGAAATCCTTGCGCCAGCTTGGAGAACTTGTCGAAATTAACACGATATGAACGTTTGTCAGGCTGTGCATCTTTATTTATTGTGACCTCCACATTTGGCACAAGATTGGCCACAGCCGCCGCTAAGTCTTTCACCTGATAATTCCATTCATCACTTCCCACGTTGACGGTTAGAAAGGATCCACCATCTCGACGGTCTCGCTGCACGGCCCAATCAATTGCTCTCGCCATATCTTTAACGTGAATCAAGGGGCGCCATGGAGTCCCATCGCTGAGTATGCCGATGCGTCCTGACACAAGCGCACTGGCCACAAAATCATTCAACACAAGGTCCAACCGTAGTCGATCACTCATACCGCATGCTGTTGCAAATCTAAGGCAGGTTGCGGTGAAAGTGTCCGATGCAAGCGATGCCAAGTCATGCTCGGTTTGAACTTTCGACTTGGCGTACGCCGTAAGAGGATTCAAAACATCGTCTTCTCGGCGGGGGCCACCTTCAGCGAAGCCGTACACACTACAGCTCGATGCGAACACAAATTTTTTAACGCCTGCTCGCTTGGCTTTCCCAGCAAGATCAATACTCGCTCGATAGTTTATATCAAGGGTGACCTTTTCAAAAGTGGCGCCCATAGGATCGTTTGAGATGGCAGAGAGATGTACGATGGCGTCAATTCCATGTAGAATCTGCTCAGGAATATGTCGGATATCTCCAAAATATTGAAGGTCGGCCCGACTTTCAGGGAGGCGGGGAGCACCCGTTAGACAATGTGCAAAGTAGCCCATATCGTAGCCCATAAGCGTTGCCTGAGGATGGGATTCTCGCAAACAACGCACCACCAATGGGCCGACATATCCCATGTTCCCTGTGACTAGAATCTTCATGCCCTACTCCCGATTAATTGCTATGCTTACTGCCCTGCTTGCCGCAATCACAGCCTTGGACAACAAAGTCGTCTCTAGAATGCCGAAGCAGCATGCCTACATCGATTCCAAGTTTTCGCCCTCTGGCATATCTGCTGCGGAAAGGCCACAGATTCTCGTTCCTTTCTACGGGCTAATGGGGACAAACAAGATGGAGAAAAGAACACGAAATGGTCAGATAATCCTACCATATCTTCCAGGGAGCCTTTGATGACTGCCATAGCTCCTCCAGGTAATTCTTCTCTTTCAGAGTATCCATGCAGGACCAGAAACGATCATGCCGATAACCCATCAATTGATTATCTTTCGTGAGTTGCTCGATTGGCCCCCTCTCCCACGCAGTGTCATCACCTTGGATGTAGTCGATGGCTTTAGGCTCAAGGACATAGAACCCACCATTGATCCACCCTTCATCGGCATGAGGTTTTTCTTTAAAGTCGACGATATGATCCTGATCAAACACAAGCCGCCCAAATCTAGCCGGAGGCAGGACCGAAGTAACGGTGGCTAACTTTCCGTGAGACCGGTGAAACTTAATAGTGGCTTGAATGTCGACATCTGAGACTCCATCTCCATAAGTAAATAAGAAGGTTTCATCGCCTATCCATTTCTTCAGCTGCTTGAGCCGACCTCCAGTCTGAGTATGCAGACCAGTATCGACAAGATGCACTTTCCAGTCTTCATGCTGTCTCCCGTCATGAATCGTTGTTTTTCCACTCCCAAGGTCGACCGAAATATCTTTATTGAACGCATAGAAGTTGAGGAAATAGTCCTTGATCATCTCTCCCTTGTAGCCAAGACCAATAACAAATTCCTTTATCCCGTGCGCAGCGTAAATCTTCATAATATGCCACAGGATCGGTTTCCCGCCGATTTCCACCATAGGTTTCGGTCGCAGAGTGGTCTCTTCGGATAGTCGAGTTCCCCATCCTCCTGCAAGAATTACTGCCTTCATGCTCATTCCTCCTTGCTCAGGTCAACACTTGGAAGGGATCCCCGTCAAAACCTCGGCATCGACTGAGATCACGCAGCAATATATGGAATTAGTCGGTTAATCTCCATTACAATCCGTGCCTGAGGTGCGACTGTACGAAGGAGTACGATCGCCCTTTGATGTCCAGACATCTCTCGCATAAACACGGCTTCAACTCCGACGAATGGGATGTCCTTAATTTGAGCACGTTGGCCGCTACTCAGCTCCTTCAGTCTTTTCAGCTCACTCGCTTCTGCGACTTGCCATTCTATTCTTGATGGCGTCAATCAGCGAAATATCAACCTCCACAGGAGCTGTACCGAATTCTACGATTTTCCTAACTCCTCTGGCATAAGACACCGCTCGATAGTACTCCGATAGATTTATTCGGACGAATCGTTACCCTCGGAAGAGAGGACCAATTACGGTTCTTACCTGGTTTCGAATAGTCCTCTGGTCTTCCAGAAGTGGCAAGTAACGCTCCAATTCCCATGCGTCGAATATTTCGCTCGGCTAGCTGTTCGTGGTGCGACTTTGCATTAAGTACATACCATCGTCTCTCGCAATATCTCGATCTATCCCCCCAAATGGTTCATGGCCCGATCTTTCATGAATACCTAAACAGGGCTACCGCCCTGCCGTTATTCATCGGAGCTTAACCTTCTAATAAACTTCCTTCCCAAGTCAACTTGCCATAACAAAACCGTCTCCACAGGACAACAGCAATTCTTCGTGGAGAAGCTTTCGATTGACGTTCCACTCATTTGACGCGTCGGCCAGCAGCCTGAAACTTTTACTCTTTCGATACGGATCAATCATCTTAATAACGAGGAAGTCGTGTCGCGGGCTTGAGACCCTAATTCTGGAAATTGTTATGTTGACGCATTAGCCTATTGACCCCATGCACAAGAAGACTTGCATTTTTCCTGCAGACGCTATTTGTGGGATTATCGAGGTGCCACTCGATTACCTCCCAACAGAGAAACTAGAATATGAACTTAAGCCCTACAAAATACGTGACGTGGCTATTTGAACCACCTATCGGAAGCTTTCTTGTCCAGCGCACTTCAGCAAGCGTTGGCGTTTCAGCAATCGTTATGGGTGTCGGCACATAGACTTTCAAGACTTGCTTAATATCCGGAGCTCGGTCCATGAGAACCAGCATACCTCCGCTACTAATATTCAGCGATAGCGCCTTTCCCTCCCGAACCAGGCTACCGTTTCCTGCTTCTGGCGCCGTCATCTCATAAAAAATTGATCTTAACAGCGCCGCCCGCTCACTATGGTTTTCATAGCTATCTCTTATCGGCCATTCCCATTCCATTGACGTCACGTGCATTCCTCCCTTCTTGAAAGAATCGATGCGCTATCTTTCCGGTCTAGACGTTAAGACGCACATAGACTATTCGATATCGGCAAAGACCATGCCCAAGCCAGCTCACTAACCTGACAAACCTGATCTCAAGTCTGGTGAAATATACTTATCGCCTCCAGAATCAACAATACCGATCACGTAGGCTGCTCTTCCAAAGGTATATGTTGACTCCCTCGAAAGGGTTAGGTATTATTGCTGTATATTCGTAAGCGTATCTTGAGCCAGCAATTGCTGTTGAGTCATCTGTTATGACAGAAGCAGTTAAAGGCATTGACCAAACAGATAGCCTTGCTGATCAAAGGGCGGGATCGGGGATAGTGGTGCTGTCCGCATCCATGCAACTTCTCCATATGAATCGACAAGCTACAGAGCTTGCCAAAAAGATCAATGCCGTCGAGCATGGAAAAGCATCCACGATTTCAGCGCATGGAGTCCTCCCGACAGCTCTCACCGAGCTTTGTGCTGAAATTATTAAAGCTCTTCACATACGCACAGAAGCCAAGGATTGGGAACAATTCGAACTTAAGCGTGTGACAGGCGACCCTAATCAGCCCATCCTTCTGAGAGGCTTTGGTTTACCGGATCGAGGAGGCATCCAAAACTCCAGACTAGTGGTAACCATGGAAGAGTTGGGGCGAAAACAAAATCTCAATACGGAACATGCTCGAGAACGTTTTCAATTAACTAATCGGGAGCAATCAGTTGTTGAACATCTTGCAAAAGGATGGACTAATAAAGAAATTGCTAATGCCCTCCAGATCACTGAGCAAACCGTAAAGGAACATATTAAGCACATTATGCGAAAGACCAACGCTACCACCCGTACTGGAATTCTCGTCCAGATTTTCAATTCTTGAAGCTTTAGCTCCCTGCCTTCCGCTGGTTTTTTGATTTTTCACTGTGTCAATGACGCAACAGTGAGTCGAGAATGACACGCTATCACTATGTTAATCTACAAAACTCTCTTAATTTTATTTAGATCTATACGATATTTTTCCGGTCTATCGTTTGCATATCCTACTAAGAGTTAGGGTTAAGTACAATGAACTGCGACACTCTCAAAGAAGGACTAGTGGTTGGATTGTTGGGGATAGCGGTTTTTGTTTCAGGCTGTGCAACGAGTCATTCATCCCAATTGTCGGAACTAAAAAACCGCGGCTTTATGTCACTGTGGAATGCCTACGCCGATTGTAAATCCACCACTAACTTAGACCAAGCGACTTCCGACCTGACACAATTGCGTTCAGCTAGTCAAATGCTGGATGGAAACGATGGATTTATTCTACCACTGCCGGCCCATCTTGAGCGTCTAGTGGCCAATCCCACGAATCGAGTAGCCGTTGATGTAGAAGCAATGGCTGCCGCTTGTGCCATACATGCCGGAGAAATAGCTCTTAATCAAGGACAGGCTGATATCGCTCGTAATCTCTTGGTTTCAGTCCTCAAGCTCCATAGGGAAGAAAGTTCTTACTACGTTGTAAGGGCAAGGACCTTGCTGACAAAACTCGGGCAAGGGATCAACGTTTCCTTCAACGTCCACTAAGTCTTCTCTCTCTGCAGTCCTCGGTATAAATCTACGTACAGTTTCGCCGATCGATTCCAAGACGAGTCTACTTTCATTCCTGCGCAGATCAAAGACTGCCACTTCTCCCGCTCTTTGAACACATGAAGCGCGAGCAGGAGCACTGAGAGCAGGGAATCAGCCGAAGCATCAATGAAATGAAAGCCGGTTGCACATCCAGATTTCACCGTCGATGGTCGAAAGGGAACAACGGTATCCGACAATCCTCCGGTACGGCGCACAATGGGAACTGTGCCGTATCGAAGGCTATACAGTTGGCTTAATCCACATGGCTCATAGCGAGACGGCATAATGAGCATATCAGAACCAGCCTCAATGCGATGTGCCATTCCTTCATCAAAACCTAGGCATAGGCCAATACAATCAGGATATTTGGCTTTGATTGCACTCAATTGTTGTTGCAAATAGCGCTCTCCCATCCCGAGCACGACGATTTGCATATGTAAGAACATGAGTTCAGGAATTACATCTATCAAGAGATCAAAGCCCTTCTGAAAGGTTAGCCGACCAATCACAGCCAACAAAGGAACATCACGATTTGGCAGTCCAAGTTCATGTTGGAGCGCTCGCTTGCATGCTTGTTTCCCCGACAAATCGGTAATCATATAGTGAGCGGGCAGATAGGAGTCGGTCTGTGGATTCCAAGTAGCAACATCGATTCCATTGGTAATCCCTTTGACACCATCCGCACGGCTGGCCAGTACGCCTTCAAGACCACATCCATATTCTGGGGTCATGATCTCCTTCGCATAGGTAGGACTCACCGTAGAAACAGCATCTGAAAAAATGATGCCACCCTTCAGACAATTGACCGACCCATAGAACTCGATACCGTCTGGGGAAAATAATGATGAAGGAAGCCCCGTCTTGACAAACAGCTGGTCAGGAAAGATTCCTTGATAACCCATGTTATGCAGGGTCAAGAGCACTTTCAGCTGCTCGAGTCCCCTATATTCGTGAGGAAGAGTTTTCAGATACACTGCGCACAGGGCTGTCTGCCAATCGTGTAAGTGCAGCACATCAATCTTCTCTCCTCGAATCTGGATCAGATTACGTACTATCTCGAGGACAGCACGAGAGAATAAGATAAACCGCTCTAGGTTATCCGGATAATCACGATGATCTTGTTGATAGAGCCCTTCGCGATCAAAGTAGGGATCGTACCGTACAAACAGTACTCTCAAACGATGCGCCGAACCTGTCACTGCTACATTCTCTTCTTCCACCGTTACGTCTACCGGCTTCCCATCCACCGGAATAGAAAGTCGCATGGCTAGTTGGCGAGACTCACCGGTGGCTCGACCTCGGTACCCCGGCATCAGCAGCGTTACATGATGCCCTAATTTCGTTAGCTCGATTACTAGCGCACCAACCACATCGGCCAATCCACCCGTCTTGGCATACGGAACAGCCTCGGATGCCGCCATCACGATGTTCAATCCCTCTTCTGATGCTGGTGTCATACGGAGTATCAGGCGAAGAACCTACGGCCGGGGAGCTTCATCAAGTCGGGTCTTGAATCGATCTTCATAGGCCCAAGATTTTGCAAGGGCACGCAATTCCTCGGCTTTGAGCTCTTCCTTGTAGACAAGGCGATCATCGAGAAATACCAGAAGCCAACCGCGATCGGGATAGGCAAAATAGACTCCTTCGCCCGCATGCACGCCAGCCTTCCACCCCCGGGGAGCCTCTCCCGTCTCCACGCGAGATCGAGGAATAACACTGAAGTCCGGCATCACAAAAAAATGGCTAAACTCACTGTGATAAAGGGGTGGCTTCCCCCAAACATTTACGACCGCCCTGGTGGTGATTTGATCCAAGACAAGATTGTTGGCTTGTACCAGTCGTTCTTGTTGCTCCAACGTCGGCATGCTCTTGCAGCCTACGATCAATACGAGAATAAAAATACCACTCAAGCATCGTATCGCCTTTATCAGGGCAACAGAAGTAGTGGTCACGCTGGATCCTCGTCTCACATGAGCCGTCTGGATTTTGACTCAACCGGTTTCACCGGCTGGCAAACGTCGCACTGGCACAATTTTCTCAGTAATGAATACGAATAGATACCGGTATCGTGGCCGTCGCTCCATTTAAACTGGAGCGCGTAGCGCCCCACGGACTCGATGTCGTGAAGCATAATCAAGAGCGGCACATCCTCCGCCTTAAGACGCCGCTCCCCTGTCCACTCATCGACACAGGCCGCGCAGGGACAGTGCTGCCGCAGATAGCGAACTGGATAGACACCCTTGTGGCCGTCGCTCCACTGGATTCCCAACACTCCCTTGTCGAGCCACTCCATATCTCGCGGCTCTATAGCAGTGGCTGCCATGTTTTCACCAGTCATTGTGCCGGCTCATCCTGGCAAGGCCAGCGATAGGAAGTCTACCGGCGGTAGCCGTTTCCCGGCGACAACCGTGACATACCCTTCTATCGCTTCCTCCACCTCATTGCGTACTTGCCCCACGGCCCGCAACCGCGTGAGTACCGCCGGAGCCAGTCGAATGGCTTGTTGGAGAAACAACTGGCTCCCCCGTGAGAATGCGACACATCGAACTCGTTGACGTGCGGCACAAGCGAGGCAGACGAGACCTCCGGCGACCGGGGAAAACTGAGGTCCCCCGACGAAATGCGTCTTCCCACAAGCAGCGCAATGGTCGGTCTGCGGGCGAAACCCCGTCAATCCGAGCAGTCTGATCTGAAAGAGGAGCGCCGTAAAGGTTGAGTCTTCACTTTCGTGAAGCGAGGCGAGGCCCTGCTCCAGAGTATCAAACAAGACCGGATCCGGATCCCCATCCGGAGTGATCGCTGCTACAACATTGACCATCCGCGCCGCCGAGGCCATCAGGCGAAGGTCTTCCCGCAGCACTTGAGAAGACCGTATCAGATCGACGTGCGAAATCCGAAACAGGGAGTCCCCTGTTTTTTCAAATAGGTTCAGACGACACACGCTGAACGGTTCGATCGAAGCCCCGAACCGACTTTTCTGACGACGGGCACCACGAGCGACGCCTCGAATTTTACCCAGATCCTTGGAGTACAAGGTGACGATTCGATCGGCGTCGCCCCACTTGCGGCGTCGCAAGATGATCGCCGTCGTCTTTACCAGAGGCACGGCTCTCTCCACTTCCAATCGTGACAGAATCGCAGGGACGCACCAGTCCGTCTCACCGGAGATACTCTAGGAAAAGAGTGGCCAGAGTCAGATAGATGGTAATACCGGTGATGTCATTAGCCGTGGTAACAAACGGGCCGGCCGCAACGGCCGGATCGACCCCTACGCGTTTGAGGAGAATCGGCATAATCGTCGCCATGCTGGTCGACACCAGAAATGCGATGATCAGCGAAGCTCCAACGACCATGCCCAAAAACCCTTGATGCAACACCCAGGCGACCAGTGTCAGCGCCACACCGCAGGCCAATCCCATGACCAGGCCGATCTTCGCTTCACGAAAGAAAACGGGCCATACATGGGTGAGTTCCACAGAGCCGGTGGCCAACCCTCGAATAATAAGCGTCGAGGATTGCAACCCCACATTCCCGCCCATCGCCGCAATCACGGGAATAAAGCTCACGATCGCCACAACTTCCTGGATCGTATAACGGAAATACCAGAGGATGGCACCGGACAGGAGACTGCCGACCAAATTGGTAAAGAGCCACGGCAACCGCAGTTTCGCCGAGCCGAAACTTGAAGATTTCGAGCCCGTGTCTTCTTCAATCGCCCCGGCCATTTTCAACATATCTTCGGTCGCTTCTTCCCGGATCACATCGACGATGTCATCAACCGTGATGATGCCCACGAGTTTACCATCCCGTTCCACAACCGGAATAGCGAGCAAGTTATAACTGGCCACCTGACGCGCGACTTCTTCTTGGTCCATGTCGATCGCCACACTTATGACTTCGCGGGTCATGATATTTTTGAGCGGAGTCGTGGGAGGGACGGTGATCAGCTGCCGGAGTGACAGGACACCCACCAGACGATCATCCTTGTCCGTCACATAAATATAGAACACCATTTCCGCATCGGTGGCTTGCTGTAACCGACGAATCGCTTCCTGTGCCGTAGCATCCTCCGGCAAGGAGAAGAACTCCGTGGTCATAATGGCACCTGCCGTATCTTTGGGATACTTCAAGATATCGGCAACCTCGGTCGAATCCTCGGTTTTCATCAAGGCGAGAATTTCTTTGCTGCGTTCTTCGGGAAGAAATCCGAGAATATACGCCACGTCGTCCGGACCGAGGTCTTTCAAGAGCCACGCGATGTCGGAATGCAACAGATCGGCGAGCACTTGCTGGATGCTTTCTCCGTCGAGCTCACTGAGCACTTGCCCGCGTTTACCTTCGCCACGAACCAGCTCGAAGATCTCCCGCTTTTCCTTCGGAGACGAGAGATGGGTCACGACTTTGGCGATGTCCGCGGGATGCATACGTCCCAACATCTTGGAGAGGTTCGTGATGGCTCCGCGCCGCAGCAATTTCTGCACGGACTGGATCACAATGTCCGATTTCGTCTGCCCGCGTTCTGTCTGATCACGCAAGACTTCACGCAGTACGTCGCGTTCGGACTGGCGAGGCCGCTGATCCGGTACCCGTGGCTCTATCGGTCGGTCCGTCTGCATGCCTGTTCCGTCAGTACCCCAACTGCACCAAGGTCTGCTCGTCTTCGCGCCATGCCCTCTTCACCTTCACCCACAGTCCGAGGAACACTTTCATGCCGAATAGCCGTTCCATGTCCAGTCTGGCTTGCGTACCGATCGCTTTCAAACGCTCTCCTTGTTTGCCGATCAGAATACCCTTCTGCGTCTCTCGCTCCACCAAAATCGACGCCCGGATCTTCGCCAACTTCCCCTGCTCGACGAACTCATCGATTTCTACCGCAACCGCATACGGCACTTCTTCCTCCGTCTCCTGCAGCACCTTCTCACGGATCATCTCGGCCGCCAGCGTTCGCATCGTTTGATCGGTCACAACATCGTCACCGTAGGCTCTTTCTCCTGACGGAAGATAAGAGACGGTCACGGCCAACAATCGGTCAACATTGTCCTCGACCTTGGCGGAAACCGGCACAATCTCAGTCCATGCAAAGAGTTTGCTGTAACCGTCGAGAACCGGGAGCAGTTTCTGCTTGTTGACGAGATCGATTTTCGTGACCACAAGGATCACCGGACGAGGCTGTTTCGCCAACGCCTCCTTCATATGCTTCACAGCGGTCAGATCTCCAGGACCCGGCAGACTCGTCGCCTCCATAAGCATGTAGAACAGGTCCGCATCTTCCATGGTCTCCACGGCGGTTCGCACCATTCGACGATTCAGCAAGTGCTCGGGTTTATGAAGCCCCGGCGTGTCGAGAAAGGCAATTTGTGCTCCTTCCACATGCACGACGCCCATAATGCGGGTCCTTGTGGTCTGAGGCTTACTCGACACAATCGAAATTTTTTCGCCAAGCAGGCGATTGAGCAGTGTCGACTTGCCGACGTTGGACCGGCCAATGATGGCCACCGTTCCGAACTTCATGGCTTCGAGAAGGGCTCCTGTTTTCTCTCAGGATCCGGTGCAAGTTGATACACGGTTTCCCCCTTGCGCACATAGCCCAACTGCTCTCGAGCCAGCTGCTCGATCTTGGCGGGGTCATGCTGGAGACGAGTAATATCTCGCTGTAATGTGGCGTTTTCCCGACGCAACGCTGAGAGTTCATGCTCCAAATTTTTTGCGTAATCACGCATCGAGAGATACCGATTCAGGCCCATTTCTCCGGAAAACAAGGCCACGAATAGCCACACACAACCACCAGCTCCGACCACTTGTATGACAATCAGGACGCGCTGTCGCCATTCCAGCCACTGCCGCCCACGATTTTGTTTGATGATCATCTGCCCATCCGCCGACTACTAGACCCCGGCCTGCACTGCCTCTCGACCGCGATAGAGCGCCGTGGCTCCCAACTCTTCTTCGATTCTGAGCAATTGGTTATATTTTGCCACTCGATCCGTTCTAGACAAAGATCCTGTCTTGATCAAACCGCTGTTCGTCGCAACCGCCACGTCTGCAATCGTGGTATCTTCGGTCTCACCGGACCGATGTGAAATGATCGCTGTATAGCCCGAGCGCTTTGCAAGTTCGATCGCATCCAAGGTTTCCGTCAAGGTTCCGATCTGATTGAGCTTGATCAGGATCGAATTCCCGATTCCTTCCTTGATGCCCTTCGAAAAAATTTCGACGTTGGTGACGAAGATGTCGTCCCCGACGAGCTGCACCTTGTTGCCCAGCTTCTCGGTGAGGATCTTCCAACCCTTCCAATCCAATTCGCTCAACCCATCTTCGATCGACAGGATCGGATAACGATCCAGAAGCTTGCCATAGTAGCTGATCATCTCATCCGACGAACGTTCTGGGTTCTTTTCCGCTTCGAGCACATACCGTCCCTTGTCGTAAAACTCACTCGCCGCGCAGTCCAACGCCAAGGCGATATCATGGCCAACCTTATAGCCGGCGTCTTCTATTGATTGTGAGATGAGACCCAGCGCTTCTTCGTTCGATTGCAGATCCGGTGCGAACCCACCTTCATCCCCTACGGCGGTGTTGAGCCCCTTCTTCTTCAAGAGAGCCTTCAACGAATGAAACACTTCTGTGGCCATTCGGAGGGCTTCGCTAAACCGGCCGGCACCGACCGGCATGATCATAAATTCTTGGAGATCCAAACGATTGTCGGCGTGAGCTCCGCCGTTAATGATGTTCATGAGCGGTACGGGAAGCACGCGGGCATTCGCCCCTCCCAGATAACGATAGAGCGGCTGCCCGGTTTCATTGGCCGAGGCCTTCGCCACGGCTAACGACACACCCAAGATCGCGTTGGCGCCCAGCTTGCTTTTGGTCTTCGTTCCGTCCAACGCAATCATGGCTCGATCGATACCGGCCTGATCAAATGCTTCCTTGCCGAGCAATTCCGGGGCAATGACCTTGCTGATATTCGCAACCGCTTTGGAGACCCCTTTTCCCATCCACCGCTTCTTGTCGCCGTCTCGAAGTTCGATCGCTTCTCTTTCTCCAGTTGACGCTCCGGATGGAACGGCCGCCCGGCCCTTCGCACCGCTTTCGAGCGTCACTTCGGCCTCAATCGTCGGATTGCCGCGTGAATCGATAATCTGTCTACCCTTGATTTCCCTAATCGCGCTCATAATCACTCCGCTCCAGTTGGCTGATCATCAAAATTATCGAGGATTTTCTGCGCTGTTTTTCAGCACGGAGGCGTCGACTGAAGGACGGCGAAGCGAAGATGAATGGGCTGCCGACGATGCCAGCCAATTATCCCAGTTTCTTCTTCAGTAACTCATTCACCTTTCCCGGATTCGCTTTCCCTCCGCTTGCCTTCATCACCTGCCCAACGAGGAAACCCAATACTTGTTGTTTGCCTTCCTTGAACTGCGTCACTTGGGCTGGATGCTTGCTTAACACCCCATCGACGATCTTCACGAGCGCCCCTTCGTCAGAGACCTGTGTCAACCCTTTCTCCTGCACAATCTGTTCGGGCGTCTTCCCACTGCTATAGAGTTCGGGAAAGATTTCACGGGCGACCTTTAAGCTGATGGTCCCTTTGTCCACCATCTGCAAAAGGTTCACCAGCCGTTCAGGCGTAATAGGCGACGCAGAAATATCCGTTCCAGCGTTGTTCAACTCTCTCATCAACTCTCCCATCACCCAATTACTTACCGTCTTCGGTTGATTGAAGAGCTTCACGGAGGACTCAAAGTAGTCCGCTATGCCTTTCGATCCTGTCAGGATGGTCGCGTCATATTCGGGTAACCCATAGTCCGCAATGAATCGCCTCATCCGTGCGGCCGGCAGCTCGGGCAAGCTGGCACGAAAACTCTCGATCCACTCCTCGTCCAACTTCAACGGTACCAAATCAGGATCCGGAAAGTAGCGATAGTCATGGGCTTCTTCTTTGGAACGCATCACCGCCGTTTCACCACGCTCGATGTTCCAGAGCCTCGTTTCCTGGCGGATCTCGCCTCCCTCATTCAACGCTTTGGTCTGCCGTTTGACCTCGTACTCAACCGCATCCTTCACATACTTGAAGGAGTTGATGTTCTTCAGCTCGACTTTCGTCCCAAACTCCTTCTGTCCTGAGGGGCGCAACGACAAATTCGGCTCACACCGAAAACTCCCCTCTTCCATATTGCCGTCGCAGACACCGAGGTACATTAAGATTTCCCGTAGCCCTTTGAGATAGGCCACCACTTCGTCTGCGGAACGCATGTCCGGTTCCGTCACGATCTCCAACAGCGGTGTACCGGCACGGTTCAAATCGACCCGGCTCCCACCGGTGCCGGTCCCATGGATGTTTTTCCCGGCATCCTCCTCCAAATGCGCGCGACGGATGCGGATGCGCTTGGTCCCGCCGTCATTACGAATCTCAATCCATCCATGCTGGCAAATCGGGGACTCATATTGGGAAATTTGATAGCCTTTCGGTAAATCCGGATAGAAATAGTTCTTTCTCGCAAATCGGTTGTTCGTCGCGATCGTACAATTCAACGCCAGACCTGCACGAACCGCCATTTCGACTGCCGTTCGGTTGATAACAGGCAAGCTGCCCGGCAGACCGAGACAGACCGGGCAGGTCTGGCTGTTGGCCGACAGACCGAAGGTCGTGCCGCACCCGCAGAACATCTTGGAGTTGGTCCGCAGTTGTGCGTGGACCTCTACTCCGATGACCGTCTCAAAGATCATCCCCGATTGGTCCCCTCATCGTGGATACGACCGCGTTCTCGCCTCATGGCTTCACGGCCGGCATCGAATGCCTCGCGCAAGACCGACCGCTTGCTTTCGACGAACTCCTTACCCTGATCGACGACCTCTTCAAATGCCTCCCCGGCACGACCGGCAAGATCGCGAAGGTCGTTCTCCGCACGACGGGCATACTTCCGGATCTGGTCCCGTGATTCGTCTCCTGATTGCGGCGCCAACAACAGCGCCGCGACGGCGCCCATCGCCGCCCCACTCAAAAACGCCAAGAAAACCGCCGCCGACGTTCCTCGATCATCCGCCATTGTGTGTCCCTCCTTCATGTTTCATGCGTTCCCGCACGACGCGAGTGGCCGCCTTGAAGCCCGCCACCATGCTCGCCACATTGCTCAGAAGCGTGCCGCTCGATCCCCGAACAACGTTATGAACGTGTTGCACGGACTCACCGACTTCACCGACCGCGTGGAGCAATACTGCCGCATGTTCCACTCCCTCACGAGCCTGGTTCGTCACCTCGTTCAAGTTCTGGCTCATAGCTCGAAGCTCGGCCACGAGAGCCGGCACCTCGGTGTTCATCTTGGAGAGGAGCTGTTCGGACTCGGCCACCGTTTTACGGACTTGCATCAAGACCGGTACGAGATACCCGATCAACACCGCGAATGCCACGGCCACAAGAAGAGCGGCCATTTCGACGATCGTCATAGTCAGCAATCCTCCCGCGCTCTCACACCATCGATCATCTCTCCTCCCCCCACTTCTTTACGTCTACCGGATCACCGGCCGTTTCAGATGCCATTGCGTCGATTGCTCATAAGCATGTGCAGCTCGAAGTATGGTCTCTTCCCCAAAGGCTCGCCCGATCAGTTGCAGCCCGATCGGAAGTCCTTCTCTGCTGAAGCCGCAAGGGAGCGCGATCGCCGGCAAACCAGCCAAATTCACTGAAATCGTGAAAATATCCGACAGATACATCTGCAATGGGTCTTCACTTTTCTCCCCCAACCTGAAAGCCGGAGTCGGTGTCGCCGGAGTCACGATCAGATCCACTTCGTTGAACGCGGCGTCGAAATCCTGGCAGACCAACGTGCGTACAGATTGGGCCTTCCCATAATACGCATCATAGTACCCGGCGCTGAGCACATACGTCCCCAGCATGATTCGACGCTTCACCTCCGGTCCGAATCCCTCCTGCCTGGTCTTCATGTAGAGTTCGAGAAGATCCTTGGTCTCCTTGGCACGGAAACCGAATTTTATCCCGTCAAAGCGGGCGAGATTTGAGCTGGCTTCCGCTGTCGCGATCACATAGTACACGGCCACGGCCGCATCGGTTCTCGGCAGACGGATTTCCCTGATCTCGGCCCCAAGATTCTTCAACTCGCCAATGGCGGCTCTCACCGCCTGTTCGACCTCCGGATCAAGTCCTTCAGTAAAAAATTCGGCCGGCACGCCGATCTTCAAAGCCTTGAGGTTCCGTTTTTGCAGCGCCTTCATGTAGTCCGGCACAGGACGATCGACCGACGTGGAATCCATCGGATCATGACCGGCAATGGCTTGTAGAAGAAATGCCGCGTCAGCCACGTCTTTCGTGATCGGCCCGATTTGATCCAGCGAAGAAGCAAATGCCACCAATCCATACCGAGAGATCCGTCCGTAGGTCGGCTTCAGTCCAACCACGCCACAGAAGGCTGCCGGCTGCCTGATGGACCCGCCTGTATCCGAGCCGAGCGCCGCCACACATTCTTCCGCCGCCACCGCCGCCGCAGATCCTCCGCTTGATCCTCCCGGCACACGGTGCAAGTTCCAGGGATTCCGGGTGGGGCCGAACGCCGAGTTTTCCGTTGAGGATCCCATCGCGAATTCATCCAAATTGGTTTTGCCCAACAGAATATACTCCTGGGCTCGTAACTTCGCGATGACCGTCGCATCATATGGCGGTACAAAATTCTGTAACATTCGAGAGCTGCAGGTCGTGGGGACGCCGTCCGTACAGATATTATCCTTGATGGCCAGAGGCATTCCGGTGAGCGGCTTGGTCTTCCTCCATTCCTTAAGCTTCCGGTCCAAGGCCTCCGCCTGCAGAAGTGCGGACTCTTGCGCTTGTGTGACGAAGGCCTTCACTTTAGACTCTACTTGGCTGATGCGCACGAAGTAGGCCCGCACGATCTCCGTCGCCGTCACTTCCCCGCTTGTGAATTGATTCTGAAGCTCGCAGAGGGTCAGTTTATGAAGGGACATGAATCTCTCGCTACCGACGGATGAGATGAACACGGACCAACAGGCTCATTGGCCAGCCAGCCTATGGCTAATCAGCTCACCGTCACAATTCGATTTTTTTCGTTCACCCGAACGATCTTGGGTGCGTGTTTCTTGATCTCTTCTTCGCCGTAATACTCATAACAAAAGATGATAATCTGATCTCCGACCGCCGCTTTTCTCGCGGTCGGCCCATTTAAAATGATCTCCCCTTTGCCGCGCTTCCCGTTGATCGCATAGGTCATGAACCGCTCGCCGTTATTCAAGTTCGAGCAGATGATCGCCTCATACGGCAGGATTCCAGCCGCCTCCATCAAGTCTTGATCGATGGTCAGACTGCCTTCATACTCGAGATGGGCTCCCGTCACCGTGGCACGGTGAATTTTCGAACGTAGCATTTGTCGAAACATCTATCTTCCCGTTATTCGTCAATCGCTCATCATTCGTTGTCGTCAACGTACGAGTTGGCTGTCTGACGCTTAACGCTCCTCTAAAATTTTTGGTACCACAAACCCGTCCGCTTCACGCTCCGGCGCATTGGCCAACGCCTTCTCCGAAGGCAGTGAGGGACGTACGAGATCTTCACGAAACACGTTCACCTGCCCCATGACGGTGGCGGTCGGTTCGATCCCCGTCGTGTCGTACTGGTTCAACTTATCGACATGCGCGAGAATCTGAGTCAGCTGTTTGGCAAATGTCTCCTTCTCGGCGGCCGTAACAGCCAATCGCGCCAACTGCGCGACCTTTTCCACATCCTGTTGCGTGATCTCCATCGAGCTCCCTCTTTCTGTTCAGCTCCGCCTATTCGACCGTGACGCTTTTTGCCAGATTCCTCGGCTGATCGACGTCCGCCCCGCGCAAGACCGCAATATGATAAGCGAGGAGTTGAAGTGGGATCGTAAACAAAATCGGCGAGATTAGCGAATGGGTGTCGGGAACAGTAAACACTGCATCTGCAATCTTTCCGAGCTCTCGTTCACCCTCGGCGACGAACGCAATCACCGGCGCGCGGCGCGCTTTCACTTCCATGAGATTACTGACCGTTTTGTCGTACAACCGATCCCGAGGCGCCAGAACCACGACCGGCATATCTTTGTCGATCAGCGCGATCGGGCCATGCTTCATCTCGCCCGCCGCATAGCCTTCGGCATGGATGTAAGAGATCTCTTTCAGCTTCAACGACCCTTCTAACGCGATCGGATAATTGATCCCTCGGCCCAAAAACAAAAAGTTCCGCTTCTTGTAGTAGCGTTTAGCGATCGCCACGATTTCAGCTTCCCGTTGCAACACACTTTTCACTAACACCGGAAGTCGGACCAACCGATCCAACCAGGCCTTGCCGTCGGCTTCTTTCATCACATTACGAACTCGCGCAAAATGCAAGGCCAAGAGATACAAGGCAGTGAGTTGCGCGGTGAAGGCCTTCGTCGAAGCGACGCCGATTTCAGGTCCACAATGGGTGTACAGCACCCCGTCCGACTCACGAGCCAAGGTGCTCCCGACGACGTTGACGATCGACACGACACGCGCACCCTTGCCTTTGGCCTCTCGCGCAGCGGCCAGGGTATCGGCCGTCTCACCGGATTGAGAAATGGTAATGAATAAATCGTTTTTGCCGACGAGGGGATCGCGATAGCGAAACTCGCTGCCGATGTCCACCTGAACCGGGGTACGGACCATTTCTTCAAACAAATATTTGCCCACTTGCCCCGCATGCCAGGACGTGCCGCAGGCCACGATCCAGATCCGCTCAACCGCGGCGAATTCTGTTGGAGTCAGACCGATATCGGGCAGATCCGCTTCGCCGGTCTCGTAGGAATACCGTCCGCGCAACGTGTCGAGGATCGTCTGGGGTTGCTCGTGGATCTCCTTCAGCATGAAGTGAGGATACCCGCTCTTCTCGGCAGCCGACGCATCCCAGGTGATCGTTGCCGATTTGCGCGAGACAGCATGCCCTTCCGCATCCGTCAGCTGCACGTCGTCTTGAGTGACGATCGCCACATCTCCCTCTTCAAGATAGGTCACCTCGCGCGTGTGAGCGAGCATCGCCATGACGTCGGAAGCAACATAGGAGGCCTGCTTCGTCCGCCCGACGACCAGGGGGCAGCCCGACCGTGCGGCGATCAATGTTCCGGGTTCTCGTTCCGAGATGACGGCCAACGCATAGCTGCCTCGGACATCTTTCGTCGCCAAACGCACGGCATCGGCCAATTTGTTCCCTTTTTGAAGGTACTTATCGATCAAGTGCGCCACGACTTCCGTGTCGGTTTCCGACTCGAATTTGTAGCCATCTTTTTCGAGCTGCTGTTTCAGCTGCTGATAATTTTCGATGATGCCGTTGTGCACCAGCACACAGCCTTTCGAACGATGGGGATGAGCGTTTTGTTCCGAGGGCTTACCATGGGTGGCCCAACGGGTATGCCCGATGCCGATCGTCCCCTTCAGCTCGTTGGCCTTGAGTGAGTTTTGTAGATTAATCAGCTTGCCCACGCTCCGTCTGACGACAATCTTTTCTCCCTGCATGACGGCCACGCCTGATGAGTCGTAGCCGCGATACTCCAACTTGGACAACCCCCCGATAAGAATCGGAACCGCATCTTGATTGCCGACGTATCCAATGATTCCACACATGCAGTCACTCCAGATGTGAGTCGGCTGACAGTCGGAAAAAACTCAACTGCACCATGCTCAGCCGTTGGGTGATTTTGCGCGCCCCTTCTTTGAATTGACTACGGCCTTTCTGACATTTTCGTTTCCAGACCGATCGGAGGTTTTCGCATTGCTCGGCGTACCAGGGGTCAGCAACATCCGGCGTTTGGCCGCCCACCCGACTCGATTGACCTGCGGAACACGGGCGATCGCCAACGAATCAGCCGGTACGTTCTGTGTCACAGTCGTTCCAGCGGCGATATAGGCACCGCGTCCTATCGTCACCGGTGCAATGAGTTGCGTGTCACTCCCCACAGAAGCATGATCCTCGATCACAGTCTGATGTTTGTTGACGCCATCATAATTTACCGTGATCGTCCCGGCTCCTATGTTGACCCCCTTGCCGATTCGCGCATCACCAAGATAGGTAAGGTGATTCGCCTTTGATCCTTCGCCGAGTTCGGCTTTCTTCATTTCGACGAAGTTTCCGACCTTTGCATTACGCCGCACGATCGCTCCGGGTCGCAAATGTGCAAACGGACCGAGATGAGCCTCGTCCTCGACTTGCGACTCGCGTAGCACACAGTGATCGAGAATCTCGACGTTGTTGCCGATCACACAATCGGTGAGGCGGACCCCGGAACGGATTGTCGTCCCTTCACCGATGACCGTTTTGCCTTCCAGACTCACGTGTGGGCAGAGCACCGTATCTCTGCCGATGGTCACTCCGGCGTCGATCCACACGGAACCAGGATCTCGCATCGTGACTCCGGCCTCGAGCCAGCGCTCGCGAATCTGCTGACGGACGAGCCGTTCAGCAGCCGCCAGCTGTTGTCTGGTATTGACACCCAGCCCTTCTTCGGGGGCTCGAAGGGCCACAGCCGCAACACGCCGACCCTGCGCAACCGCCATCCCAACAATATCGGTCAGATAGTATTCATGCTGGGCGTTACGTGGCTCCAGTTTATCGAGCGCATCGAAGAGAAACTCTCCGGATACGACATACGTCCCAACGTTGATTTCCTTCGTGGCTCGTTCTACAGGAGTGGCATCACGATCTTCGACGATCTTCAACACATCGGATGGCGTGCTTCCACCTTGGTGATACTCATCGGATTGCCGACGGATGACGCGGCCATAGCCGCTGGGATCATCGAGCACCGCAGTCAAAATTGTCACAGCGGCGCCCTGCGACTGATGGAGGCGCAAAAGCTCGCGTGCGGTCTCTTCTTTCAGCAACGGGGTGTCACCGTTCAAGATAAGATAATTCGTCGGACGCGCTTCATGTCCGTGATAAAACACGGGACGGCTTTGCATCACGGCATGGCCGGTCCCGAGCTGTTCGGCTTGCTCGACGATGCTCACAGACGTTGCTCCGGGCTTGCCCGCAATACCCGACTGAATCACTTGCCGAACCCTGTCAGATTGATGCCCGACCACCACCGCAATGCGATGGCTCGCCAGTTGTAGCGCTACATCAATAGCGTAGAGAACCATCGGCTGACCCGCGACCGTATGCAGTACTTTGACGTGGTTGGATTTCATCCGCTTGCCCAACCCAGCCGCCATCACGATCACTCCTAACCCGGGAATGGGTGAGACTGTCATGGGTTGATCTACCGATTGTTTCATCGAAGACTCCGGGCTCGCAATGACGTATCAGACACCGTATTTATCCGATGGGCACACCGGCATCCGGCTGTTTGACCTGACTCCACTTCGTTTCGCGGCTCAGCGCCGAAGCCATTGCGCCGGACGGCGTATAGAGCCCACCTGATACGATCAGTTTCATCGCCTCCTCGATACTGATATCGACAGACGTCACTTCCCGTTCCGGCACCAATAGAAAATAGCCCGACGTCGGGTTCGGTGAAGTGGGCACGTAGACATGAATCAGCGCCTCCTGACCCAATGTCGTTGTCTCGCCTTTCGTCATGCCGGTGACGAACGCAAAACAATAATGGCCGTTCTTGGGGAATTGGATCAAGACAACACGCCGATATGAGCCTTTCTCCGAAAAGGACAAAATATCCATCATGGATTTCAACGTAGAATAAATCCCCCGGACGAGGGGCAGTCGGTTGAGCCAGTCCTCCCAGTGACTCACAATCTGACGCCCGATGAAGTTCGCCGCGAACAACCCGACCAAAAAGATGAGCAGAATCAGCGTGACGATCCCGAGGCCGGGGATATAATGATCCGGCACCAATTCTGCGACAGCGTCGCCTAAGATGCCGTCTACCGCGACGAACAGGGTCTTCAGGACGAGAATAGTGCCCCAGATAGGAATGACAAGAAGAAGTCCTGTCAAAAAATACCGTCTTAGCGCGGTCTTAAGCATGAATCACTGGCATCCAGGCAGAGGAAGAGTATTCCGTGGTTCATCTTACAGAGTTCCGAACGAACCCCGCAAGCGTTTTATTGTAAATTTCAACGAGTTATGGACTCAAACTGGATGAATTTCCGAGAGGTACCGGTCTTGCTATTCACTGCGACCTGACATAGGATCGCTCCACGATTGTGCCTGACATGAAAATCATCGCATGGGTAGAACATCAAGACAATCGAAGGGCATTTTCATCACGCTGGAAGGTGGTGAAGGAAGCGGAAAAACGACTCAAGCTCGAAGACTGTGTGAGTGTCTGAGCGCACAAGGTCTGGATGTGTTGCACACGAGAGAACCGGGTGGGACACTGCTCGCTGAACGTCTCCGTAGTATCCTGCTCGACAATTCGGCGGAAACGATCGCCCCCGAAACGGAAGCCTACCTCATTTTTGCGGCCAGGCGCCAACATGTCGATCACGTCATCAAGCCTGCACTGGCGCAAGGGAAGACGGTCGTCTGCGATCGATTCTCGGACTCGACCCTGGCCTATCAAGGGTATGGACGGGGATTGGATCTACGAGTGTTACGCACGATGAACGACTGGGCGACCGGAAAGCTTGCTCCCCAGCTCACGTTGCTCTTCGACGTCCCTGTCACTGTCGGGCTCAGTCGACGTCGTGGCGGCGCCGCCACCCAAAATCGACTCGATCGAGAAACCGAACGGTTCCACCGGAAAGTCCGAGCGGGATTTCACGCATTGGCACGACGAGAACCTCGACGCATCAAGGTGATTCATTCCACACAACCTCTGGAGTCGGTAGCACACACTGTAGAAGCACTGGTTATGAACTGGCTCAAGACCTATCGCTCACGGACCTTGAAACACCGATAGCCCATGCCTTTCGCCGACATCACGGGCCACGAACAACCCATCTCCCTCCTTCAGGCGGCCTTGCACCATGGACGTCTGGCCCATGCCTATTTGTTCTATGGCGAAATCAGGATCGGAAAGTTCATGACCGCCGTGAGACTGGCTCAGGCCCTCAACTGTGAGCAGCCCTCGCAGCCAGAGGCTCAGGACAGCTGTGGCCGTTGTCGAGCCTGCCTGCAGATAGCCGCTCGGACGCACCCGGATTACTTCGTCATCGAGCCCGATCCAAAAGCTGCAACGCCGCAAATCAAAATCGAGCAAGTGCGGGAGATCGAACAACAGTTCGTCTATCGCCCGCTCATCGGAGAACGAAAGATTTGTCTGATTGACGATGCGGACCGATTGACGATCGGAGCGGCCAACGCGCTCCTCAAGACCCTGGAAGAACCTCCGGGTCATAGCCTCTTCATCCTGGTCACCAGCCGGCTCCATGCACTTCCCATCACCATTCGATCGCGCTGCCAAGCGCTTCGCTTCACGACGCCAGCCCGCACGCAAGTTGAGGCGGCGCTAATCCTCAAGCGAGAGCTTCCTCCTGCCGATGCCCGTTTCCTGGCGATCTTCGCCGATGGCCGCATCGGAGAAGCACTCACGGCGAATGTTGCAGAAGTTCGAGCCCGACAACAAGATTGCCTGACGTTGGTGAAGCCGGAAAGCTTGGCGTCTGGCGCGGCCATCCTTTCCACGGCGGAGAGCTTGGCCAAGACAGACCGTGGAGAGGAAACGCTCGCATGGCTTGCGCGATGGATCCGTGATCTTCTCATCGTCATGGTGGGTGGAGATCAAGATCAGCTCCTTCACCTCGACCAACTCCCCGACCTGCGACGATACGCCCAACGAGCGGACATCGACACGCTCCTGACCCTCTTGAATGACATCGAGCGGACCGAACAGCAAGCCACACGGCATCTGAACGTGCAGATGGCGCTGGAGACGACGCTCCTTCGCCTGCGCGAAGCGCTCGGGCTCGTCCCCGCCGGCGCCGCAACCTAGCCAAACGCGCCGCTAACCTGATATCTTCTTTTCGCTATGGCGAACCAGAATACGTTTTACATCACCACCCCGATTTACTACGTCAACGACGTCCCTCATATCGGCCATGCCTATACCACCATAGCGGCCGACGTGCTGGCGCGCTATTGGCGGTTGCGCGGACGCGAGGTGTTTTTTCTCACCGGCCTCGATGAGCACGGGCAGAAAGTCCAGCAGGCCGCCACCAAGGCTGGTATCGACCCTCAAGTTCACTGCGACAAGCTCGCACCGCAATTTGAGACTCTCTGGAAGAAGCTGAACATCTCGAATAACGCCTTCATCAGGACGACGGATGCTGAGCACAAATCCATCGTCCAACGATACCTCCAGCAGCTCTACGACAAGAAGCTGATTTACAAGGATTCGTACACCGGGTGGTACTGTACGTTCGATGAACGGTTCTGGACCGAGAAAGATGTCGAAAATGGCCTCTGTCCGGACTGTAAACGCCCCGTCGATCAGCTCAGCGAGCACAACTACTTTTTCAAGATGGGGCAATACCAGGATCGCTTGCTCGACCACATCAAGACGCATCCGCACTTCATCCGTCCGGAGTCGCGGCGAAACGAAGTCCTCGGCTTCCTTCAAAACCAGAAACTTGGAGACCTTTCGATTTCCCGCCCGAAAACCAGGCTTTCTTGGGGCATCGAACTGCCATTCGATCACAACTATGTGACCTATGTCTGGTTCGATGCACTGGTCAATTACATGTCTGCTTTGGAGTATCTGCCACGGGAGAAACCGGCAGGCAATCGGTTCTGGCCAGCCAATGTTCATCTGGTCGGCAAAGATATCCTGACGACGCACGCCGTCTATTGGTCGACGATGCTCATGGCACTGGAGCGTCCATTACCCGAATCCATCTTCGCTCATGGTTGGTGGACCGTGGACGGCGAAAAGATGTCCAAGAGCCGCGGGAATGTCGTCGATCCAAACAAGATGGTGGGCGAATTCGGCGTGGACGCATTTCGGTATTTTTTACTACGCGAGGTGCCGTTCGGACAAGATGGGGACTTTTCTGAATCCGCCTTAGTCTCTCGCATTAATAGCGATCTAGCCAATGGCCTTGGTAATCTATTAAGCAGAACATTGACATTAATTGAGCGCTCAGCCGGGGGGAAAATTCCTGAAGTCCCTTCCCTACTCAATTCCGAATCAGATGAGAGGCTATCCGCTGCAGGCATGGATGTTTTCAGACTCTCAGCTTCAGACGTTCAGGATTTAGGCTTCAGTCGAGCCCTTGAGCGGATTTGGCATTTGGTGCGAGCGGCAGATCAATATCTTGAGACTCATGCTCCCTGGCTTCTCGCAAAAGACGCTGCCAAGAAAACCCTTCTAGACAAAGTTCTGTACAGAGCAGCGGATTCTCTCCGCCTGCTGTCGATTGCGATTTACCCATTTATGCCAAGCACAGCTGAAGCAATAAGCCAACAGTTGGGACTAAACTTAGACTTTTCTGGCCCCTTTCCTCCCGACGAAAGAATTTGGAATCGACTCGCCCCAGGAACTGAGATCAAAAAGTCAAAAGCATTGTTTCCGAGAATACAAGCACCCGCGGTTTCTCTTTCAGTAACCCCCAGTCCTCCACTATTACAAGGAGCCAAACTCGTGACCGAATCATCTGTTCCCTCCCAACCAACCGTTGCAGCACCAACACCCACCATGACTCAGGCACCTCCCGATTCCCCGCAAATCACCATCGACGAATTCATGAAGATACAGCTTAAGACAGCGAAGGTCCTTTCTGCCGAACGGGTGCCGAAATCGGAGAAGTTGATCAAGCTCCACGTTTCGCTCGGCACGGAACAGCGCCAGATTGTAGCTGGCATCGGCAAGAAGTACGAGCCCGAGGCACTGGTCGGAAGAACCATCGTGATCGTGGCGAATCTCAAGCCGGCCAAGCTGATGGGCATCGAATCGCAGGGCATGGTCCTGGCCGCAGGGGATACCGAGGTGAACGGATTGCTCACCGTTCTGGAAGAAGTCGATCCCGGTACCAAGGTGAAATGACGCGATCTTCCTTCGTTCCGGTTGGACTGATTTCCTCGCTCATCCTGCTTCCGTGCTTCATACCTCCAGTTAGAAGCCAGACACTTCCTGACTTACCGCTCAATGGGCCCCAGCCGACGACGATTCTCGTGCGGGTCGTCGCCCATGGGGCGATGGTGTTAGGCCGGGAAGTCGGTGGAGCCCGCGTAATGATTACCGACGTCGCCACAGGCCAAATTCTGGCAAGCGGTCTGCAACAGGGTGAGGCCGGCGATCAGAATCAAATCATGCGCACTCCTCGCATGATGGAAGAACCGATTTACAGCACTCGCCCCTCCGCCGCCTTCACCACGACGTTGACGCTGCAGAAACCGACGTTGGTGGAGATCTCCGCGGAAGGCCCGCTCGCCTACCCCGCTGCATTACGAAGGACCAGCCAAACGCTCTTGTTGATCCCTGGGCAAGACCTGACGAACGACGGCATCGTCCTGCATCTCTATGGTTATCTGGTTCAGATTGAGCGGCCTAAACCGCGTGATGCATTGATCGGAAAGGACGATGTGAAACTCCGAGCCACAGTCCGCACCCTATCCGGCTCATTGGTCCGCCCCCATGGAGATTGGGATTCGCGGAAGATCCGTATTTATGGAGAGGTCTTGATCGGAGACCGAGTCGTCGAACGGCTGCAAATGTTTTATGATGAAGGCAGCCGCACATTTGAAGCGCCGTTCTTCGTCCCTCCATCGAAGGAGGTTCCCGACGGAATCAAGCTTCGCGTCATTGCGACGGACCTCTCGACCGGCAATTCAGGAATGGATCAGGCCAACTATCCCGTGTTAAGCGAGCGTCTCTCACCTACATCCGTTCGGTAGCCGCCCGCCAACTTCTTCAAGAGAAACCTTCGGCAAGACTTGCTGCGTCGCGTCCACCGTGCGAAACTGTCACCCATGACGGCACCGGCGTCCTATGTACATCTCCGATCCCGACTTCGCCTGGCTCTAGCCATCAATGCCGTCATCATCGCGGCTGAGTTTGTCGGCGGCTGGCTCCTCAATAGCATCGGCCTCATGAGCGACGCGGGGCACAACCTGGTCGATCAAGGCTCCCTCTTTCTGGCACTGTATGCTCATCTCCTCACGGCACGCCCCGCTTCGGAAAGCCGAACTTTCGGCTACCATCGAGCCGGCATCATTGCGGCATTTCTGAACAGTTTTATCCTCCTATTGACCGCACTTGGCATCGCGCTTGTGGGCACAAAACGATTGCTGCAGCCGGTTCCCATCGATGGTGGCTGGGTGATGGCTATCGCTGCTATCAGTTTCGTCGCTAATCTTGGGATTGCGCTGTTGCTTCAGCACGGCGCGAAAGACGATCTGAACATCCGCAGCGCGTTTTGGCACATGTTGGGAGATGCCTGGGTCTCGCTGGGAGTGATTGTCAGTGGCGGCGCCATCCTCCTGACAGGATGGACCATCCTGGATCCACTCGTGAGCTTACTGGTCGTCGGCGCGATCGTTCGAGGAGCTTGGCCGATCTTTAAAGAATCGATGGAGGTCTTACTGGAATCGACACCGCCAGGCATCAGCGCGTCTCAAGTCGCAGCCACCATGGAAGCCATCCCCGGCGTCAAGAACGTCCACGATCTCCACATCTGGGCGGTGGAACCTCGGCTCGTGATGCTGACCAGCCATGTCATGATCGAACGCCATCGCCCTCCGTTGGAATTACTGCAGTTGATCCAGAATCGGATTACGACCGACTTCGGCATCAAACACATGACCATCCAACTCGAAACCGAATGTTGCGATCCCGACGACATCCACTGCGATCTCCGGAAGCTGACCGAGCAGCACCACGAAGCACATACCTTCGCACACCATCATTAAGTGTTACCGAACACTCAGGCTGCCAGTTCGTTCACACTTTATCACGGTCCCTGCCACTCATCCAAAATTTCTACATGCCCTTTACCTTTTGCGCGCTTCAAATATGACGCATCTGCAGTCAGGTACACCCCCTTCATCCGCAAGGCCAGGACATGGTACGCCGAGTCATAGAATGTGACACCCTGCACTTGTTGCATATGCGCTAAGACGTCCAGCGCATACTCCCTCCTGAGGGGAACTTCATCAAATTCATAGGCCAGTAAGGCACTCATCAGTTCTGCTGCCATCCTTGGCTTCTTCATTCCCAGTACGTTTCCGACTTCGTACCGCCAGAGCGTCGGCACGCGGATTTCAATTTCCTCCGCCAGCAAGGCCTCCTGAAGCTTCAGGGCGTGCGAATGGTTGGGTTCGTCTTCTTTTTCCAATACCCACTTTAAGATGACTGAGGCGTCAGGGACGATGATCATCGATTAGTCCTCGCACGATCCCGCCGCACGGCCTCCACAATCTCTTTTCCGCTCAGCGTGGCACTACGCTTCCGCAGACGCCGCACGACGTCTGCGGCCTGCTGGCGTTTTCGCCGAAGCAGCTCATGTCGCAACGCTTCGTTCACCACGTGGCTTCGCCGGCGAGGTGGAACCAGCCGAAACAGTTCGTCTCTGAGTTGGTCGTCGATAGATACATTGAGCTTGGCCATATGTTCACTCTCCATGTACCGTTCATAAGAATTCCCAAACTATGCGCCTTATCAAGGCGCCTAGTCAAGAATCACAAAAAAGCACGAATGCCGCTCCGGCTGTCCCCGACGAATTCGGCATCAAGCATATGACCATTCAATTGGAAACCGAGTGTTGCGATCCCGACGACATCCATTGTGACCTGCGAAAGCTGACCGAGCAGAGCACCACGAAGCACATACCTTCTCGCACCATCATTGACCTTAGCGTCTTCGACTCAGCTTCCCTGAGACATTTTCTTCTCCCACAAAGCTGAGATGCGCCAATAACAGCTGACAGCCGGCGTACTTCACTTTGCGATCTTGTCTTCAAGGCTGTCCCTCAACACCGCGTCATCTTGAGATCTATCCGTCCACGCCCCGCCATGCTCGGGAGATTGGCGTTGCTCACTTCGAAATCAGAACTGGCAGCAAACGTAGCATTGGCAGGTCGCACACGCCGCCTCATGGCGGCGTGTGGAATGAGCATTACCTGCCTACCCGCAACCAAGCCAAGCGATGTCTTCCGTTAGGCTTCACTGCGAATCTTTGCGGCGAGCACATCAACCTGTTCGATCTGCGGTGGTTCGGCCAGCAACTCTGGAGCCTTCGCCATCAGGGCCGCCGCAATCTGCCCAGCCAAATGCGCTTTGCGGCCCGTTTCATCGGCAAACGCATCGAAGATGCCGAATGTCGCCGGCCCCATCCGCAGGCCAAACCAGATCGGCGTCGTGGCTTCCTGATTCGCCAGAGCAAGCCCGCCTTCGAGAAAGCGGGCGACCTCCGCTTCCTTTCCTGGCTTGGCTTGCAATCGTACCAACAATGCAACTCGCACCATGATGTCCCTCCCTTTCTGAAGTTGTGTGGGTGGATGGCGAGTGCATGCTAACGTCGCCTTCCATGATGAACTAGTGGCAAGAATGACAATTATGCTACAGTTCTCGCCATGCGAATCTATCTGCTGGCTCTGTCGGAGGTCTTCGACACCGGCTTATCCACTCTTCTCGACACCTTCAGCACGGCGAACGCGCTGGCGGAATCCACGGGGACATCCTCGACGCGCTTCGATGTGACCATCGTCGGAGTCCGACGTCACGTGCGCACGAGCCAAGGACTGTCGGTACCAGTGGTGTCCGCAACACGACTTACGCATCCCGATGTGGTACTCGTGCCCGCCATCGGGGCAAAGCTTCCTGACACATTGCGATCTGCGCTCGAACAGCGAGAGACAGCTGACGCACAGGCGTTGCTCCGCGAGTGGTCTGCCAGCGGCGCGTTCATCGGCGCTGCCTGCACCGGCACGTTTGTCCTTGCCGGCTCATCGCTGCTTAACGGCCACCACACGACGACATCCTGGTGGCTGGCCCCGTTCTTCCGTGAACGGTATCCGTATGTCGATCTCGACGAATCGCGCATGATCGTCGCTGCCCCACAATTGGTTACCGCCGGTGCAGCGCTGGCACACCTCGACTTGGCACTCTGGCTGGTGCGGCGCCATAGCCCGGCACTGGCGACACTGACGGCCCGTTATCTCGTCGTTGACCCTCGGCCGTCGCAGGCGGCATTTGCTATTCCTGATCATCTCGCTCACACGGATCCGTTTGTCGAACGGTTTGAACGATGGGCACGTCGCCAGTTGGCCGACGGTTTCTCTCTCAATGAGGCCGCTCGCGCGGTCGCCACAAGCCCACGGACACTGACACGCCGCCTACAATCCGTCGTGGGCAAGTCCCCCTTAGCCTATTTCCAAGACCTTCGCGTCGAGCGCGCGGTCCACCTTCTCCAGACGAGCAACACCAGCATTGACGAGATTGCCACTCAGGTCGGCTACGCAAACGGGGTGACGCTGCGGACCCTCATCCGGCGAAAAATCGGCCGCGGCGTACGTGAACTGAGAGCACGCGCACCTGATCATTGGAAGGTCCGATCGATCTTGCCGATGCGCCTCTACGGGAAGGCCTCCCTCTGCTCATTCCTGCCCTGTTGACCAGGTCACTTACACCCCTTACCATGGGTCTCATGTCCTCTCTCACCCGGCAAAAATTTACAGTGCCCCTCGACCGTGATCAGGTGGCTCAAGACTGGCGTCGGCGGGGCTACTCCTGTGATGTGTTCACCGACCCCCCCGGCAGAGAGTGGAATGACTTTGTTCACTCAACGAATGAACTCGTGACGGTCATGGTCGGTCAGCTCAAGCTGACCATCGGCGGGGAAGAGCTCATTGCGGAACCAGGTGACGAAGTGTTTATTCCAAAAGGTGTTCGCCATTCCGTTAAGAATGTGTTCTCTTCCACGACGCATTGGCTCTACGGATATGATTAGCAATACGCACTAGTGTGGCCACGACGGCGAGCGTCGCCGAATCCTAACCGAGCGCCCTCGAACCCGGACCAAGTTACTCCTCTTTTGGCATGACACAGCGTCATGCGATTCTGGTATCCTAGCGCCCATTTGAAGCCTTCATAATCCATCTTCAAGCGCTGGGGGTGAGCCGTCTCACGACCACCGCGTATCCAAAGGAAGAAACCGATGCTTCCTCCATCAATACACAAAGCTCTCATCGTCTTATCCATAACGGTAGCCCTGACGGGTTGTCTCGCCAAGCAGTATATCGTTCACCCGCCGGCGCCGACGTTACTGCCGGCAACACCAAACCCCCTCTCTTCAGCCGCAGAGTCCACCGTCAGCTTTCCCGTTCAGGTGGACTTGTCGCCATTCATCCATGCGACTAACGATGACAGCGTGATTCCCAAAAAATTCGATCATTGGAGGAACCCCATCAAGCATCCTAAAGGGGCCGAGTATAAATATTATGCCGAGCGGGATGATTTTGCGGTGGCACCTTCTGGTACCCATCAAGCCAGCAGCACGAATTCCGGGACCTTGCTCCGCGATTGGTGGAAGGGCATTGAACCACTAAGCTCCAGCTTATCTCTCAGGACGGCCCTTCGCTATAAGATAGGAGCCAATTCACTTCAATGTGGCGATGGCACCGAATGGCCCAAAAGAGCAACACTCAATGGGAATCTCATCGTTGGCATGACACCGAATTACGGCGTGTCGGCATCAGTAACCGGTGTGACGCTGAACGCCGTTGATCCCTGCAAAATCAGCGTCAATGATACTGATGTCTTTCAGGAAGTCAAAAATCAGCTGACAGAGCGAGTGCGGGCTGGACTGAGCAATGCAGTCGCACGCATAAACACGCTGACCGCCAGATCCCAGGTGGAAGATGTCTGGCACACGCTGCGCAACCCCATACAACTAGAACCGGACACGTGGCTCCTGCTCAACATCGGTAACGTGTGGCACAGTGGCTTCTTTTCAGAGGGCGGAGACCTTATCGATGACACCATTCATATAACCGCGAAACCAGTTCTCGTGTTTGGTGCCGAACCACCATCTGCAAGCGGGGCACTTCCTCCGCTTGAAACTGAACCGGCTTCCACCGGCTTCCATGGTGCCGCTGATGCCCAGTTGTATGGCACACTGCCCACAAAACTTGCGAACCAACTGGCTTCCACCGGGTTTCACGTCGTCGCTGACATCCCACTGGACTATCCCTCCCTCTCCCGATCGCTTGCAACGCGGTTGCAGGGAAAACGGGTCGCCGTGAAAGGAGACTTCATTCACATCACCGATGCGGCTGTTTTTGGCCGTGGTGGCAATCAAGTCGTTCTGCGGATTGCGTTTACGGGAGACGCGACCGGCCACCTCTATTTCGTGGGGAAGCCTGAAATGAATACGTTGACCCAGTCCGTTCAGATCAGTGGCCTCCGCCTGGATCTCGATTCCGAACAGCTTCTCCAAAAGAGCGGCCCCGATTGGCTCGCCCGCTCTTCCATCAGGGAACTCGTTATGGGTGAAGCCGTGCTCGGTGTGACTCCGGCGACTGATCGCATGCGCGACCTTCTGACCAAGGCCTTGAATCGGGAGTTGAGTCCGACCATCACGACGCACGGGACCGTCACATCGGTGCAGGGCATCGGCGTGTTCGCCGATGTGAACGCGCTGTATGTTCGGCTGATGACTGACGGATCACTCAGTCTGAAGGTCGATGGCAAACAGTAATTCCCTTATCGCAGAAACACCAGCCAGAGATAGCTCGCGCTGAGGGCCACCGACCCGATCATGACGGGAAATCCGTACTTAAAGAACTGCCAAAAGGTAATTCGATAACCGGATTTGCGCGCGATGTCGACGATCACGACGTTGGCACTTGCGCCGATGATCGTACCGTTCCCGCCTAAACATGCGCCTAAGGCCAGTGCCCACCAGAGCGGGATAATGTCCGGTTGATGGACCAACGCGACATAATCAGTGATTTCCGGATGGAGCGATCGGGCAAGATCGACGATCAACGGATTCATCGCGGCGACATAGGGGATATTGTCCACGACTGCAGAGAGGATCGCCGATCCCCACAGCACGGCCATCGTGGATCCGGTAAGATTGCCTCTGGTCACCGCGACAAGTTGATCGGCCAGATACCGGATGACACCGACTTTCACCAATCCCCCCACCAGGATAAAGAGGCCGATGAAAAAGAATATGGTCTTCCACTCCACTTCCGCCAGATACGTCAATTCCTCATCATCTTCCGGCTTTCGCCGGGCATGGCCGATCACCATGAACAGACTTGCCCCCAGTAACGCAATCGTAGCCGGTTCCAAATGGACGAGCGAATGGAGACAGAATCCTACGTTGACGACGACCAGCAAGATCAGACAGCGTCGCAAAAAGGACTCATCCGGGATGGCCTCCCGGTAGCTCAGCGCAAGCACGGCCTCCCGCAAATGCGGTGCGACCGTCATCGTTCGCCCAAAAATCAGCCACAGTACCGTCAAGAATACCGTCATCATCACGATAACGATCGGCCCCATGACGAACAGGAAATCAAGATAACTGAGCTCGGCCTTACTGGCAATCATGATATTCGGCGGGTCCCCGACGAGTGTGGCGGTCCCACCGATATTCGACGCCAGCGCCTCGGTCATCAAAAATGCGACTGGGTTCAACTCCAACCGTTTGGTAATGGCAAGAGTGACCGGGGCCATAAGCAGCACGGTGGTGACGTTATCGAGCATGGCGGACAATACAGCCGTCAAGATGGCCAACAGCACCAGGAGACGGAATGGTTTCGCATTAGCTCGCTGCGCCGCCCAAATGGCCAGCACCTCGAACAGCCCGGTCTCTCGCACGATATTGACGATCACCATCATGCCGATCAGCAGAAAGACGACGTTGTAATCCACCCCGAACTCATGGGAGTAAAACGCCTCCTCTTGTGAGACTACGCCGAGACTGATCATGAGTGCCGCCCCGAACAGGGCCACAATGGTCTTGTGGAGCCGCTCGGTCATGATGAGCACATAACACAGGCCAAAGATCAGGAGAGCCAAGGTCAGAGATGACATGAATATCCTCGCAATCAACAGAGACGGATCAACTTACGAGCCACGCATTATCCGAGGCCGCCCGCGACAATGCAATCAGAGTCGTCTTTCTGGTATGTCATTCGACGACGTTAGGGAGAATATTTTCTCCTTCCTAATCCAGACTCTAGCCATTAGGATAAGGTGATGCCCATTGAGCCACCCATTCAACAGGATGACCTGGATCGCCTCATCGCAGGCGTACATTGGGCCCCTCACTTGGTTCTAGGCCCACATACCACGACGATCGACAGCCGCCCTTTCCTCGTGATCCGGGCCTGGCTGCCCCGGGTTAAGGACGTAGAAGTCGTATCCGACTCCATCTTGTGGCGCATGTCTCGCGTTCGTGAGGAAGGGCTGTATGAGGCGCTTCTTCCGGATGCCCCACAGGCGCTGTCCTACAAGTTTCGCGTCACACATCACGACGGCACCGTCGCCGAAATCCATGATCCCTATGCCGTTCCCCCGCTGTTGACGGATTTTGATCTGCATCTCTTTGCCGAGGGAACCTTGTACAAGGCCTACGAGAGTTTCGGCGCCCATATCCGCACCATCCAAGGCGTCTCCGGAGTCCACTTTGTGGTATGGGCGCCCAATGCTGCGCGTGTCAGTGTGATTGGGGACTTTAATGGTTGGAACGGCCTCTGCCATCCCATGACCAGTCGAGGATCTACCGGACTTTGGGAACTCTTCATTCCCGATCTACCGGAAGGCACCGTCTACAAATATGAAATCCGGTCACGAGACCATATCACCCCATTGCTGAAAGCGGATCCTTACGCTGTCGCGAGCGAGCTCCGCCCGCGGACTGCCTCGGTTGTGCGTGACTTGTCCACCTACACCTGGCACGACGGCGCATGGATGGCGGCTCGCGCTGAATGGGACCCGCTGGCCGCTCCCCTCTCCATCTATGAAGTCCATCTCGGATCATGGATGCGAGTACCGGAAGAGAACAACCGTTGGCTCACCTATGAAGAACTCGCTGCGAAGCTGATTCCCTACGCAACGGATCTTGGTTACACACACCTCGAACTCATGCCGGTGACGGAACACCCTTTCGACGGATCATGGGGATATCAAGCGACAGGCTACTTTGCGGCCACCAGTCGATACGGAGATCCCAAGGGGTTCATGGCGTTCGTGGACGCCGCGCATCAAGCCGGCCTCGGCGTGATTATGGACTGGGCTCCCGCGCACTTTCCGGACGATCCCCATGGATTGGCGTTGTTCGACGGCACACACCTCTACGACCATGCCGATCCGCGCCGCGGCTATCACCCCGATTGGCACAGCCGAATTTTCAATTATGACCGGATTGAGGTGCGCACCTTTTTGTTGAACAGCGCGCTCTTCTGGTTGGACAAATACCACATCGATGGATTGCGCGTAGACGCCGTGGCTTCCATGCTCTATCTCGACTACGGTCGAAAATCCGGCGAGTGGATTCCGAACGAGTTTGGCGGCAAGGAAAACCTTGGGGCCGTCTCGTTCCTGAAAGAACTCAACGTGCTCATCCACCGTGAATTTCCCGGGGCTGTCACGATCGCGGAAGAGTCCACGGCCTGGCCCGGCGTGTCTCGGCCGACCTATACAGGGGGGCTGGGCTTTACGTTCAAATGGAACATGGGGTGGATGCATGACATGCTGAGCTTTTTTCAGCATGATCCGATCTATCGTCGGTTCCATCAGAATCAAATCACCTTCGGTCTCCTCTATGCCTTCAGCGAGAATTTTATCCTGGCCCTCTCTCATGACGAAGTGGTCCACGGGAAACGAGCCTTGCTGGACAAGATGCCGGGCGATGTGTGGCAACGATTTGCCAACCTCCGGCTACTCTATGGCTACATGTATAGCCATCCCGGAAAAAAAATGCTCTTCATGGGGGGAGAGTTCGGCCAATGGCGGGAATGGAATCATGACACGAGCTTGGATTGGCATCTCTGTGACGATGAACCGCATCGTGGTTTGCAACGTCTGATCCGCGACTTGAACTGCGTCTATCGTCAGGAACCGGCGCTGCACGAGGTCGATTTCGACTGGAACGGATTTCAGTGGATCGACTTCAGCGATACGGATAATTCGGTCATCGCCTACATTCGGAAGGCCAGAAGCACGAACGAAGCGATCGTCTGCGCATGTAACTTCACACCCGTAGCCCGTCACGGTTACCGCATCGGTGTCCCAGAACCGGGTTGGTATCGTGAACTCATCAACACCGACGGGATCGCCTACGGTGGCAGCAACATGGGAAATGGCGGCGGTGTTCATGCTGCGGACATACCGAGCCACGGCCTTCCGTACTCACTGACCGTTACTCTCCCGCCACTGTCCACCCTTTTGCTCAAACGACAGCCGACCCACGAGCGATAGCTCTGGAGTCCGACACGTTGGCAATCCCGATTCTCTCAGCAGCAGATGCGTCTTGAGAGAGATGGGCTTGGACGTCAGGAGACAGGGCCGACCCAATATCGGAAGGGACCGGAATCCAAATGCACGTAACTGGAACGTTTGTAGAAGCCGACCCCGCCGTACCGCAGTTCGAGCGCGGCTTGGCGAAGTTTCGTCGGATGAACGCCGGGGATGAGAAGATCGATGGCTTGCCCTTGCATGTGCAAACTGTTCTTAGCGACACGTCGGTCCGTCCGAACCAACATGGCATTGTACTCCGGAGACCGAAACCCGGAAATCACATGAATCTCTTGCCGACTACCGAGTTTCTTCTGCACCAAATTCACGTGCTCCAGCACACGCACGTCGATCGCCCCGACTTCCCCCGTGTAATGGCAACGCAGGAGGTAATTCACATCATCAAGCGCCGTCAAGTCATAGTTCCCCTCTTCGTCGCGGTAGGTGACATCCAACCGCTCATTGGTCCACACGTTCACCAACGTCAGCCTGCCTTCTGGAAGCTCACGAGCCTGCACTGGCGGAGGACCCGCAAATCGTCCGCTTAGTAAGAGAGTCCCTACCAAGGAAACTTGAAGGAATGCTCGCCGGGTCCAGACCCATTTAGACTGATCTGTCGTGTTCACTGAAGCAGCTCCTGCAAAGAGTGGATGGTGGTCATTTCAACAAAACTTTTCGCCTTGTAACAAAAAATCCATGTATGGGTCAAACGATATTGTCCCTAGTGGGTACTAAATTAGGCCGCCAAGCATGAAATCTGTATGCTTAACCATTCATTCACACATTAAATTGTGTAGGCTTTTACCTTCTATTCTTAAAAAAATGTAGTGCACCGGCTGTGCGTATGGCGCCTTGCGGATGTCGCAAATAAATGAGGCCAATCGGACTCACCTTCATTTCACCGCTTGCACCTATTCCAGAAATCATTTTCTTTCTAGACTGTATCGCGGGCGCTAGGTAAGATCAGAAAAAATCAGTAGAGCATATGGCTACCATTCTAGTCATCGACGACGAACCATCCATCCGAGGGCTGCTGAAAGAGGTCCTTGTCAAGGCGGGCCACCGCGTGCTTGAAGCAGAGGATGGACACAAAGGACTTACGCTCTACCAGAAAGAGCCGGTCGATCTCGTGATCATGGACTTATTGATGCCGGAGACGGACGGTCTTGAGGCAACGCTTCAGCTCACTCGCGAATATCTCGACGCCAAAGTGATCGCCATCACGGGAGCGCAGGGTGACCACAACTTTCTGGACGTCGCCAAACTCTTCGGGGCGCGTCGCGCCTTTGAAAAGCCGTTCGACCTCAACAAGCTTCTTGAAGCGGTGAATGAAGAACTTGCCGTCGCATGAACTGAGGTGTCCCTGTCACGCACGTCGCGAACTTATCGTTTGCCTGTCAATTCTTTCCGTGCAAGACCCCGCATCATCACCGGATCGCTGTATCCCACTTCACTAAGGGCGTCCATCAAGTGCACGCCCTTCGCAGAGACTAACTCCTTGGCCTTAGCGTAATTCATGGCACTAAACCGCGCTACGGCCGGCTGGCCGTTTACGATCTGGCAGGCTAACACCTCGCCGTTCACTTCAAGCGTGCCGCCTTGTTCGATCAGCGTCTTCGCCTGAGCTGCTGTGATACCATGAAGCTCCGCAAACTCTTGCAACCCTCCGGTCTCGACGAGCCGGCCGTCCGGCATGATACAGAGCCGCTTGAAATGCGGCGACCAGTCCTTTCGGAAATCGATGTACTTGATGTCGCCACCCTTGACGATGGCCCGATCCAACGTTCGGTAATCCAATCCTAAATTTCTTTGCTGCAACTTCGTTTTCAATTCATCCGGCAACGTCCTGCGAAAGACCTCCAGTGCCCCATCAAGCAACGATACCGTTCTGGTCCGAGCCAACTGCTCCGCTTCCGCAAATTGCATGACGTCTAACATCCAGGTTTGCTTGGGCGTTTCCCCGGAAGGGTCCACCCAGCAGGCGAACAACCCTCGAGTAAGAATGCCGCCGACCTCTGGATACACGTAGGTTCCTCCTTCTGTCAGCAAGGCCATCATCTTCTCAAGTGGCACGTCGTAACTTTCTGCAAGGATCTTCGCGTGTGCCGGGAGATTTTCCGCTTCTGTCATCGCACACACGGTGACATTTCCCGGGGCATCGAATTCCGAATAGTCTTCGACGATGTTATAAAGTACCGTCTTCTTCGGCTTATCGGTCTTTCTCTTGATCTTGAACATGAGCTACTTCGCGGCCATCGTGCCTTATGAACGAGGCTGCAGATGATGGTACGGCGGCAAGGTCTGTAAGCGTCGGTCTTCCACCGGCCCACCAATTGTAAAATGATAGAGGGACTGCATGGCTAAACTCTGAATGCCGACGATCTCGTGGACCGGATCATCGAAAAAACAGCCGATTCCCGTCGCCCGCACTCCGGCGGCTTCCGCTTCCAAATACAGCACCTGTCCGAGCAATCCTGCTTCCCAAAACATCCGTGGATACCACCAAGCGCCTCGCTCTCGCAAGGTGCCCTCAAACTCCGCCAACATCCCGAATGAGAAGGCGCTATCACCGGCAATGTCCTGATGGCAACTCACCTGCGCTGCCAATCTTTTCGCATCGCCTTCCAGGAGCCAATAAAGAGGCAGCCCTTCAGGACACTCGGGTGCGAGTGTCCATACAAGCTCAGGATTCATGGATTGCTGAACGAACGACAATTTCTTGCTATCTCGCAAGAGAACATACAATCCGGGCGTGAGCCCCTCCACCCGATGAACAAAAATCATAAGATGGATCGCTGGATCATAGGGCCAAGCATCCCACGGCATCGGACGTTCCAACTGCGGACGTTCAGCTTGAGGCATAACCCGCTGCATCATCTGAAAGAAGGTCGCGGCAGAAACCGACGTCTTTCCGTCAAATGCGACAGCGCTCCGCCGCTGATGGATGATCTGACCAGCCGACGGGCCAAGATCGCTCGTTGTTCGTGAAGCATGAAGCGTATCTGGCGACGGAAAGGACCTTCGGGGAAGGCTGATCATCAGTTGATCGGTTTGTTTTTTCCATGAAGCTTCCGCTGCTTCATCAATGATATCCCAATGGACGCCATGCTCGCGACTCAACGGATTGGCTTTTCCGTGCCATGTTGCACCGGCCAGCTCCATCACAATTGCCGTATCGACGAATAGAGGCAATGCTTTTGTCGCGCACTTTACCCCTAACTCCTCACGCCTCACCGTTTCGGAAGGCCAGACGACCGCCAGACAATCGGGATGCTCCTGTTCGGCATCCCCAAAGTCTTGCTTTCGGTCAGTCCCGAGCAGCATGGCCACTGTGTCCTGATCCACTCCGTCCAACAAAACCATGTTCCAGCCGAGCGTCGCCGCGGCGATTCGTGCTGTTCCGATCGCGTGGCCGACATCATGATTGCAGTAGCGGAACGCCCGTTCGCCGTACTTCCACGCTTCGCGCCAATGAATCGACGTGAGCCCGAAGAGAAAGGAGTCTGGTGGAAAAGGAGCTAGTAACTGACCCACTGACTCTGCAGGGAATTCTGCGCGCAATTCCAACCCATGTTCTTTCGGTGCGTAATGGTACAGCCCAGACCTGAGATCCAGCCCTTCAATCTGAGGCAAGACCACATAGCCTTCCGTGGGATGTAAGTTGCCGGATGATGGATTACTCCTCAACGCCCATTCCGACTCCCCTGCCTTTTTCCAGGCCGACAGAGCTAGGGCATACTCGAAGAACCGAGAAAGACTTCGTACATTCACAGGCTGAGAAGGCACGGCACCCGGTTCGTAAATCGCTTCATACGCAGGCGACAGCGGCTCCTCCTCAAGCTTGAGCAACGGAAGAGGGATAAGCTGAGCACCTTCGAACCGCCGGAATGGATCAGGCTGGTTCACCCAATCAAGAAACCCCAGCGAGCGGGCGTAACGATTGAAATGGTGTTTGGTCTGGATGTGGTAGTACATGATGCGATCGACGGCATCGCCTGAAACTGGCTTAGGCGTTGTACCTGGAATTGGTTTTTCAGTGCTCATCTAACGGTACGTGCAGTCTACAAAGCGGCGGGGATGGAAGTAAACGCGGTGTTTGAGGTAGCTGTTGCATAAACTCCCAAGGCCAGATAGTCTCGGCCCATGGCCTCAACGACCTCCGACAAGAAGCAATTCATAAGCATTCACGTAAGCGGTTGTGTGCGGAAGCACCAAAAACCACCTCATAAACTTCTATTGGGCTCAACTGTACGTGATGCAATAAAGAAAGCCGGTGGGTTCCGAAAGGAGCCCTATCCTCCATCCGGGATTATTTCAATTAGGAGCAAGAGACTACGAGATGGTAAGTATTACTGCAGGAGAAGATTGAACTATAAAAAATGGCCCAAGCTTCTCTCCTTGATGCTAAAGGAGGGAGACATGGTTGTTGTACAGTACGATATTTCAAGCGGCGTGAATCAGGTCATTCCTACTGGATTATTTGTGTGATGGAAGTCGCTTGAATCGTGACCCAGGCAGCCGAGGCCTTGGGAGTAAGCCGAAAAACTCTTTCGGCAATTCTTAACGGACGAGCAGGAATCAGCCCCGAAATGGCGGTCCGCCTCTCGATCGCCTTTAGCACGACCGCTGAAAGTTGGATGAATCAGCAGACTCAGTATGACCTATGGCACGCGGAGCAACGGCGTAAACGTCTCCGCGTCATGAAATTATCTGCGTAACACTTATCCTATTTCCTAACCATGCGATTCGACCCCGCTCTTGCTGCTCAAGACGCCTTTCGCCGAGCTGAAGCCGAACTCGGCACTGATTGGGATACAGCCGTTGAGCTAGAAGAAACATTTTCCGCCAATGCTGGTGCCACTGCACGCGAAGCCTACGAGGGCTTACTAACCCTCGCACAACGTCATCCGACCG
>JBBIKN010000007.1:61457-68999 GCA_037445435.1 Nitrospira sp. | reverse complement strand
AGGAGCGTGAACGATCCGGCTCCCAAGAGGAACCATCGCTGCAGATCTATCTTGGTCATCTCTCTCCTCATATTGAGTTACGACTGGATCGACCTGATGTAGGCGATCAAGTCGTTCAGTTGAGCCTCTTCAAATGCTCCCTCGAAACCCGCCATCGCGGTCCCTGGTCGTCCCTTAAGAATGATCTTTCGGAGCTCTGCATCTGGCTTGGCCTGCGTGGGTTTGGCACTAAGATCAAACGGCGGCGGCGTGAGGTATGCCGCCATGGCACTGTCTCCCTTGCCCGTGGGACCATGGCAACTCTGACAACTTTCCAGATAGATCTTCTTGCCGGCCTCAGGATTTCCCCTCGGTGCTTCAGCCGGAGTCGCCTGCACCGATGCCAGGACCGCCAGAGCCACAAGCGGACTCCGTGCTCCTGTTAACGGCATGGATGCCCTCCCCACTCTCTTCGTTGTGCTCTCGCTCATGTTACGATTCACGTTTCACGTCCTCATTTGAACGTCATCATGAACGCGGTGATGGCGTAGATATCTCCATCTGGTAATGGCGGCTTCGGGATATAGGCGCCGCTGTCCGGCTCGAAGTCGTCCGGATTCTGGTTGAAGCGGTACACCCAATCCGGGTTCAGACGTTCATTCAGTTTGAGTAACGACGTGCTGGACGTGCCTCCCACGTATCCCTTGGGCATCGTGGCCGGCGTGAGATGGCAGTTCTGGCACCCATGTTCTCGGTAGAGTTTTTCTCCCCGTGCCAACTGCTCTGGTGTACCCGGTTTCATCACGCCTTCCGTAATACGCGGATCCTTCCGTGTGGCGAGGAAATGCGTGACCGCCTTCGCCTGATCCGCTGGTAACGCGAGGTGAGGTTTCTTGCGTTCCGGGCGAAAATCGTAGCCCACCGGATAGTGCTTGAACTCCGGCTTCTGGAGCCACGCGACCAACCAGTCCGGCCGATACTTGTTGCCGGCCCACATGAGGTCCGGCGCTTGTTTCGTCCTGCGTGGCGCCGGTTTTCCCTCGATACGATGACATTGCACACACAGTGACTTCACGATCTTCTCACCCAGATCGGCAGCGGTTGCGATCTCGGTCGCACACAGAACCGCCGCTCCAGCGACCAACACGGCAACGTGCATAACGGATCGCCTGACGTTCTTCAGGCACACGTGTTTCTGCATCACCCACCTCTCCAGAATGTGTGCCGCTGACCGCCTTTCAGATAGCCCTCATGAACGTCCGGGAACCCACATCTTCACCCAGCCTGATCTTCGATGGACACGCCAAGCCCGATCCAAGCTCTTAAAAGATCATGACGGGTGATCGAATAGGCCACCTTGCCGTTTTTCATCACCGGCAGGTTTAGGAGCCGTTTGTCCTCCATAAGCTTCACCGCTTCATCGAGGCTCGTCTCATCGGTTACCGCGATCCGATCTTTGGCCATCACGTCTTCCGCCGTCAGCCGATTGAGATCCTTTCCTGCTTCCAATGCACGAAGAATGTCGAACTCGCTGATAAAGCCCACGAAGTCGCCCCCTTCATCAACCACCGGCGCACCCGGTGTATGTGTCGTGAGCAGCTCGACGGCAATGCCCATCGCATTCTGGTCACGACGAAAGATGAGACTATTCGTCGCACGTATCTGCCCGACAGTTTTGAACCCTCCGACAGGAACCCCTGGCCTCACTAACGTCGTCATTGTATTTCCTCCTGATTGATGGTGAATCCCGCTTCATGTCGGTCCTTTACTCATCAATTGTCTGTCGCCTCTCTTGACTAAGAGTCGCTGCGATCAGTTTGGATTCGGGAAAAGTCGATTGCGATTCTGGTGCCGTTGCAACTGTGTCAAGAGATGTGCGACGGATGCTTGGAGAAACAACAGCTTGAGACAGTTCAATTAGGCAACAGCAATATCCGATGTGATGCGGAAATACTCAGGCCGATATCATCAGATGGGGAACAACGCGACACAGAGTAGTGGTTACAAGATATCCCCTTGGTAAAAAAGAGTCGTAGAGTCGTGCGTCGTGGGGGTTCTGCATGCCTCATTCTGATCGGATTTGAGCGAATGGGGATATTGGCAACAGCACTGCGCAATTCTCCTGCCCACTAACTCCCCACTCTCACCGTCCTCTTACACCTGTGTTGATGGAGCAATGTGCTTCTAACGCTGCAATTCTACGTCGAACGGATCCTCCTGTGGTCGTGTGGCACCCCATCTGCACAAGCCAAGACGCAAGCACGCTGAACTCAGAAGTGCGTGATGCCGGACACGATGAACGCAACCATGCAGCTCATGGATGTGCTTGCCCGCTCAGGTTCAAACGGTTGTCTCTTGGAAGATCTCGTCCGCGACTGTCCTGAGCTGACGTGGAACCAGATCTTTCTTGAGTTGGATCGACTGAGTCGCACGGGCGAGATTCGGCTGAGACGTAGAGACGCCGGTCACTATGTCGCCACCGCTACAACCCAAGAGAGGGCGGTCGCATAACACCGGCAGGCTTGCGATCAACGCCATTCCGGAATTGCACGTCACCGGGAGTGGCCTCTCGAGCGGGGGGCCACAACAGCAAGGCGTCGCCATTGCGTATCACCGCGATGACCACCATTCACGCAAGGAGGAGCCCATGAATCGCACGATGATGATCGGTCTTGCCTTAGCCGCCGCAGCGGCCATCATTTCGACGACGGGATCGTTTGCCGCTAAACCGGAGGTTAAACCGAATACTCAGGCATTTCTCATGAAAGCATCGGAGGGGCAGGTGGCTCAAATCACGTTGGGTCGACTCGCCGCCCAACAGGCGAAGAATGAACGCGTGAAGCAATTCGGCGAGGAAATGGTCATTGCCCATCTGAGGGTGAAATACCAATTGGATCAACTGGCGACTCCCAGAGGCATCCCGCTGCCATCGGAATTGGATGAGGACCATAAACGCATACAGAAGGAACTCTCTCAGTTGTCGGGACATGCGTTCGATCGCGAGTATTTGAATTATATCCTGAGGGACCACCAGAATTATGTGAATGAGTTCGAGGAGAGCATGCAGACAGTGGAGGATGCAGACGTGCTGCGTTGGGCGCACAAGACCCTACCAATGCTGAGAGCCCATGTGGAAGAGGCACGCTGGACTAAAATGGTGCTGCATGCCATGGATTGACCGGTTGTGTGGACAAGCTTTCGTCTTGGCCAGGAGAGACGCCAGCGGCGCTGATGACACAGCGAGATTTTTTAACAGTCTCCTGGAGCTGAAACCGAATCCGGCTACGATGTGATGAAGCAGCAGGTTCAACCGTAGCGTGAGTTTTCACGCAGCTCGAGATTATCCAGAACCTGGGAGCACGCCTCCTATGTGATGCAGGAATACTCATGGCGAAATGGTCAGATGGGGAAAAACGCAACAGAGGATGGCGGGAAAGAACTGTCGCACTCGCTAACCGCGAGTGCGACAGCTGAGTATGGCGGATCCTGCCGTCAGTGCTGTTTTACAATGACTCCACAGGCGATTCTCGCGCCGCCTGGGGCGTCCTTATTTGGTGGATCAGGCAGGTATTTGTCTGAAAGTTCATGGATGATGAAGGCGCTGCCATCACTGTCGAACAGCGTATTCAATCCACCAGAAAGCGTCACACGACTTGTGACGGTATAGAGGGAACCCTTTCGGTCACTATCGACGGAAAGATTCTGTAGATCACCGAGATGATAGGGGTGATTGCCGAGACCAGGGCTGACATTGGCCTCCGGGTTTACTTGCGGATCGACATTGCCGTCATAATGCCCCTTGGCGGCTGAAAATGGCTCGCAGTTTCCAACTTCATGAATATGGATTCCATGTAGGCCGGGGGTCAGTTTGCTTTCAGGAGTACCTTGGACCTTCAGCTTGATCCGCACGCGCCCTTCATACTCTTCATAGAGGTGGGCTTCCCCCGTGATGCCGGGTCCGGCAATCGCCGCTTTTGCACGCAGCTTGGTGTCATGCTTTCCCGTGTGATAGGACGAACAGCCGCTCAACAGCAGCCCGATCACCAACCCTGTTCCCACCGTTCTTACTGTGCTCATACGGCCCTCCCTCAGATGACTTCCTTTAGCGCCCACGCGATCAAAATATCCTAGTCATAATAGCCGCAGCGACCGAGCGGTTCAATCTCCTATCTTTCGGTTGAGCGGGGTTTGATCATCGTTCACAAGCGTCGCCTTCACACTCCTTCATTCCACCCCTCCGCCCACGATGCTCCATTCCTCCTCTACCACCCATAGGTCCCATACCTTCTCCACGCCCCCTCATTCCAGGCCCGTGCATGCCGGCGAAGGTTCGCTCATACTGAATGAGGGCCCAGATTTCTTCATCGGATAAGACCTGCCCGAATCCGATCATGCCGGTACCGGGCGAGCCATGTTTAATGACCCAGAAGAGCTCCCCTTCGGTGCGATGTCGCCAGAATCCGTGATGCTGAAAATTACGAGGAGTGGGATTCAGTTTGGCCCCCCCTGGACCTTTACCGTCTCCATCCACGCCATGACAGGTGAAGCAGGTACCTTTGCCGTTATAAAGCGCTTTACCCTGTTCAATCACTTCCGGGGAATTCGAGAGGGGACTCGTGAGGGCGCGAGCTTCAACCAGCTTATCGGCAGGCACTCTCGGCTGCATCATGTGGCGCTCGGCTTCCGCGAGAGGAGCCATGGCGGTCCCCCATATGGCAAAGATAGAGACGACGACCAACCGTTTCATGACGCATTTCTCCTATGAATTGTGACGTGATTCCGGTCAGGATCTTCAATCACCGCCATCCTGCAAACCGGTGTGTCGATTACTTCCGTGACGAACCCGACCGCTTGCTCTTTTATCTTCTGAACAAAAGCATCCAGGTCGGAGACTTCAAAGGCCACGACCGCTCCCTTAGCCCCCGGAGTGTGACCCATCGCCGTCGTCGTGATGGCAAAGGTCCCATCACCGAGATCGTACTCGACCCACTCGTCTTGATGGTGATACGTCATGTGCAAGCCGAGCACATGCTCGTAGAATGCCCGTGCGCGTTCCATATTTGAGACCGGATAGACCGTGAACGCGATCGACTTGATCGCCATGAGGGGTTCATTCCTCTCAAAGGTCCAGTTCTACCATCTTGCGGTGGAACCGCGTGATCACGTTCGGATCGGGTGTCAACCTGATCTCCGCTTCTTCCTTTCCCTTATACGGGAGAAGATTCAGCACGTAGCGGAGGCTTTCAAGACGAGCCGCCTGTTTGTCGTTCGCCTTGACAATGATCCAAGGACTGTACGTCGTGTGTGTTTTGCTGAACATCTCTTCCTTGCTGCGCGTGTAGGCATCCCACAATTCCTGAGCCTTCTCATCAACGGGGCTGAGTTTCCACTGTTTCAAGGGATTTTGTCGCCTCGCTTCAAAGCGCTTCGCTTGCTCCTCCTTCGAGATGGAGAACCAGAATTTAATGATCGTCACCCCGTCTTCATAGAGCATATGTTCGAATTCCGGAACCTGCTGCAGGAATCGCTGATGCTCCTTCTTGGTGCAAAATCCCATGACCGGTTCGACCACGGCACGGTTGTACCAACTACGGTCGAAGAAGACGATTTCACCCTTATTCGGCAGTTGGCGAATGTATCGCTGAAAATACCACTGGCCTCGTTCTTCGTCGGTCGGCTTCGGCAGTGCCACGACGCGCATCGCGCGAGGATTCAGATGTTCGGTAAAGCGTCGAATCGTGCCTCCTTTTCCCGCGGCATCCCGTCCCTCGACCAGAATCGCAATTCGTGCTCCCGTATGTTGCACCCACCGTTGAAACTTCACCAATTCCACTTGGAGCTGTCGCAACTCATGTTCGTACAGCAGCCTCTTGCGCACGTCTTGAATATCGACGCCTCTCTTCTCCAGCAACTGAATGAGACCGTTTCTCGTATTGATCCGACGAAGATCATCCTCGGTCAGCGTGTTCCCCGGATCCCCGATTTGTTTTAACACAGTCCCGATGGATGCCTCGCCCGGTGGGAGGTATCCGTCTCCCTCCCGCGGGACCTTCGTGGGAATCGTCTCCAATTCATTCATCTCTGTACCCGGTACCTGCTCCACGAGATCGTCGATGCCCGCCGTGTCCAATGGATCTTTCCGATCTTTTGGCTTCCCGGTCGATTCTCGGTCAGCTGCCATGCGGAGCCTCCTGGTTTCTGCCGATCAGAACATCACGTTCCGGTCGCGCTCAGCCACGGCCTTGATGTAATCCGGCATCCCTTTGATGGAAGCGCCGGCCACCAGATTCTCAGCACCGATTTGTCTGGCCACGGCACAGGCACCGCACACCCAGATCGTCACGCCAGCCGCTTGTACAGCGGCAAGCAACTCTTTCAGAGGGGTCAAGTTCACGCCGGTCACATGGTCAGCGACGCCTTTCCGTCCCAGCGTCACGGCTTCGTTCCACAACCACAGCACCACGTCATGTCCTTGCTCTTTTGCCGTCTTGGCGGCCATGAACGGCAAGGTCGCCATCGTGGGATCGTCTGTGCCTCGACTACCTGAAATGATGAACGTTGCCATGATTGACTCCTTGAATAGCTGTGGTTCTATACGATGTAAACCTTCTCAACATGCAGTGCTGCCCTCTGGTTATTGTCCCACGACGATTCTGCCACCCAGATCTGTATCTGCCCGATGAAGGGGACAGTAGAATCGATAGGTCACCGTCTTTCCCTCCGCAGTCATCGCGTCCCTTGCCATCCGAGCCTGATCGATCACGGCCTGTTCAATCCCTTCAGGCGGAATGGTAATCCGAACCGGCCTGGTAATCTGAATACCTTCCTCTTCTACCGATTCAAATAACCCTGGCGCTTCAAACACATGGGTTCGGTCAGTCGGATTTTCAAGCCGAAGAATCAACGGCTCCGTGAAATCCGTCCTCTGGTGAATGACGATTTCCCGGGGAAGCCACACCGCTTGCTGATCTTCAACTTCACGGGCTTCAAACACAATCTCTTTTCCCCATCCGAAAGGCGGTATGGCAAGCATTCCTCCGCTAAGCACACACCCAAGCCCTAGACCCACGGCACAAGTGAGGTATCTCGTAAACCCTTCATTCACCGCCCGACTCGCGATGCTCCTCATCCCCGCGCCACCCATCACAGGAACAAATCCGCCTTGGAGACCACTCACCCACCCCCTATGTCCCCACGGGTTTCAATCACGAACAGCTCTCCTTTCACTTCAGGATGGATGTCGCACCACAGGGCATGCCGCACGCTTTCAGCTCCACCGGTTGTCGGGTCGAAGTTCGAGGGGGCCGTAGCGAAACGGAGCGTCATCGTCTTTCCCGCATCGACATGAAACGACTTGAACTGTTTTCCTCGTACTTCAGTCCCGCCCTCTACCTTGACGGGAATGTCCTTGAACAGCTTTGACGCAAACCCGTGGGTGACGGAATCTTGATTTCGGACCACGATGATCGTCTCTTGCGACGGCATCGTGAACCCGACCGTCTCGTAACCATGTTGACGGTCCTTGATGGTGATCTCCACCTTTGAGGGCGGCGCCTCCATCCC
>JBBIKN010000007.1:0-61357 GCA_037445435.1 Nitrospira sp. | reverse complement strand
CATGTTGACGGTCCTTGATGGTGATCTCCACCTTTGAGGGCGGCGCCTCCATCCCAGCGGCCTGCGCATAGGCAGTCGTGGAACCACTACTCCATGTTGCCCATGCCGCGACTCCAACCAGAACGGCCAACTTCACCCCTCCATATCGACGCACTCTCATACTCTACCTCCTTTTTGACAGTCACACATGGACCCTCCGTACTCCTACTTTGCCAAACTCCTGATGTAGTGGATGAGTTGCCAGACTTGCTCATCCGGCAAGCCAGAAAACGCCATCATCCCAGTCCCCGGCGAACCGTTCTTAATGATCCAGAACAACTGGCCATCTGGAATCTCGCGCATCATCGCGCCACACGTAAAATTTCGTGGCGGCGGCAACAAGGCAGCGCCCATAAATCCCTTGCCGTCGCCTTGCTCGCCATGACACATGGCGCAGGGGGCCGGCTGTGCGGTCTTCAGAAACAACTCTTTCCCTGCTTGGATTTGGCCCGCAGAGGATGGAAGCGGATTCGTCTTCTTGAAGAAGTCTTCCGGCGCCTTGGCGGTCTTGCGCGGCTGCACGCAGGCACTGCCTTCAGTGCCTCCAACCGCAGCGGCGACATCCGGTATCCCCTTGAATGTGACCTTCAAGTAGGCGATCACATCCGCCACGCCCTGCTGGCCGATGGTGAGTCCCCAGTAGGGCATATTCGGCGATTTGCCGACAGCCGGGCCGCCATGATTGATCACGTTATAGAGATATTCCATCGGAAGCTTCTCGAACGGAATATTGGCATGAATGGCCGGTTTGGGGTCCAATCCCGATGCAGCAGGGCCGTCGCCCTTGCCGGTAAAGCCGTGGCACTGGGCGCAATATTCCTTGTACAGCGTCTTGCCTCGATCAATGCTCGCATTGGTAAACTCGGGACTTGTCCAGGGCTCATAGTATGTGAAGTCGTTGACGCCTTGCACGGCAAGGAATCCGATCACCGACCGCAATTGCGCGTCCGTTGCATCAGCCACAAATTCCCCCGTATGGATGACGAAGTCCTGCGGGTTCTGCCCAAAACGATAGAGCCAGTCCATGTTGTATCGCTGACCGGCATTCTGCAATGCCGTGCTCTGCGGGCCACCGATAAGCTTGCCGTTCTCCTCGATCGTGTGGCAACCGAGGCAGGCATGGGCTTTGTAGGCCATCCTGCCGAACGTCACATCAAACTTCGTCACTTTCGCGACATCGAATGCTCCGACCGTCACGCGCGGATCTTTGTTGTGTTCGGCAAAATAATCCGCGAGGGCGTTCGCCTCCGACTCCGTGACCATCGGATGTTTGGAAGGAACGCTCGTCAGGTCCCAAAGATATCCCTTCGCATAGAGCGGAGCCTCCTTACCGGTCAGCCAACGAATGAGCCACGACCGTTGGTACTTGCTGCCGGCCCAGATCAAATCAGGGGCGTGAAGCTTGAACCGCGATTCAGCGGTCCCTTCCAATCGATGACATTGCACACAGGTCTGTTGGATAAGCTCCTTTGCGCGTGCCTGATCGCTCGCGAAGGATGGGCCCTGCAATAAAGTCATTCCGACTGCCACGGTCATTGTGGTGACAATGACCCTACTGATTCTTCTTCCCGGACCCATCTCACCCTCCTTCCCTTGCGCATGGTGAGGCCTTGACCGGAATCGCGCGACGTCTTGTGCGTGCCCTCATGATTCGCTAGCTTTCTGTACGGATGGATTCAACTTGATCCCGATATTCGGCGTCACGGCGATGGATTGGTGCACCGTGCAACCGTGTGCGACTTTGAGGAGCCGCTCCTTTTGCTCCGCACTGATTCGATGGGGAAGATGGATTCCAATATCGATACGTTCGACACGGTGTGGGCCTTCAGCCATCGTCCATTCGGCATCGATCGTCAAGCCGTCTTGGGAAATACCGTGCCGCCCGCAGAATTGTCCGACGAAGTAGCCGACACAACCGGCTATCGATCCCACGAACAATTCAACCGGACTCATTCCGGTATCCTGCCCTCCGTCCTCCAGCGGTTGATCCGTCACGACTCGATGTTTGCCGCACAGGATGTCGTATCGAGTCCCGCCGTGAAACGTTGCCGTGAGTTTCATGTCTCTCCTCGTGCGAGAAGCTTGGCCGCCACCAACATCTGAATCATCACCGCCCGTAACCCCATATCTTTCATGGTTGAATGGCCAAGTGACCAGGGGTCTCCTAATACGGCACATCCACGGGCTTGCCTCCCTTCGGCCAATCATGAATCTTCCCTGGGAAGTCCGGTCGAGGCTGGGTGTTAATATAGGCTGCGGCATCGACGGCCTCATCGTCCGTCACCGTCCACCCCCAGCCTCGCGGCATGTTGGCCTTGATGAAGGAAGCGGCGAGGCTGACCCGCGCCATTCCTGCCCCAATGTTGTACGAACGCGGTCCCCACACGGGAGGTGCCGCCATGGTGCCTTGCCCGTCGGAGCCGTGGCAGAAGGCACATTTTTTCTCATAAACCTTTCTGCCGTTGAGAGGGTCCGGCTGATGAGTCGTGGTGAGGCGTGGGATTCCTCGCCACGGAATCGTACTGCCGGGCGGCATATTTTGAGACAGCCATTCGATGTAGGCGACAATGGCCGTGAGCTTGACACTGTCTGGCGGCAACGATCTTCCATTCATGCTTCGTTCGAAGCACTCGTTGATTCGATCGGCCAGAGTCATCTGTCGCCCGGCTCGTTCACGGTATTGCGGATAAAGCGTGCTGATGCCGACGAAGGATGCGGAATTCGGATTCAGTCCTCCATCCAAGTGACAATGGGTGCAATTGAGGGCGTTTCCGACATACCGTTTTCCATATTCCTGTGTGTCGACGATCATCTTGTAGCCCAGTCGGATCTGTTCGCCCCTCAGATCGCCTGGAATCGTTTCAGGCGATGGCGGGGCAAACAAGGCATCGATGGGCGGCGCTTCCGTCGCACGACGGACCGCCTCGTCACTCCCCGTCACCCGTGGAGGCGGTACACAACTGATCGTCACCGACAGGACACTCACCAATACGACACCTGCAACGACCGGTCGGCTCATAGATTGGACCTCATTTCTTCACACCGGACGCCGGAGAGCAGGTATTAATCCCGAACAACGTGAACAGTGGACAATACCCCACTGCTCCAGTGAGCAATAAGATAGCCCCCACCGCAAGGGCCGTTCCTGCGACAGCCGTCGAAAACCCAGCGAAGAGACCGATCATGATCGCCAGTAGCCCTGTCCCCATTCGAATAGGTCTCTCAATTCTTCCTACATTGCACGCCATCACAAGACCCCCTCTGTGAATTGAGCGCTGTCGGTCTGTCTGTCACGGTAGTATGAGACAACAGAGACCCATTGGATTCATCTTTATGGTTGTCCACGAGACTCCGCCCCGAGTATTCGCACGTAGGCCAAGACATCCCAAATTTCTTCATCAGAAAGAGAATGTTTCCATGCACCCATGGCGGTATTCGGTTTACCCTCATGAATACGCCTGAACAATGTGCCGTCGAGTCGGTTTTGGACGGCGGATGAGGTGAGGTCCGCCGGAGGTGGAACAAGTTTAATTCCAAGCGCACCTTTCCCGTCGATTCCGTGACAACGGATGCAGGTGTTCACATAGATTTCCCGGCCACTGACTGGATCGCCTCCTTTTGTTAAAGCAGGAACATCGTTCATTCCAATATTGCTGAACCCCACCGAAAACATCCCAGCGAACACTGCGCACAACACCGCCCTCGTTCCAGTGATATGCATATTCTCTCCCTTGGGCGACAAAGCCTTGCGATCAGTGTGCCATTGGCTCCCAACATCCACTGATACAAATCAAGTGGTTTATCAATAGCTTATGCATTTTTGTTACGATATGGCCAGCCAATAGGGGGCTGAAAATGGAGACAAATACCCCGAGGCTCTATCGCCTACTGACGCAGGACGCTACAGTACCCATTGCAGAGCGTGACCTGTGCGTCATTTTTTCAGGATCTTCATTCTGGCATGATGGCTCGCCATAAATACGCTGGTCCATATCTGATCTGGGAAAAACCGAGAAATTCTTTCCATTTATGATCAATCATCCTACCTTAATACAAGTTAGTAGACGGCTAATTGATAGCGGCTATTCGTAGCTGTTCGGGGGCGGCTGTGTCTCGCGTCCATGTCTAAACTTCCTCCTCGGGCGATCCACAATCTTTCTGATCTCTTCGAGCTTCGATGCCGGCAACAATCCAATGAACTTGCCTACGCCGTTGTTCGCGACAACCTCGAACTTGAAGATCAACTGACCTATGGCCAACTTGAACATCGGGTGCGATCGCTTGCCGGCCATCTCGCACGCGAAGTCGAACCAGGAACTAAAGCTCTTCTACTTTACTCACAGGGACTCGATGCCGCATGCGCCTTTTGGGCCTGTACCCTTGCTGGTCTCGTACCGGTTCCTGCTCCGGCACCCGATCCCATCAGGTTGAAGTACGGTCTGCCCAGACTGCGCAGTATCATCGAGGATGCCCGGATTTCTCTGGTGCTCACCACCTCGAATATCACGGCGTTGTCTTCCGAGCTTTCCATCGCCAAGGAGGCAGGCTCGATCGAGTGGATGGCGACGGATCAAACTTACGATGAAGCCGCTTCTCTTATTGATGTGCCCCGCCTAGGCAGCAATGTCCTTGCCTATCTGCAATATACCTCCGGGTCAACGGCCACTCCTCGTGGCGTGATGATCAGCCACGGGAACGTGCTCGCTCACTGCAGGGCCTTGGCCTTGGCCGGAGAAGTGTCGGACAACAGCCGATCGCTCTGTTGGTTGCCGTATTTCCATGACTATGGGTTACTGCATGGAATCATCGCTCCCTTCTATGCCGGTATTCCCGCCTATCTCATGTCACCCATCACGTTTCTTCGGCGGCCATTACGTTGGCTTGAAGCGGTGTCTCGATTTGCGATTACCCACAGTGGGGGACCGAATTTTTCCTATGAAGCTTGTCTCAGGGCCGTGCGGCAACAGAAAGAGTGGCGAGTCGACTTGAGCACGTGGATGGTCGCCAGTTGTGGCGCCGAACCCATTCATCCTGGCACGGTCCAGCAATTTACCGAGACCTTTGGTCCACATGGCTTTCGGCGAACGGCCTTTACGCCGGGATATGGACTAGCGGAAGCCACGCTGTTGGTGACGATGAAGCGGGCCGGAACGGAGACGAGCTTCTTGCACGTTGAGGCCGACGCGTTGGCCGAATCGATCGTCAAAGAGTCTCCCGCCTCGAGGCGGGGCACGCGGACATTGGTCGGATGCGGAGAGCCCCTCGAAGAGACTCGTGTACGGATTGTGAATCCTACGACTCTCGGCGGGTGTCCGCCGGGCGTTGTGGGAGAAGTGTGGCTGGCCGGAGCCGGAATCGGCGCGGGATACTGGGGCAAACCGGAAGAAACCGACACCACATTCAACGCCTCTCTCGCCGGCTCAGGAGACGGTCCCTATTTGCGGACCGGCGACCTGGGATTCTTGCACCGCGGAGAGCTGTTCCTAACCGGACGCCTCAAAGATCTGATCATCGTGCGTGGGCGGAACTATTACCCCCATGATCTGGAGTGGTCGGCCGAACAAGCGCATCCCGGATTGCGACGAGGATATGGAGCGGCCTTCTCCATCGAAGGCAAGACCGGAGAGCGTGTGGTGCTGGTCCATGAAATCGACAAGCAGGTGCCTGAATCCGACCTGACGGACGTGATGAGCTGCATCCGTCTCGCGTTGGCCGACGAATATGAACTCGAAGTCCACACGGTGGTGCTGATCAAGTCCGGCACGATTCCAAGAACCTCCAGCGGAAAAGTTCAGCGTGGCGCCTGCAAAGCCGCCTTCGAGTCCGGCCAACTCGCTGTCATCGCGGCGAGCACGCTGGATCTGACTCTGGAAGCTGAAACAGATGCGTTCCGAAGCGAGACGCCGCACACCACGACCGAGAAAAAGCTGGCCGATATCTGGCACGAGGTGCTGGGAGAATCCCTTCCGCATCGCCATGCGAACTTCTTCGTACTCGGAGGCAATTCTCTCCTGGCAGCACAGGTTGTCGCGCGCGTTCTTGATGTGTTCCAGGTCGAACTCCCTCTCAGTGTGCTGTTCGAATGCCCGAGATTGTCTGCACTGGCCTCTCGAATCGATGAGCTAAGCAGGAGGTCTGATGGGGCGCACCGGGCATTGGATAAATGTGGGTATGCAGATGGCGGCGGGACGGCGCGGATTCCTCTCGTTCCCCTGCTCTCGGCATCCACAAGACAAGGCCGTATTCCTCTTAGCCCCGCGCAGCAACGACTGTGGTTCTTGGAGCAAGTCCATCCTGGAAGCGCCATCAACCATATTTCCATCAGCGTGCGTATCCGGGGGTCCGTGAACCCCGAGGTGTTGGAGCGATCGGTCCAGGAAATAACCCGTCGTCACGAGATTCTGCGGACCCGCTTCGGGGCGGAGCGGGGAGAGGGTTTCGCGGAAGTATCTCAGGAGGCGATTGTCGCGATAGGACGGCAAGATTTCCAAGCATTGGACCCTGCGGAGCAAGACATTCAGGTGCGGCACTTTCTACGAGCGGAGAGGAGCCAGCCGTTCGACCTGCGCCGGGGACCATTATTCAGGGTGACCCTGTTGGCGCTTGAACAGGACGTGCATATCCTGACGTTGACGTTCCACCGCCTCGTTGCCGACGGATGGTCTCTCCGTATTTTCTGGAAGGAATTGGCCCTTCTCTGGGAAGCCGGCGGCGATGGTCAAGAGGCTCCACTTCCCACGGTGACGGTTCAGTATGCGGACTATATCGATTGGCAAAGATCCAGGCTGGACCAAGGCCTTCGTGAAGTCCAACGTGCCTACTGGATCCAACAATTGGGCGGCGTTCACCCTCCTGCAGAACTCCCGGTCGATCGTCAGCGGCCGCGGGTGCGCACGTTCGAAGGAGGCCTGCGCTCCCGATCACTGTCTTCGGGACTTACGGCACGTCTCGATCGTTTCTGTCAGCACCAGAACGTCACGACATTCATGGTGCTCTATGCCGTCTTTGCAACATGGCTGCGTCGCTACACACAAGAGTCGGATATCGTCATTGGATCGATCATGGCGGGCAGGCGTCGGAGAGAGCTCGAAGACGTGATGGGCTACTGCGTCAATACGGTGGCATTGCGGTCAGAACTTTCGGATGCACTCACAGGCCAGGAGTTGTTGAAGCAAGTGCGCCGCGTGGTGGTGGAGGCCTATGATCATCAAGACCTCCCGTTCGAAGAGGTGATCGAGGCGCTATCGTTACAGCGCGAACGATCGTTGTCCCCACTGTTTAACGTGATGATGGTATGGGAAGACGATCCCTTGTCCGCATTCGCCCTGAAGGATCTTGAGGTCGATCATCTCCCCTGGGAGCCGACTGCCTCGGAGTTCGACCTCGTGTTGATGGTCGTCAACAAGGTCGACGGGCTGGACTTGGCGTTTCTCCATGACTCAACGATTTTTGACGATTCGACCGTGGACCGCATGCTGGGACAGTTGGAGATCCTTCTTGAAGAGTTTCTCAAGAATCCCGAGGCTCGTCTTGATCAACTTTCATTGCTGACCGCCGAGGAGAGACGGAACATTCAGCTGACGTGGAAGGAACCGCCCGCTCCGGTCCCCGGTATCCATACCCTCATTGAGGCGCAGGTGGAGCGGACGCCCGCTGCACGCGCGGTCATCTGTGGAGACCAATCCATCAGCTACCAAGAGCTGAACCGACGAGCGAATCGAGTCGCTCGCGCACTACAGAAATTAGGGGTCGGTGCAGATCTCCCGGTGGGTCTCTGTGTCGAGCGCTCCGTCGATGCTCTCGTGGGTCTCTTGGGTATTCTCAAAGCCGGTGGCGGTTATGTCCCCCTGGATCCGTCTTTCCCCAGTCACCGCCTCCAGTCGATCCTGGAGGACGCTCAAGTTTCCATCGTGGTCACGCAGGCGCATCTCCGTAACCATTTCCAGAACTACCGCGGACAAGCCTGTGACGTGGAGACCCTCTCTACACCAGCCGTGGGTGGAGCGGATGAGGAGGAGAACCTCCCGCCTCCTGTTTCCCCGGATCAGCTTGCCTATGTCATCTACACCTCGGGCTCGACAGGCCGGCCCAAGGGTGTGGCAGTGACCCATCGTAGTCTGGTGACCTCCCTTCATGCCAGACTTCAGTACTATCAGGAACCGGTCTCCCGATTCTTGCTGACCTTCTCATTGGCGTTTGACGGATCTGTGACGGGCATATTTTGGACGTTGCTGCAGGGAGGAGAACTGGTCATCCCCTCGGAGACAGCCCATGGCGACCCCACGGAGCTTGCCGCGCTCATCGAGCAGCATCACATTTCGCATATCGTGTGGGTTCCTTCTTTGTACCACGCCGTGCTCGGTGAGGCGTTGAGTACTCAGCTGGAATCGCTTCGTGTCGTCGTTACGGCCGGAGAGAGCCTCCCTCTTGAGCTCGTGCGACGACATTACGAGCTCCTGCCCCATGCCTCGCTGTACAACGAATATGGGCCGACGGAAGCCACGGTCTGGTGCAGCGTCTATGAAACGACTCGTGAGGAAACCGGGGCCCGAATACCGATCGGCAGACCCATCGACCATATGCAGCTCTACGTGCTGGATGCATATTTGCAGCCGATGCCCATCGGCGTACCGGGAGAACTCTACATCGCGGGAGAATGTCTGGCCCGCGGCTATGTCAACCAGCCTCAGTTGACCCAAGAGCGGTTTCTTGCGAATCCCTATGTGACCGGCACCAGGCTGTATCGGACCGGTGACCTGGCTCGGTATCGCGCGGACGGCAATGTGGAGTTTCTGGGAAGGGTGGATCAACAAGTTAAGCTGCGTGGATACCGGATCGAACTAGGAGAAATTGAGTATCTGTTGAGTAACTTCCCGGGCGTGCATCACGCGGCGGTGCTGCTTCGGCAGGATAAGAAGGACCAGCAGCGATTGGTCGGCTATGTCGACGGCGAGTCGTCGCTCAGAGACAGGCTCGAAGCGGTTCGTAACCATCTCACCGCTCGATTACCTCACTACATGGTGCCATCCGTCATTCTGTACCTCGAAACGATGCCGCTCAGCGTCACCGGCAAAGTGAATCGCAACGCGCTTCCGGCTCCGGAACATACGGCCGGTCTACCGGCGGCCAGGATGGCTCCGAGAAATCAGGTCGAAGAATCCTTGGCTGAGCTGTGGAAATCCGTGCTTCACGTACCGGAGGCAGGCATCCACGACCATTTCTTCGAGCAGGGGGGCCACTCCCTGCTGGCGACGCAGCTGGTCTCCCGGGTCCGTGAGCTTTTTGAAGTCGATGTTTCGCTATCGGCTCTCTTTGAGCGGCCGACGATCGCAGCCTTGGCGGAAGAAGTGACGCGGTTGTGCCGGAGGGAGCAAAAGGCATCCATGATGCCGCCGATCATTCCGGTGCCCAGAGATCAGCCGCTCCCCCTATCCTATTCTCAGCAGCGCATGTGGCTGATGCATCGGCTCGCTCCTCAGAGCACCGCGTATAATATGCCGTTTGCGTCACGGCAGATGGGACGACTCAACAAAGCGGCCCTCCGGCATACGATCGATGCCATCTGTAGCCGCCATGAGGCATTTAGAACGACGTTCACCATGAGGGGTGACGGACCGGTCCAAGTGATCCATCCCTTTCGTCCTCCTCATTGGGTCGAAGTGGATCTTCGGCAAGTGCCCGCGGAACAACGACGACAGCAAGCGGCGCGGCTTGTGGAGCAGGAAGCGAACCAGCCGTTCGATCTCGAGGAGGGACCGCTGGCACGGTTTCTCTTGATTGAAATCGAGCCCGAGGACCATGTGTTGGTGCTGACGATGCACCATATCATCGGTGATCAGTGGTCGTTCGGAGTCATCGGTCACGAGTTTGCGTTCTTCTACAACGCGTTTTGCCGAGGAGACGTTCCGTCACCAAAGCCGCTCCCTCTCCAGTATGCCGACTACGCGGTGTGGCAGCGGCGTTGCCTGACGGACGACCGGCTCGGCACACAATCGGATTATTGGCAGAAGAAGTTGGCCGGGCTTTCCAAGCTTTCGCTGCCGACCGACCATCCACGACCCGCGGTGCAAACGTTCAATGGCTCTCATTGCATGCTGGAGTTGCCGATGTCGTTGATCGAACGGCTGAAGCAATTCAGCGCGGAACACAACGCGACGGTGTTCATGACGCTGTTGGCCTGTTTCCAAGTTCTCTTGTACCGCTATTCCGGTCAAACCGACGTGGCCGTCGGTTCTCCCATCGCCAACCGGACTCTATCCGCGATCGAGTCGATCATCGGTTCGTTCGTCAATACACTCGTCTTGCGGACCGATCTCTCCGGCGATCCGACGTTCATCGAGTTGATGGCACGGGTGCGTGACACGGCGTTGGAGGCTTATGCCAATCAGGATTTCCCGTTCGATAAGTTGGTCGAGATGATGCACTCCTCCCGAGACCATAGCTCCGCCCCGCTGGTGCAGGTCCTCTTCAATGTCCCGAATGCTCCCATCGGAGAGATCAACGTCCAAGGGTTGAGTTGGGTGCCGTTCGAGGTGGAGACACAAGCCGCGCAATTCGACTTGAGCTTGACCATCGAGACCGAGTTCTCCCGCAGAGCCTACTTGACGTTCAATACCGATCTCTTCGAGCCTCAAACTGCTGAACGGATGTTGGCGCACTACAAGGTCCTCCTCCAGAGTGCCTTGACGAATCCCCAGAACAAGTTGTCCGAGCTGCCGACACTGACGGCGCCCGAACGCCGACAGATGTTGCAGGATTGGAACCGCACGCACAGAGAGTATCCACAGTCTGAATGTTTTCCTCAGCTGTTTGAAGCACAGGTGGAGCGGACGCCCGACGCCGTTGCCTTGTCGATGGGGCGGCAGTCGTTGCGATACAGTGAGTTGAATGCCCGGGCTAATCAACTGGCACGCTATCTCCAAACGCTGGGCGCTCGACCGGGAGTCGCGGTGGGAATCGGTCTTGAACGATCCCTGGAGATGGTCATTGCGTTGATGGCCGTGCTGAAAACCGGTGCGGCCTACGTGCCGCTTGATCCCGACTATCCGCGGGATCGACTGCGTTTCATGTCGGAGAACGCCTCGCTCATCGCCGTGCTCACATCCGAATTGCTGGCCGATCGATTTGATGCTGACGTCTGCCGCAGACTGTGTCTCGACCAACAGGTGGGAACGATCGCGCAGGAGCCCGATCACAATCTTCCGCCGACCGCCACGCCCCAAGACTTGGCGTATATCCTGTACACATCGGGATCGACCGGACAGCCGAAGGGGGTGGAAATTCCGCACAGAGCGCTGGTGAACTTCTTATGTTCGATACGACAGGAACCGGGATGTTCGGCTCAAGACGTCATGCTTTCCGTCACGACACTGTCTTTTGATATCGCCGGGTTGGAATTGTACGTGCCGTTACTGGTCGGGGCCCGGGTCGAGATCGCCAGTCGAACTGTGACCATGGATGGACGACAACTGCGGGCTCTCTGTGAAGCGGTTCAACCGACGATCATGCAAGCGACGCCTGCCACATGGCGAATGCTGGTTGAGGCGGGATGGCTGGGTAGTAACAGACTGACGATACTCTGCGGAGGGGAACCCCTTCCTCCTGATCTGGCTGCGTCATTGTTGGATCGGAGTGTGGCCCTGTGGAATATGTATGGACCGACCGAAACGACGATCTGGTCTACGATCGAGAAAATCGACCGGAACGATCGAGAGATCACCATTGGAAGGCCCATTGCCAATACGGAACTATATATCTTGGATCAATTTCTCCAACCGGTTCCAATCGGTGTTTCCGGCGAGCTCTATATCGGAGGCCATGGGTTGGCCCGAGGCTATCGGGGTCGTCCTGAATTAACAGAAGAGCGGTTCATCCCTCATCCCTTTTCTCCAGACCCTCTCGCGAGACTGTATCGAACGGGAGACTCGGCACGATATCGCCCGGATGGACGTATCGTGCATCTCGGCCGATTGGATCATCAAGTCAAGATTAGGGGGTACCGGATCGAGTTGGGGGAGATCGAGACTGCGTTGAGCCGTCATCAAGCTGTCCGTCAGGCAGTGGTCATGGCACGGGAAGATCGGCAAGGTGTGAAACAGTTAGTGGCGTATGTGGTCTGCCAGGATGGCACGGCTCCCAATCAGCCGGAACTTCGCTCGTACCTGCGGTCAGAGGTTCCGGAATACATGGTTCCCTCACTCTTTGTCTTTCTGAACGCCTTGCCCTTGACTGCCAACAACAAGGTCGACAGGAACGCATTACCGGCTCCCGCTTCCACTCTCGCGAGTGATACCGTACATGTTGCACCGCGCGATCAAAGGGACGTACAAATGGCGGCCTTGTGGCAACAGGTGTTCGGGATCGAAAAACTCGGGATTCACGACAACTTTTTCGATCTCGGCGGCCACTCGCTCAAAGCGGCTCAGCTGTTCTATCTCATTGAGCAGGTCTACGGGCGACATCTTCCGCTTTCCACTCTGTTTCAGGCACCGACGATCGCCGGCCTCACATCGGTTCTGACACAGGAACAGGGGATCTCATCCTGGCAATCGCTCGTCGCCATGCAGCTCAACAGTTCGGCCACACCTGTATTTTTAGTTTCGGCGGCAGGAGGCGGAGTATTGTGGTTCGCGCAGTTGGCACGGATTTTAGGTCAGGCACATCCGGTCTATGGCTTACAAGCCCGGGGATATGATGGAAAAACGGAACCATATGATTCAGTGCCGGAAATGGCCAGACATTACATCGCTGAAATCCGTTCACGCGTTCCGAACGGGCCATACATCATCATCGGCGTCTGTACCGGTGGACTGGTCGCCTATGAGATGGCGCAGCAACTGGTCGAGCAGAACGAGGTGGTCACCCTAGTTGTCTTGAACAGCTGGCAGCCAACTTCGTACAGCTCGTATAAGTATAGTTATGATCTCCCGACCATATGGGCGGCGCCATTGGATTTCCTTTCGATAACCATGAGTGCCTTGGCCGAACTCCGGCACCTGCCCATGAAGGATTGGTGCCAGGTCTTGCGGCGCAATGGCCAACTGTTCTTGTCACGGCTGCGAAGAGCACCGGAAAATGAACCAGGACACCGGCAGCTCAACCACATGCGGCTTGCGATGTTCCGTGCTGCCGCCCGCTATACCATACGCCCATACCCCGGACACATACTGAACATCGTGGCCTCAGAACGGATCATGGAGCAAGATACCAGGCTTGATTGGAGCGAACTGGCGGGCGGAGGGTGTCAGACTGTAAAGATTGCAACCCGCCGTACGGGAGACCTCGTTGTGTCACCGCATGTCGAAGAAGTATCCGCCCATATACAGCGCTATATCGCCGAGCATTCTCTGGGCACACCCGTCCGACCGAACAATAAGGCGGCCTGATAGTCACCCCGTTCCGTTGCCAAACCGCGAAGGCGATGGCGGCATTCGAGGTAACCCTGTGCTGATCTCCTTCCAGTCCATTGAACATCTGACCGATACACGTCGGCAGGATCATATTTGTCTTGAACAGAATGCCGTTCACCTCTGGGGCATCGAGCTCGATGGGACGCAACGCTGTCTGGAGCGATGCACGGGCTGGCTTGACGGAGTCGAGCGACACCGAGCGGCTCGCCTTGTTCGGGAGGATACTCGACAGCGCTATATACTGGCTCACGGAGGCCTCAGGGCGGTGTTGAGTAGGTACCTTGGAGTCGATCCGGTTCGAGTCACGCTGTATCGTAGTGCGATAGGCAAGCCCTTCCTGACGAGGGAACTCCGAGATCGATCGGCGATTACGTTCAATTTGTCCCATGCCCATGACCGTGCACTCATTGCGATCTCAAAAGCGCAGGAGGTCGGAGTCGATCTCGAATTCGTTCGTTCACATGTCGAGGTTGCGAAACTATCCGAGCGCTATTTTACTCGCTCCGAACATACGGCGATCATGCAGGCTCCCGAGGATCAGCGCGTCCCAAGATTCTTCCGCTACTGGGTTGCGAAAGAGGCGCTGCTTAAGGCACAGGGTATCGGCCTTCGGGGACTGTCCGACTGCGAGATCTTCCTTGAAGGGGATGGTACCGACACAGAGGTTCGAACCCGATTGGGTGCTCAGTTTCCACGTACGTTGAGGGTTCGCCTTCTCGTTTGTGAACAGGGGTGGGAAGCAGCAGTGGCTGCTCAGCGCTTAGATTCGGTCCAACAGTGCGGTTTCGAGCAGCGGTAACGGGTTTCGATTGACCATGATCACGCGACTCAACGCTCATTCTTACAAGCACACGTCTGGTAGCGAATGACCGCCTCTGATCAACCCTACTGGCGAGAGACAATTGAAGATTCCACAGGCTACTAGCAGGACACGCCGCCGGGATTCGCCCGCTATCCCGACAAGTAGCACCTTGACAAAGGTGGGCAAGAGCCAGATATTGCCGATATTTCCAGTAGGGAAGCTATCAGAGATAGCCATAGGATGTCTTGCGAGCTACGCGCGGGCCCCTCAGCGGTTCACTTAATAGTGAAGCTGTTATAAGCAGCTATGGCATCCAAGCGTGAGCTATTGGCGGCGAAACGCTCACACACAAATCCAAAGTTAGCTACCGTTCTCATGACGGCATTCGTCCATGCGCTTGATCAAGTCTAAAATACGTGTCGCTGATCACGGGGAGGTGTTTACTCCTCCATGGATGGTCGACGCGATGCTCGACCTCGTCAAGGGCGAGACCGAGCGCATTGACTCCCGCTTCTTGGAACCGGCGTGTGGGAGCGGGAACTTCCTCATTCGGATTCTGCAACGCAAGCTTGCTGCCGTCGAACTCAAGTTTGGGAAGTCGGACTTTGAAAGGCGGCACTACGCTCTTCTGGCTCTGATGTGCATCTATGGGATTGAGCTCTTGGAGGACAACATTGCCGAGTGTCGCGCAAATTTGCTGGAGATCCTCGCCGACTATCTGAATCTCGAAGAGTCGGATGACCTCTATCGGTCCGCCTTCTATGTGCTTTCGCAAAACCTCATCCACGGTGACGCGCTGTCGATGCGTACCCATGATGGCCAGCCGATCACCTTTGCCGAGTGGGGCTACCGCGGCAAGGGGAAGTTTCAGCGTCGCGATTTTCGATTGGACATACTCACGCAGGCGTCGGCCTACAGTGCGGAGGGAGACCTTTTCGCCAGCCTCGGAAAGCATGAGATCTTCATGCCGACCAAGACCTATCCCCCGATGACGGTGAGGGATCTGGCGGTCGGCTTTTCGAAGGATGCGCTTGCACCATCGTCCAAGGAGGAGGCATGACCACCGTGGCTGCTTCCGTCCCCGTTCTTCGCTGGGCGGCACAACGCGCGCGCCTGCAAGACGACGATCTGGTCGCGCGCTTCAACAAGTGGCCCTTGTGGCTCAGCGGGGAAGCTCAGCCCACGCTCAAGCAACTGGAAGACTTCGCCCGCGTCACACACACGGCCATCGGCTACTTTTTTCTCCCCCAGCCGCCCGCGCTGGCACTGCCGGTGCCGGACTTCCGCACCTTGCGTGACGAGGCACTCGCCGAACCCAGCAGCGACCTGCTGGATACTCTTTACCTGTGTCAGCAACGGCAGGACTGGTACCGCGACCATGCCCGCATGCACGGCTTGCCGGCTGTGCCATTCGTCGGCAGCGCCAGCTTGCAGGAAGCATCGGAGGTGGTCGCGCAACGACTACGCGAGACGCTGGGTTTGTCTGCTGAAGCGCGTCGCCAGCTGCCTACCTGGACTGAGGCGCTGCACCAGTTGATTGCCAAGGCCGAGGATGCCGGGGTGATGGTAATGGTGAGTTCCGTGGTGGGCAGCAACAGTCATCGCAAGCTGGATGTGGGCGAGTTTCGCGGCTTCGCACTCGCCGACAGCCTTGCGCCACTGGTCTTCTTGAACGGCGCCGACAGTAAAACCGCACAAATGTTCACGCTGGCGCACGAGCTGGCCCATGTGTGGCTGGGCGCAACGGGCGTGTCGGACACGCAGGCGGGCCAGGTGCCGGAGCAGCAAACCGAGCGTTGGTGCAATCAAGTAGCTGCGGAACTGCTGATGCCCCTGGAAGAACTGCGACCAGCGCATGATCGCAACGCCCCGATTCCCGACGAAATTCAGCGACTGGCGCGTGAGTTCAAGGTCAGCACCCTGGTGGCCTTGCGCCGTCTGTTCGACGCAGGCTACATCAGTCGAGCTGTGTTGTGGCAGCACTATCAGGAGGAACAGGAACGCTTGCACATGCTGAAGGAACGCAGCGGCAGTGGTGGCGACTTCTACCGCAGCCTGGGAGCACGCACCAGCAAGCGCTTCGCCCGTGCTGTGGTCGCCAGCACCCTGGAGGGACTGACCTCCTTCACCGATGCGTTCCGCATGCTCGGCCTGCGCAAGACGGCCACGTTCTACGAAGCCGCGCGCGAGTTAGGAGTGACGGCGTGAGCTATCTGTTGGACGCCAATGTGTTCATGTCGGCGAAGAACCTGCACTACGGTCTGGATTTCTGTCCGGCGTTCTGGGACTGGTTGGTGCATAGGGGCAATACGGGATCAGTGTTCAGCATCGACAAGGTGGCGGATGAAATTGAGGCCGGCCAGGACGAGTTGTCGGACTGGGTCAGGGACCATGGCCATGCACTATTTCGGCGCACGCCTCCGGCACTGGCGCCGCAATTCACTCAGGTCAGCACCTGGGTTACGGAGCAGCAATACACACCGGCCGCCATCAATACGTTTCTGCAGACCGCCGACTTCTATCTGCTGGCCCATGCCCTGGCCGGTAGCCATGTGGTGGTAACCCACGAAGTGCCATCCAACTCACCTGGGCGCATCAAGATCCCGTCATCTCTCTCTGTCCGTAGAATTGCGAGTCCATCGGACGATCTACAGGGGAAGCAATGGTGCAGATCTTTTTGAAAGCGCTCCCCGGCAAAACCCGGTTTCTGAAGAGCCACACGAAACCGTTCTTGCCAAGGTTCAGTCGTCAGAGGTGCGCAAACTCAGCCGGAGAGGTGGGAGAGTCCCAATCGCTTTGCTTGGTCCCGAAATGTTCGCCGTGAAGAATGGTGAAGGATAGCTACTGCCAGAAAAGACTGGCGGTACATTACTTTATCCGGAAATGCCATCTTTATTGCGCGTTCACTCATGGCATGCAATGCTGGGCCGACTGCTTTCAGTGCTGAATGTACGATGACCCGGCGCACCCGCGATTATGTTCCTTTCGGCGTATCCGTCTTGGGCGGTCTCCTGGTCTGTCTGGCCATTTCCATGGCCACGGGACGAAGAGAAGCCTGGGATTCTGGAGCCTACTTCTATGTAGGGATTCCGATCATGTGCGCCGTGGTCTTTGTCATCGGCTATCGCTTTCCCGATCGCCCCTGGCGGTGGGTCATGAGTATGGCTGCGGGCCAGGCACTCGCTCTCGCGATGGCTGGGAATTCGCTGTCGCTGTGGCCGCTTTCCCTGGTCGCCATGACGATACTTTCCGTCCCCCAATTCGTTGTCGGTTCGTGGGCAAGCAAACTGGCGATAAGGAAGAGCAGGGGTTAACGAGGAAACTGCGGCTACGTGCTTCTTCCCCAAGGAACGAGCGAGGAAGCAGACTGAGGCAGGCTAGAACCTATCTCAAAATCGATGTTCGTGAGGAAGCCACGTTGACCACGGGCATCAACTGCGAGCCGCATGCAGACTCCTTGGAAATAACGCCGTTCGTCGATGCCGTGACGCTCAAAGGAAAACCGATTGCGTCTCGCTTTCCAATTTTGAGATAGGTTCTAGTGAATGACCGGCTCCAAGATCACTTGGGCTTTCATTGAATTGGAAATCAGACAACTCCGCTCGGCTTTTTCGATCAGCTCCGTGGCTTTGTCCGCATCATCCCCGGACTTCAACGTGATGAAAGGCCGGATCGTGATGGTGGTGAATTGAAACTTGCCCTCCACCAGCTCCAGCCGACCTTCCGCCGTGCTCTCATAGGCGGAGAAGGCAAGTCCCGCCCGTTCTGCCACAGCCAGAAACGTCGTCATCAAACAGACGTTGGCGGACGCGACGAACAGATCTTCAGGGGACCAAATGCCCTCGTGCCCCATGAACTCCGGAGGGGTGGCCACTTGTATATCAGGTTTTCCCACGCAGGCGATGATTCCCTTTCGTTGTTCCGTCCACTTCGCGACGGTCTGATACAGGTACACTTTGCTCTTTTGGTCCATTCGTCCTCCTGGTCCGTGACCGGTGGCCGTTGTTACGGTTTGATATACGCCCACCCTTGCTCTTGTCTTTCCATCAGCCGAACCATTGCCGGAACCGTGTCACCTACTTCGTCGATCAAATCCTCTCTCATCACGTTCATGGCTTTCATCGTGTTCGAACAGGCGGTGTATTGTACGTCGTAGATCTGCTTCAAATCGGTCAACTCAGCAGCAGACGTCGTACGGTTCTTTATCAGAAACGGGAGCCCCGCGCCATGCACAACCAGCTCAACTGTGAGGCGTTCTCGACCCAATGCCTGGTAGAGGTTTTTGATATTATTGAGCGCACCGCGCTGGACTTGCTCGTCGCCGGAGTTAAGGTGCATGACGACCCGGTGCGGCCGATGTGTCGGAAAGCCCTCGCCAGACCCCGCTCCCCAGGTCGGCTGTTGCATTGCCAGAAATGCCCCACTTGCGATCGAGAGCAGAACCCATTTCCTTGCCACGCATTGTCTGATCATGCTTCGTCACTCCTCTGCTTTGCCCGATCATTCCGCTTCCACGAACTCCTTCACCCACTCACCGACTGCATGCGTGATCGCCACCACGCAGAGAGCAATGAAGAGATGCTCTCCAATAACCTTCCAGGGGGCACTCGCCTGTGCTCGTGCGATAAAAAAACTCAGGGCCATGAGCAAGAGCAACCCCCAGGCTACACTGATGATGATCGCCTGATCGAGCGGAGCGAATATGACCGGCATGATGAAGGTGACCGAGACCACAAATTTCGCGCCGAATGTGGCGAGCGTTGCTTCCCAGATCTGGCTCGTAGGGGCGCTGTTCTTGGACTCTTCAGACACATGGATGCCCAGGGCATCGGACATGGCGTCGGCGATGGCGATCGTCAGAATGCCGCCGATCACAATGGCGCGCGAATGCGTTCCGGAGTGCAGTCCCACCATCAGACCGAGCGTGGTGATGACCCCAGACGTTAATCCGAAACTGATCCCCGTTTTCCACGAGGTTCTCATACCGGTTCATCGGCTCAATCGGCGAGGGAACGTCAGAGCATTGGCCAGCACGTCGCGGATGGCCTCGTCTGACAGTTTGGACTTCCAGGCATCCATAGCGGTATTCGGTCGTCCTTCATGGATGCTTGTGAGGAGGCGGGAATCCGGCTTCAGGAGCACGTCGCTGGAAGTCAGATCCGCCACGGAAGGATCAAACTGGACGGACCCATTCCCTTTTCCCCCGCGGACCGTGGCAAGCCGAGCAATACTTATCATAGACCTGTTTGCCTCGCGCCAGGTTTCTCTCACCCGCTTCAAGATCGGGCGCCGAAGCCACGAGCCAACAGACCGTCGTCAGTGCACAACAGACAGAGAGGCCGAGGCTTTTCACGGCCCTCGCTTTTACTTGGTCTTGCAAGCACCGCCTTAACGGCGGCATTCCGGCGAGCGCTGAACGCATTCTCGAACCCACGACGCCACCTGACCAAGCATCGCGGCGACTGCTCGGTTGGCGGCCAACACACCGCCATATGCATCCTCGCTCGACGCCATTTCAGTCACTTCAAAAGTCTGCATCCCCACGATCGACGATTGCTTCATGTCCACGAGTTGCATCCGAGCGGTCAACCTGACGCGGCTGGGTTGTTGGAAAAACTCCTGTTGCAACGCCAGTCCATACGTATCGAGGCGATAGTCTTCCGGCACCGAACTCGGTAAGGATACGACGTCACGCCATACTCCGCTTTGATTCAGCACGCGCACAAGCAACGACATAAACATGCGTGCGGGTGCATCGGCCCATTGATTCACCGCGTAATACTCCAACTCATACGGGCGTTTGACATACACCATTCGGGGTGTTTCGAATCCCGGCTCAGCATGTGGCATGCTCACCAGAAGGACCGGCGCACCGGTATCGGCGGCATGTGCTTCGCCGTGCCAGTTGTCCAGGTTCAATTGATAGGTGTGGATCTTCGGAGTCTCACCCAGGGGCGACAGGCAACCAGCCGTCGTCAATGCCAACAGTGCCCCCACGACATATACCAGTCGATAGTTCATCATCTTATGACCACGCCACAGCTCTGCCGTCATTCCCCCGGTCCGCGTGACGGGGCCTTTCGTCCGAACACCAGCGCGCTCGGCTCTCGCTCCAACTCCCGCGCCACACGCGTCAACGTCCCCGTGAGCTGGCGCAGCTCCGTCACCAACAAACCGGCCTCGGGCAGAGTCCGTCGGGTGAACTGTTGCAGTTCGGGTCTGGCTTCAGTGACGACCGCTCCAACGGTCTTGCTGGTGCGAGCCAGTTCGTCGGTCGCAGTGTTCAGCGCCGCGACGCTTTTGTTGATTCCAGCGAGTAAGGTCGGAACCTCCGCATTCAAGGACGCGGTCAGCTTGACAAGATTGTCGGCGCTTCTGGCTGCGCCGTTCAGGGTTTGCCCGATCTGGTTTTTATGGGCTGCAATGGTTTGAGCGACGTCTGAAAGATCCGTGATCGTTCGCTTCAGCTTGGCACGATTGTCTTCATCAAGGACCTTCGCCGCCCCTTTGGCAGCCGTATCAAGATCAATCAAGAGTTGGGCCAGACCTTCTTCAGAAAGCAAGCGGGAGACCGCTTCATCCAAACGGTAGAAAAGCGAGGGTCCAGTCTTGATGACCGGGTAGGTTTGTCCCTCCTGTGCCTGCAATGGGGGCGCTTCTCGGCTCCCTCCGGTCAAATTGATGGTGGCGAGACCGGTGAGCCCCTGTGTCTCGAGTACGGCAATCGTATCGGTCTTGATCGGCGTCCCACGCACAATGTCCATGGTCAGCAAAACTTCCTCGGGATTATTGGGATTCAAGGCAATAGCCTTGACCCGCCCCACATCGACACCCCGATATTTGACCGTGGAATCGATGCTCAATCCCGCGACCGACTCCTTCATGTAGGCTTCGTACCGGTCGTAAGCGCCGCGGTAGTCGGTTTTCCCTAACCACAAAATTCCAGCCAGGACAGCCGCTCCAAGAAACGCCACAAACGCGCCGACCAGGATATAGTTGACCTTGGGTTCCATCCATTATGCCTTCAGTCGCGTAAATCTTGCTGTTCGTATTTCATCAGACGAGCAATTCGTCCATCAAGACATGCTTCACGCGCGGCGTCTCTCGTGGTTCCACGCCGCTTGTTCTTTCGCTGCCCTTCCACGTGGACCTTGAAAATATTCCCGGATCACAGGGTCGTCCGAGCGAGACAATTCCTGCATCGTGCCGATGCCGAGGACTTTTCCACGACCGAGCACGGCCACACGATTGGCGATCCGCCACAGTGAATCCAGATCGTGCGTCACCATCACCACTGTCAGCCCTAGGAGACTCTTCAACGAAAGAACGAGGTCGTCGAATCCCGCAGCGATGATCGGATCGAGCCCAGCCGTCGGTTCGTCAAGAAACAACAACTCCGGGTCCATGACGATCGCTCGGGCGAGCGCGGCCCGCCTCCGCATCCCTCCGCTGAGTTCGTTGGGATATTTCACGGCACTGTCCGGCGGTAATCCTACCATCGCAATTTTGGCGGCAACGATGTCGCGAATCAATTCAGCGCTCAGCGTGGTGTGCTCCCGCAATGGCACGGCGACATTCTCCGCCAGCGTGAACGAACTGAACAGAGCGCCATGCTGAAACATCACGCCGAACCGGCGGTGGATCGGATGGCCATCGCCTGCCTCCAATCGCCGGCTGTCTATTCCGAACAGCCGTATCGTTCCCGCCGAGGGTGCGATCAGACCGATGATCTCCCGCAACAACGTGGTCTTCCCGCACCCGTTGCCGCCCGCAATCGCAAAGATTTCACCTCTCCGAATAGACAGACTGATGTCTTCATGTACGACAGCCGGTCCAAACCTCGTCACGACGTGGCTCACGTCGATCACCGGTGCTTCGAGAGTGGCGACGGACGGCATCATGAGTGCCTACCCACACGGCAAGAGGTCAAGGTTAAGGTCACGTGCACAAACTCAATCTTAGCCTTGACCTCAACCTCGACCTTCATGCGCCTCCCTGCTACAGATCCCACCAATTGAGAAGGATGCTACAGACCGCATCGAACACGATCACAAGAAAAATCCCTTGCACGACGCTGATCGTCGTATGTCGGCCGACATCGTCCACCCCACCTCTGATTTGAAATCCTTGATAACACCCCACCAAGGCGATGATCGCCGCAAAGAACGGCGCCTTCCCCAACCCGATCAAGAAATGTCGCAGCGGGACGGCTTCCTCGAAGCGAGCCACAAACTCGACGAAACTCACGTTGAGCTCTCCTAGTGCGATCAACATGCCGCCGAACACCCCCACCACGTCCGCATACACCGTCAAGAGAGGGAGGGCAATGACTAAACCCATCGACCTCGGCAACACGAGCAGATTCATCGGCGAGATGCCTAATGTCCGCACCGCATCCAATTCCTCCGTCACCTTCATGGTGCCGATTTCAGCCGCATAGGCGGATCCGGAACGACCGGCGATCAGGATCGCCACGATCAAAGGAGCGATTTCGCGCAACAGCGAAATGCCGACTAGATCCACGATAAAAATGTTCGTGCCGAACTTACGGAGCTGTTCCGCGCCCTGATACGCGATCACGACGCCGACCAAGAAGGTCAGCAGGCCGGTGATCGGCAAGGCCCGCACGCCGTCCAGTTCCACGATCCGCAAGAGCGCCCGCCATCGTATGGTACCTGGCCGTATCAGCGCTCGGCCGAACGCGATCGTACTTTCTCCGAGGAATGCGAGGGCCCGAATCGCGGAGACTTGCCGAGACCGTATGGCACGCTCGAGATCTTCAGTCCACCTCGTTCTGGGGACGGCGGCTCCGCGCTCGGACCGAGACCACTGTGCTTCTACCTTCTCCAGTAGTTCGGCGAATTCCGGTTTCAACCCTTGGAGGGCTGTCTGGTGCCCCTTGCGCCTTACGTCGTCGATGCAGCGTTGCAGGATGAGCGCGCCGCCCGTATCCATCGCGGTCACTTCGCCAACGTCGTAGAGGACAGTGGGAGCCTCAGGCCATCGAAGCGCTCGGCTTCCCCGCTCCAATTGGGACAAGTATGGAAGAGTCCAAGACCCCCGGCAGAGAACCACATTATCTTTGACAGAGATGGTTGCCTGTTCCACCCAGTTCACTCCATCGGTCATCGTGACTCTTCACGTATCCGGCATGCCCTCTCACACAATCATCTCCGTCTCCGACGACCGCGAGGAATCCCCGCACCGAGCTCAATTGCTTTCCATGATCGCCTTCAGTTCCGCGCCCGTAATCACCTCGCGCTCCAACACAAGTTTTGCGCCTCGTTGTAATGCGGATTTTTTGTCTTCCAACAATCGCCGCACCCGTCCGTACTGCTCGTCGATGATCCGCCGCACTTCGCAATCGATTTCACGGGCGGTCTCTTCGGAATAGTCGCCTTTTTCAGATGCGACCGGAAGCTGGAGGAATTGAGGCTGGCGTTCTCGTTCCAACGTGATGGTGCCGAGTTTCTCGCTCATGCCGTAGGCCTTGACCATGCTCTTTGCGATGTCGGTGGCCTTGACAAGATCGTTCTGTGCACCGGTGGAGGCTTCCCCGAAGATGGTTTCTTCGGCAATCCGCCCGCCGAGCAACACAGCAACTTTATTCTCCAATTCCGACTTCGTCATCAGAAACCGGTCTTCCGTCGGAAGCTGCAACGTGTAGCCCAGCGCCGCGACGCCGCGCGGAATGATGGAGATTTTCTGCACGTGATCGGAGCCCGGTATGGAAAGAGCGACGAGTGCGTGGCCGGTTTCGTGAAACGCGACCCGTTCTTTCTCCATCTTGTTCAGGACGCGATTCTTTTTCTCCAACCCGGCGATGACTCGTTCCACAGCTTCATGCAATTCGGAAATACCCACCTGGTCCTTGCCACGTCGCACCGCGAGCAACGCCGCTTCGTTGACGACGTTCGCGAGATCGGCACCGGAAAACCCGGGGGTCATCGCCGCGATCTGTTCGAGATCGGCATCCGAACTCAACGCCACCTTTTGGGCATGAACACGAAGAATATCCAGACGACCCTTTTTGTCGGGGCGATCCACGGTCACATGGCGATCGAATCGTCCCGCACGTAACAAGGCGGGATCGAGAATCTCAGGACGGTTCGTGGCGGCCATGAGGATCACGCCGACCCGTGGATCGAATCCGTCCATCTCGACCAACAACTGGTTGAGGGTTTGTTCACGTTCCTCGTGCGCCATGGGCCCCACACCCCGCGCCTTTCCGAGCGCATCCAATTCATCGATGAAAATAATGCAGGGAGCTTTGCCCTTCGCCTGTTCGAACAGATCGCGGACCCGCGCGGCGCCGACCCCCACAAACATCTCGACGAACTCTGAACCGCTGATGCTGAAGAACGGCACTCCGGCCTCGCCAGCCACAGCTCGGGCCAGCAGCGTCTTACCCGTCCCCGGCGGGCCGACGAGCAGGATTCCCTTGGGAATCTTTCCCCCAAGCTTGGTGAATTTCTCCGGGGTTTTCAGGAACTCAATCACCTCACGCAGTTCTTCTTTGGCTTCGTCTACCCCGGCGACGTCCGCGAATGTCACTTTGACGTCCTTCTCCATATAGATCTTGGCCTTCGACTGGCCGACCTGCATAAAGCCGCCCTGGGCTTGCCCTAATCTTTTGAAGATGAAAAACCAGATCCCGGCGAAGAGTGCGACCGGGATCAACCACGAAAGAAGATCGCGCCAGAACGTTGATTCAATCACACCGGTAAACGTCACCCCATGTTGGTTGAGTTCACGGACGAGATCGGGGTCTTCGACACGCACGGTGGCAAAGACTTTCTGCTCTTTGGAGTCGCCTTCAGGTTTCAACTTTCCGGTCAGCACTTGGCTGGTCACGGAGACTTCCGCGACCTTGCCGTCCGCCACCAGTCTTTTGAATTCACTGTACGGGAGTTCTTCGACCTTATTGAGAGCAAGAATGAAGTCATGCACCATCACCACCGCCATGATGGCGAGGAAGATGTACCAGATGGAAAATGAGACCTTATTATTCATCGGTGTTGCTCCTTCCCGATGCTGAACGGGATCTTACTCAGGGACCGAGTTGAACATTGACCGGTTTTCATGTTCACGCACCACTCTAAAACATAAAATAGGCGCCGGCTCCGAACGATTCGGTCTTCTGCGAATAGAAGAATTGCCCATACGGATTATAGCCATGATAGTAGTTGAAGAGAATCCGTAAGCGTTTAAAGGTACCCGCCCGAGACATATCGAACCCCATGAGCACGTTGGTGTTGATATACCAACTTTGCTCCTCGACTGACTTGAAGTCCGCCGTCAGCAGGGGCGAAAAGAGAATCGGATTCGAGAGCAGACCGAACACATGAGATCGCCCCATAGGGGTTGGAGTCCGCGCTTCGAATCCCCATTGTCCCGTCAATCGGTCGATCGTGGAGGGTTGGCGATTGACCAAGACCGCTCCTCCCCCGTACAGGCGCAGCCATCTCCGGACGTCGTAGGACACAATCATATCCACTTCTTCATATTGAAGGCCAATCGACTGAAAGCCCGGGTTGGCCCCCAGGAACTCGTCCCCGATGTGACTACTCTGATGATAAAAGCGTATGCGCGCGGACCAATTTCCGTGGCGCCAGGTCAGCGGCACCCCCACGTTGAAGTCGACATTGATGAGTGCGGAATTCGACGTATCAAGGTCAAATTGCGCAAAAATGCCGGTCAGGAGACTGATCTGCCATCCGTTACATCCCTGACGCCTGGTAAAAAACCCGAAATTCTCCCCAATGCCAACCGATCCGATGTTCGCAGTGGTCCGTTCATTGCGAGACTGGATCGATTGCCAGAGGGCAAAGAACTGGGGTTGCTTCGGATCTGCCAAGAGAGGACGAAACAGATCGTCCGGGGGAAACCATTCACGGTCTATTTCCTCCCCGTCAAGTTGCTGATACCGGCAATCCAGAACATCCTGGGGCTTCCCATCATCACCCTTCTTACCGTCCGATTCGGTCGCATATGCTTGTCCTGTCAGGAGAAATACAAATGACAGTATTCCGATACTCCATCGATCGCAACACACTCTCCGGCCCATGCCTTTCCTCCCCTCTGATATTCCTGGATGCTCCACATGGGACACCCTTCACAGGCCCTTTTCGATAGCATATTTCCGTGAGGAAATTCATGTGTTTTCGGAACGGTCGAGGGTTGCTGTCAGTTACGCGGAGCAGGCTTCTTGCGACTGGCCCATTTCCACTGTCTGATCTCCGGCATGTCTTCCCCGTACTGGGCGATGTATTGTTTGTGCTCCACGCGTTTGTCTCGGAGAGCCTGCTTGGTATAGTCCGCGCGCGAGCCACGCAAGGGGATGCGGTCGATGACATCGGCAGCCAGATGAAACCGGTCGATATCGTTCATCACCGCCATGTCGAACGGCGTCGTGGTCGTGCCTTCTTCTTTGTAGCCGCGTACATGCAAGTTCTTATGGTTGGTCCGCCGGTAGGTGAGCCGATGGATCAGCCAGGGATAGCCGTGGAAGGCGAAGATGATCGGCTTGTCCGTGGTGAACAAAGAGTCAAAATCACGGTCGGACAATCCATTCGGATGTTCGGCCGGCGGTTGCAGCTTCATGAGGTCCACTACGTTGACCACGCGTACCTTCACCTCCGGCAGGTACGTTCGCAGTAAAGTGACGGCGGCTAACGTTTCCATCGTGGGCACATCACCGCAACAGGCCATCACGACATCGGGTTCGCTCTCCTTGTCGTTACTGGCCCATTCCCAAATGCCGACGCCCGCCGTGCAATGCTTCACCGCCGCATCCATGTCGAGCCATTGCGGCGCCGATTGCTTACCGGCCACGATCACGTTGACATGGTCTCGACTGCGCAAACAATGATCGGTCACCGATAAGAGGGTGTTGGCGTCGGGTGGAAGATACACCCTGATCACCTCCGCCTTTTTATTGACGACATGGTCGATGAAACCGGGATCCTGATGGCTGAACCCATTATGGTCCTGCCTCCAAACATGGGAAGACAACAGGTAATTCAACGAAGCAATCGGCCTCCGCCACGGGATGTGGCGGCAGACTTTCAACCACTTGGCATGTTGGTTGAACATGGAGTCGATGATGTGAATGAAGGCCTCATAGCAGGAGAAAAATCCGTGTCGGCCTGTCAGGAGGTAGCCTTCGAGCCATCCCTGGCATTGATGCTCGCTGAGCATTTCCATCACTCGGCCATCCGGAGCGAGACGGTCGTCATAGGGATGGCGCTCCGCCATCCACGTCCGGTTCGTCACGTCCAAGACATCCTGCCAACGGTTGGAGTTGTTCTCATCGGGGCTGAACAGACGGAAGTTTCGGTTGTCCATGTTCAGCGCCATCGTGTCGCGCAGGAACGTTCCCATGACACGGGTGGCTTGAGCCTCGATCATGCCCGGTTCCTTCACGACGACGGCGTATTGGCGGAAATCCGGCAAGCGCAAACTTTTCAAGAGGAGACCACCGTTCGCATGAGGATTCGCGCTCATACGACGGTCTCCTTTGGGTGCCAGCTCGGCAAGCTCGGGTTTGAATCGTCCGGTTTTCTCGAAGAGCTCTGCCGGCTTGTAACTCTTCATCCACCGTTCAAGGATCTTGACATGCGCGGGCTTGTCCATATCGCCCATCGGGACTTGATGAGACCGCCAATAATCTTCGGTCCGCTTGCCGTCGATCTCTGGTGGGCAAGTCCACCCTTTGGGAGTCCGTAGCACGATCATCGGCCAACGCGGACGCTCGTTGGCTCCGCTTCGAAGTGCGGCGGCCTTGATTCCTCGGATATCCTGCACGACGGTATCGAGCGTTGACGCCATGAGCCGATGCATCGTTTCAGGGTCGTGGCCCTCGACGAAATACGGTAGATACCCATACCCGCGGAGGAGCTGTTCCAGCTCCTCATGGCTGATCCGCGCCAGGATCGTCGGACTCGCGATCTTGTACCCGTTTAAATGAAGAATGGGCAGGACGACGCCGTCAGTGACCGGGTTGAGGAATTTATTGGAGTGCCAGCTGGTCGCGAGCGGGCCGGTTTCCGCTTCACCATCGCCGATGACACAGGCCACAACCAAGTCTGGATTATCGAATACGGCTCCGTGCGCATGCGAGAGGGCATAGCCCAACTCCCCTCCCTCGTGAATTGAACCAGGCGTTTCCGGTGCGACATGGCTGGGAACGCCCCCTGGAAAGGAGAACTGCTTGAATAGTCGCTTCATGCCCAGCTCATCTTGCGTGATGTTAGGATAGATTTCACTGTACGTGCCCTCAAGGTAGGCATTCGCGACAAGCCCTGGTCCCCCATGGCCTGGCCCGGCGATATACATCATATTGAGGTCATATTCCTTGATGATGCGGTTCAGATGCACATAGATGAAGTTCAACCCTGGCGTCGTTCCCCAATGGCCCAGCAAGCGTGGCTTGATGTGGGCGCGCGTCAGCGGCTTCGTCAGCAACGGATTATCGTAGAGATAGATCTGTCCCACCGAGAGGTAGTTGGCCGCTCTCCAATAGGCGTCCATCTGCTTCAGTAAGGTCATGTTCAATGGTGTTGTGTTCTTCTTCATCATGCTTCCTCAGCGAGGCATCCCCTTGTTCAACAATTGAGTGACTGACTCCGCGATTTGGCGCTCTTCATCCGCGCGCATCACGCGCACCTTCACTCGACTCTCTTCGGTTGAAATCACCGGTTGATTGGCCGCATTGGCCGGTTCATTGATCATGATCCCGAGAAATCCCAATCCGGCGCAGATGCGCGCTCGAATCGCAGGGGAATTCTCCCCGATCCCGGCACTGAAGACTACCGTATCCAATCCACCCAATACGGCGGCCAGCGCACCAATCCATTTTCTGGCCTGGTAACAGAACAACTCTATCGCCTCGGCCGCTCGCGGGTCACTCTGTTCTCGGTTGAGTAAATCCCGCATGTCGGAACTCGTCTCGGACAGGCCGAGCAGACCTGATTCTGTATTGATCATTTGATGAAACCGATCCGGACTCATGCCTTCGGTCCGAGCCAGATAGGAGACGAGCCCCGGATCGAGATCCCCCGATCGGCGGCTCATCGGCAAGCCGGAGGCGGGAGTGAAGCTCATCGTCGTATCGAGAGCCTTTCCGTTTTTCACCGCCGCCAGGCTCGCGCCGTTTCCCAAATGGGCGAGAATAACACGGCCCCTATACTCCTGTGGTGCACCGACACGCTCCAACTCCTTCATCAAAAAAGCATACGACAACCCATGAAATCCATAGCGCTGAATACCCAGTTTTTCGTACCGCCTTGGTATCGGCAGCAGTTGCGCAACCCGCGGCATGTCCTGGTGAAATGCCGTGTCGAAACAGGCGACTTGCGGCTGATTAGGATACCGTTCCGCACATCCCTTGATCAGTGCGATTTCAGCCGGTAGATGCTGTGGATCATAGGGACTCAATCGTTCCAGCTCGTCCATGACCGCCGGTGTCACCAGTTGCGGCTCATGATAATGTTTTCCACCATGCACCACCCGGTGCCCGATCGCCCGAAGTGGATTGTGCGCAAGCCTTTCTTTGACACAAGCCATCATGGGCTCAATGCAGGCTCCGTGGTCTGACAGCTTGATGGTCTGACGTTCAACGGTACCGGTTGCTTCATTCGTCCATTTGAATGCTCCTTCCGTCGATCCAATGCGGTCGAATGAACCGGATAACCCACGAGTGGGAGGATTGCCTGTCTCAAAGAGGGCAAATTTGAGTGTGGACGATCCTCCATTGATCACCAAGATCGAGCCGGCACCAGTGACTGAAGCGGTCTCTGTTGTCATGATTGTTGCATTTTCAGCTTACGAATCGGCATGCGACTTCACCCGCGACGAACATACTCCCCGACCAATCGATAGGCATTGTGCAGATACTGTGCCATCATCCTCTGGGTATTGAAGAATCCCCCATTCAAAGCGATCGCATGACGCATGATCTCGATAAACCGCTCACGATCCTGGTAGAAACAGGGTAAGACTTTCTGTTCCAGCTTATCGTACAGCGCGGAGGCATCGCGAATATCCACGCCCTCGCGTGATTCAAGGCTCGCCTCGATCCGATCACCGATCGACCAGCCGGTCACGTCTTCCACATGCCCTTCGATCCACCACCCATCGAGGATGCTCAAGCTCGGAACTCCGTTGATCGCCGCCTTCATACCGCTTGTCCCGGAAGCCTCCATCGGCGGAAGCGGGGTGTTGAGCCACACATCTACGCCGGCACAGAGAATCTTCGCCAGCATCATGTCATAATTCGTCAGATAGGCGACCGAGACCTTGCCCCGCAGGGCATCACGCAGCTCGTGAATCCTGTGAATCAGGTTTTTCCCATCTTGATCGCGCGGATGCGCCTTGCCTCCAAAGACGATTTGCAACGGCCCGACCTGTTGGGCAATCGTGGCTAATCGTTCGATGTCGTGAAAAATCAAGGTCCCTCGTTTGTACGCTGTGGCCCGTCTGGCAAATCCGATCGTCAAGACGTCCCGATCGAACCCCACATTCGTCGTACGATTGACATAGTCGACGAGCGCCCGTTTCGCCTCCATGTGCGCAGCCCAAATCTCCTGCGCCGGAATGCTGATCGCATACCGAAGCGAGAGCTGATCATGCCGCCAGTCCGGAAGGTGCCGATCATAGAGCGCTTGAAACGAAGGCGCGGCCCAATTGACGGCATGGACCCCGTTGGTAATCGAGTGAATCGGATAACCGGGAAAGAGGCTGTGCGAGACCTCGCCGTGTTTCATCGCGACTCCGTTGACGAACCGTGAGCCACGCAACGCAAGTTGCGTCATGTTCAAACTATGGTCATGACCGCAGGCTTGGAGCCAGGCACAGCGTCGGTCGCCCAGTACGCGAGTCGCAAGGTCGTGGGGAAATTGATCGTGACCTGCCGGCACCGGCGTATGGGTCGTAAACACACAGTGTTCACGAACGGCATCGATGAGATCGGCCGGGACCGCTGTCTCTGGGGCGCGGGAGGCCAGTTTCTCCTCGAGAAGAGCCAACACGAGCAAGGCCGCGTGCCCTTCATTCATATGGAACCGTCGAATCTGTCCGTATCCCATCGTACGCAGGAGGCTGAAGCCACCGAACCCCAATACGACCTCCTGGCAGAGCCGATAGTGGTCGTCACCTCCATAGAGCAAATCCGTTAGCGTGCGATCCCATGGTTGATTCTCCGGGAGATCGGTATCGAGAAGATAGACCGGCACGTCTTGGCCCGATTCACCCCGGACTCGAAACTGCCAAGCTCCGACGTGCACGGGACGACCTTCGATGTCAACAGTGACACGCTGATCCACCGATTTGCAGAAATCGTTGATCGGCCACGCGACCGGCTCTTCATGTTGCCAACCTCGTTCATCCAGCCGTTGATAAAAATAGCCGCGTCGGTGCAACAGCGTCACCGCGACCATCGGAATCTCCAGATCGGCAGCAGACCGGATGGTGTCGCCGGCCAGCACGCCGAGACCTCCGGCATAGGTCGGCATGCTTGGATCCAATCCGATTTCCATCGAGAAATAGGCGACCAGAGCGTCGTTCGATCGATCTGTCATGTTACGTGCGCCCCTGTTTGATGACTCGCACTTCGTCGTACGTCAATCGAGGCGGGAGGAAATGTTCGCGCCTTCTCAGTTAAGCAGCACGTTCACATTAAATCATTTCGAAGTGTGTCTCAATCATGCCATGCATTGCCTGTCGGTTCTGTTGAAGAGATCCAGATCGGTCTGCATCAGACCCATCCATGGAATCGCCCGCACATACGGAATGGCCCGCAAGATGAGTCCATACCCGATCTTCTTCGGCATCGTCATACCCTCTTCTTGGAGGACTCCTGTGCTTCATCGATCAGCGTTCTTGCAATACCGCTCCTGTTTACGCGAATTGTCTTCGGAACCGCCACAGGCCGAATCCGAACAAGGCTCCGCCTAAGGCGGCCATCGACAGGACCGACGGCCAGAGAATATCGAGCCCAGTTCCTTTTAATTGGATGCCGTAGCTGATGTTGACGAAATGATGAAGTGGAGAGAGCAACATCAGCTCCCGCAACCACACCGGCATGGCTTCCGGTGGTGTCCATGTCCCCGACAAGTTGATCATCGGGGCCACGACGAGAATCGTCATCAAGCTAACTTGCGTCTGATTGCTTGCGATCGTCGCAGCAACAAGCCCGAGACCGGCCATGGTGAAGACATAGAGAGTGGTCATTGCAAAATAGAGGAAGAGGCTCCCCTTCATCGGCACGTCAAAAATCCCGTGCAAGATTCCAAACAGACTCATCGCGGTGCCGGCTAGAATGACCAACGTCATGGCGACGACTTTGGGAAACATGATTTGAAAAGGGGAGAGGGGCGAAACGAGCAGCTGTTCAACGGTCCCTCGTTCCCGTTCCCTAACGAGTGCCGCAGCCGGCAACAGCACGGCGAAGATCGTCGTAATGGTCAGGACTTCAGAAATCGACATGAACCAAGATTCGTCCTGATTCGGGTTGTACCAAACCCGATGATCGCTCCGGACGACAGGCAGCGAGAGATCGCCGTTGATCGATGAGCCCAACGCTCGCGTTGACACGTCAAGGCCGAACTCTCCGACGATCCTGGCTCCGTAACTGGCGGCGGACAGCCCCTGGGGAGAGTGGGTGGCTGCGATCTGCATCTGCACCGCCGTGGTTCCTCCTTCGAGCAACACCTCGTGAAAGCGGGACGGAATATCGAGAAAGACGACATCCTTCCCGAAATCCAGGCGCCGCAGGCCCGCTGCCGGATGGTCGACGAGCCCGTCGAACCGAAAATACGGCGGATGGAACCGATGGATGAGCTCCCGAGACGATATGGTCTGGTCGGCGTCGTGCACCACGAGGCCGGCGTTGACAAGCTGCATACTGGTGCCGCTGCCGGCCAAATAGACGTCCATGATGAAAGCCCAGAAGAAAAAACCGATCAGTGCCGCATCGCGGAAGAGCTGTCGTAACTCTTTCGCGACCATGACGAAGAGCCGCCGCCACCAGACAGACTGAAGAATCGGTGTCGGCGTTCTATCCGTCATAGGGCCGGCCTTTTACGGAAGAGCCAATAGCCGATGCTCAAGAGTGCGGTGGCATACACAAGCAGCACGAGCACCTCCGGCCACAACACCTCGATCCCGACTCCTTTGAGAAAGGTGCCGTGCACGATGTTCGTAAAGTACATGGCGGGAAAGAGATGGGCGATCACCTTTGTCTCGGGTCCCAACGCGGAAACCGGCACCAACAGCCCACCGTAGAGGATCGTTGGAACGATGCTCAGCACCACCGTGATGATCGCCGCCGCTTGCTGGGTAGCGACGAGCAGGCTGACGATCAACCCTTGGCCGGTCGTGATGAAGACAAAGAGCAACGCAGCAGCGTAGAAGAACAAACCGTTGCCCTTGAACGGGGCTCCAAAGAGATAGACGGCCATGAGCCAGAGGATCACGATGTTGAAGGCCGAAATCGCCACGTAGGGCGCCAGTTTGCCGATCAAGAACTCCAACCGGCTGACCGTCGAGCTGTAGATGTTATAGATCGATCCCCGTTCCTTTTCGCGGACGACGCCCAGCGCAGTGAGCAGAGGTGGGGCCAGCGCCAAGACGAACATGACGAGCGCCGGCGCGATCGTCCAAGCGCTCTTGACCTCCTGATTGTAGAGATACCGCACCTCCAATTTAATCGGTTGGACAAGCTCGCGCGCTCGATCGTGGGTTACACCTTTGATACGGGCCACGTGGGCCACCACGAGTTCCGTGCTGAAGGCCGTATTAATGGCGATCACATAGCCTTTCGTGATGTCGCTTCGGAGGGGGAACGTGCCGTCGACCAACGTTTGCACGCCGACCGGCTGCCCCGCCAGTAGCCGTTCTTGAAACTTCTCGGGGATGATGATTGCGGCGCGGATTCGACTCGCCGCCAATAAGGGGGCGGCCTCTCGTTCGTCCGACAAGGTTCCTTGAAAATCGAAATAGCGGGACTGTTGAAAGCGATAGAGATAATCGCGACTTAAGGCGCTCTGATCTCGATCCACTACCGCATAGGGGATATTTTCGACGTCCAGGACCATGCCGTAGCCGAACACCAGCATCCACAGCATCGGGATGAGGAAGGCCAGGGCCAGGAACATACGATCCCGCACCGTCTCTCGCCATTCCTTCGACGCGACGGCGGCAACACGGCGGACATTCACGGGGCGGCTCCTCTTGTACCTTCGTGCTCCTGCTGCTCAAGCGCCATGACCCGATGGACAAAGACGTCTTCCAGACTGAGGGGTCGTGGAGTAATTGCCTTGACCTGCACGCCGGCTGAGAACAGGACCTCGCGAATGCGACCTTCCTCTTCTCCGGGATTCTTCGAGAGCAGATGGACTTTCGTTCCGAAGAGTGCCGCCCCGGGGAATCCTTCCCGTTGCAGTCGGCGAACGGCCAGGCCAGGCCGGTCAACCGTCAGTTCCATGAGGTGTCCAGCACCCACTTCGACTTGGCGCCTCATTTCGGATGGGGACCCCTCCGCAACGATTCGGCCTGCATACATGAGCGCGAGCTGATCGCAATGATCGGCTTCGCTCATGTAATGGGTGGTGACCAGCATCGCGACCCCTTCTTCGCGTGCCAGACGCGAGAGAATCTCCCAAAAGTGGCGCCGGCCGATCGGATCGACGCCGGAGGTCGGTTCGTCCAGGAACAACACTCGGGGTTGATGCACGAGGGCGCAACCGAGAGCCAACCGCTGACGGACTCCCATCGGGAGGCGGCTCGTCCGACTCGACTCGTATCCCTTCAATCCTGCCATGGAGACAATCCAAGCCAGTCGCTCGCCCGTCGCGGCTCGATCGAGGCCGTAGATGCCGGCGAACAGACCGATGTTTTCCTCCACCGTCAGGTCCAAATACAGGGAAAAGGCTTGGGACATGTACCCGATCCGTTCCTTGATGGCACCTCCCGCCGTCTTCATGTCGGCACCGGCCACCCACCCCTCTCCCCCTGTTGGGGACAGGATGCCGTTGAGCATCTTGATGACCGTCGTCTTGCCCGCTCCATTCGCGCCCAAGAGACCGAAGATTTCGCCTTGCTTCACTTCAAAGCTCACCTGATCCACCGCTCGGAATGAACCGAAGTCACGCACAAGCTTGCGCGCTTTGATGGCAAGCCCGGAGTACTCCGCTCGTCTTGCCGATGAGGGAATGGTCAATTCCTGCTGATTCTCAGTCTGGCGAAGGAGGAGAGACACGAACACATCTTCCAACTCGGGATCATCCACCTCAACTTGAACGGGCCTGATGTCGCCGAGACTGGCTTCAATGTTCCTGACGGCCTGATCGCGGTCAATTTCATGGTCGAAGACATGTAGCTTGGAACCCAATGCGTCGACTTGCTGATACACCTGTTTCAGCCGATTGATCGCAGCCGGTTGCGGAGTGGCTTCAAACGTGACAACTGAGCCGGGAACCAGCGCCTGGACTTCCGCTGGCGTCCCGGAGACAAGCAGTTTCCCGTTCGAGAGAAAGGACAGCCGATGAAACCGTGCTGCCTCATCCATGTAGGCCGTCGACACGAGGGCGGTCATGCCCTTTTCTTGCAGCAGCTCGGCCAGGATGCCCCAAAAATCCCGGCGCGATACGGGATCAACGCCGGTGGTCGGTTCATCCAAGATCGCCAGCTCCGGTTCATGAATGAGCGTGCAAATCAACCCAAGCTTTTGCTTCATCCCACCGGACAGATTCTTCATCGCCCGATCGCGGAACTTGTCGAGGCGGGTCATGGCCAGCAGCCTGGTCTTCCGTTCAATGAGATCACGCTCCGGCACAAGCCTGAGTCGCGCAAAGAAGTCGATGTTCTCCTCCACGGAGAGATCGGGGTATAAATTCAGCCCTAAGCCTTGCGGCAGAAAGCCGATTCGTTGCTTCACTCGCTCCGCGGCTCGTTCCGAATCGACCACCGTCCCGAACACTTCGACCGTACCTTCGTCATAGGTCAGCACACCGGCAATCGCTTTCATGAGGCTGCTCTTCCCTGAGCCATCCGGCCCGATCACGCCGTAGATCTCACCCTTGCGCACTGTAAGATCGACACCATCCACCGCCGGATGTTTCTTGTAGCGTTTGACGAAACCGCTCACCCGAACAAGAGGCAGTTCCTGAACGACTGATGCCGTCTCTCCATTGTCGTACCTGGAAGCCGTGGTCGTATTCATGTTCCCCTCGTCGGCGGCGCCAACATCGGAGGAACCCATGGATAGAGTCGTGGAAGTGTGATGGTCAGCACTGTGGCTGTCAGGACAGCCAGCCCTGTGCCGACCGCAAATTGGCTCCACGTGTCGGGCCTCAGCGCTCCCAAGGAGACGATGACCAATAGGATAGGGATATCGAGAAAATGAGTGAATGTCGGGAGGTGTTGGTGTCTGGCTCGCTCCAGCTCCGGCGTTACTCCTCCTTGTTCCAACGAGACTTTCGTGAGCCGACGCACTCTCACGAAATAGAGGCGAGTGACGGTATTCCCCTCGATAAACTCAAATGCGAACAGGCCGACCATCCCTGCCAACCAGGGAATGTTGAGGAAATTCCAGCCACCCCAGACCATCCAGGTCAGCCAGGCTCCGGTGAGAAGAAGCAGGACGGCACCGGGCACAACCAATCCGTCATAGAACAGGCCGACATGGCGGATCGCTTCCGCAAAGAGCCTCAGATCACGCACTTGACGGGAGCGCAGATCGGACACGAAGACTCCGATGAGTCCCGCGCCGATGAGCACAAGACCGATCAAGTGACCAAAGCGAAGCAGCGAGTACGTCATATATCCCTCATCCTCACCCCTTACTTTTTACCTTTCCCTTCTTCCCTTCACCCTCACATCTTCGGCTTCACCCAAGCCACGTCCTCTTTCCACCGAATGATCGCATCGGCCGGGAGGCCGGGTGTGAGTCGATGGTCTGGATTCTCTTTCAGGTAGAGTTTCACGGCGTAGATCAGTTTGACCCGCTCATCCGGCGTCTGGACTTCTTTCGGTGTAAACTCGGCCTTCGACGCGATGTAGCGCACCGTTGCCTCAAACGGTTGGTCCGGAAAGGCGTCCGTGTAGATGCGAGCCGGGAGATCGAGCCGTAATTTCCCGATCTGCACCTCCGGCACATAGACTTTCAGATACAGACGGTCGAGATCGACCAGTTCGAGGAGCGGGGCTCCCGCTGCGACCACTTCGCCCACATCGACCATCCTCGTGGTGACGGTTCCGCTCGTGGGAGCCGTGATCGTCAAATCCTTCAGCACGCTCTCGGCTTCAGCAAGCGCAGCATAGGCTTGATCTCGCTGCCGTTCCAAAGCCGTCACTTCAGCTTCCTTGGCGCGTATCCGTTTCCATCCGAGTCCGGCCTGCGCAAGTTCTTTGTTTGCCTGGATCAATGCGGATCGTGACGAGGCGATGTCTTTCTGCGCCACCTCCCATCGCATAACGGCTTGATCTCGCTGCTGAACCGACGCTTGATCCTTGGCGGCAAGATCCCGAAAGCGTTGTGCATCGTTACGCGCTTCACGTTCCACGGAGAGAGCCTTGTCTACGGTATCCTTGGCTTTAGCAACTTGGGCCTCAGCTCGTTCGATCGCAAGCGGCACATCTAAGTTAAGAAAGGCCAACATCGCATGGGCTGCCTCAACTTGCGCCTCCAACGCCTCCGCCGCGTGCTTTGCCTGCTGAACGCGCGCGGTCGTTTGGCTATCATCCAGTCGAATGAGCACTTGCCCTCCCGTGACGGTTGCTCCTTCCCGCACTAGCAGTTCTTTGATACGGCCAGGGAACTTGCTTGCCACAGTCACATGATCGCCTTCGATGCGCCCATTGGCCTGAATCAAGCCGTCTGGAAGGCCGCTGTTCCAGACCCAACGGTCCATCGCCAGATATCCGACTCCAGCAACAACGGCCAAGAAGGGAACGACCATGATCTGTTTTTTCGTCACCGCCATCGAGTTCTGTCTTCAGAAAAGCTTCTCGATTTCGCCCTTGGCTCGTGCCAAATTGATGCGCGAGGCATTGAACCGGAACAACGCTTCGATCTGATTGTCCCGTGCACGCGCCACCGAGGCTTGTGCATTCGTCACTTCGATATTTGTTACGAGCCCGGCGGCAAATCTATCCTTGGCAAAGGTTAATTCCTTTAAGGCCAGTTCCAACCCTTTCTCAGCCACGCCGACCTGTTGGGTGGACGACTCCAGCGTTAAGAGGGCGTTACGGACTTCCAATGTGACTTGATCCGATACATCCTTCATACGAATCGATTCTTGTCGAACCCGACTGCGGTTCTCGGAAATCCGGCTTTCTCGCTGACCTCCGTCGAAAATCGGGATTGAGAATGTGAGTCCGATCGAGCGCGTGGCCAACGCATCCTCCGGTTTCAAGCCGATCCAACCGTAATCACCATTCAACGAGAGCGAGGGTATCCGTTCGGTGGTGACGGAGCTGAGCGTGAGCGCGGCGAGCCTCTGTCGATTTTCTTGAGCCCTCAATTCCAACCGCTGTTCACGGGCGGCCACGAGCGCCTCCTCGGGAGCTTGAGATCCGACCGGCACGAACTTGAGTTCGTCCGTCAGCACCAACCGGACATCGAACGCGATTCCCAGTGAGCGAATCAAGTTAAGGCGAGCACTCTCCAGCTCATTCTGTGAGACCAGCAGCCGTTGTTTGTTGTTTTCCAACTGAACTTCCTGACGGGTCACGTCCAAACCCGTCGCCACGCCCACCGCCTTGCGATCTCTCGCCAATTTCAGCAGCGATTGACTCAGCTCGATGTCTGCCTCTCGGGCCTTGACCGCTTCATCGGCCCGTAATACCTCGATGTACAGCAATCCGGCCGTCGCCATCACATCCCGCTTCGTCACTTCCGCTTCCAGGTTGGCGACATCGACGCTCGATTTCGCCGCACGCCACCGTTGAATAAGACTGAGGCTGAAAATATTCTGCACAAGAGTCGCCCGCGCGTCGTAGACTTCGAAGGGATCGGTCACGCTACGGGTGAGACCGAGGCCTGCAAGCCGGTCGGCGGGAAGGCCGAAGGCGGCAAGGTTCACTGTTTGGTTTCTGCCGTTGAGGTATCCTCCGACGTTCGGCAGCAGGGCACCCAAACTGGTATTGGCGTGAGCCTGTGCGGCCGCGATGCGCTCTTTGAGCAACCGCACGTTGACGTTGTTGTCGACCGCGGCTTGAATGGCATCGCGTAGACTCAGCTTGAGTTCCGGAGGGTTTTTCCCTAACTCCTCCGCAGCAACGAGTCCTATGGCCGTCCCACAGACGACCATGGCGAGGAAAAGAGAAACAACAAGTCTTGCCGCAAGACGGTGTAATCGTGTGCGTTGAGGAACCCGCATGGATGCATTCCTAATTCCGAGCGACTCAGGCTGCAAGGAGGAAGCCCAGTACGGTGGCATCTCAGCGAAAGTCACTTTTGACGAGAAAATGCACAAGTTGAACAACCACGCGTGGAAGGAGAGTTTCAGCACAGGGGAAACTTGCGACAGAGAAAACAACCCTACTGTCGCAGAAAGCAACAGGTCAGGAGGGTGTGTAAAAAAGTTGGAGCAGAAGCCTGCTCCTCTCCTGGTCCTTCCATTATGCGATGGGATGGTTAGTTACTGGCCAAGTCGGTATTGATACTCTTGTCGACGGCCTGATAAATCGCATGGGGCAGGTGCTTATACGCCGTTCCCTTTTCGAGCAACAGGCAGGCACCGGCCTCCAACAACGCTTCTCGATTCCCATTGCCGACGTAAAATGAGAGGCCGATGATCGGCAGGTGTGGATGTCTTCGTATGATTGCGCCCGTCGCTTCAATGCCGTTCATGTTCGGCATGTTAATGTCCATCACCACGACATCTGGATTCAGCAAATCTGTCAACTTCACTGCCTCTTCCCCATCCGTTGCCTCACCCACCAATTCGATGTCGATGTGATGGCTAAGATATTTCCGTAACCCTTGCCGGACGAGGAAGTGGTCGTCCACCAGCAACACACGAATACATTTCATCTTCGGTCGGTCAGCTATGGAACCCTCAGCATGTGAGATTGAATATGGCGACATACGGAACTCCTCTCCGATCATCGGTCCCGACATGCAACCCGGCACGAGATCTTCGCCGGTGTGATCGTGCTCCCAAACCGACGTCTCTTGGTGTGGACCTCGATCCTCTATTGCTTTCCTCTATTGCTTTCTCCGATGCCGGACAAGAACGCGGCATTCGACCAAGCCGGGTTATCTTTGGCCGCGATATGGATCATCAAACACAGCGCCACATTCAAGACATCGGACCTTGCCTGTGCGTGCACCACCCCTGGTCCGGATATCGTCGATAAGACGCTGATGAGCACATGCCAGGTTGAGGGCGGTTGGGGTGGTCCTGCCGGTTTCTTCCTGCGTATTCTGACGCACGTGAGTCTGCATAGACACCTCCATTTCCTGGAATATTTCAGCTTCAGCGGATGAACGAGCTCCCTTTGGAACATACATGCTCACACATGTATTCGTGAGTTGTCCTAGGATTCACTTGCTGAGGACGGCTATACGACTTTCTGTTCTCGTTCCATGACAGGTGAATTCGAGCTTGCCTCAGGACGACGGACCTGTACCCTATACGTCCGGTCGGCTTCTATCGTCACCCGCACTGCTCCCTTCCTGCTCAAGTCATCGATGGCGAGAAACATCTGATTCCATGTCAAATCAGGACAGAGATCCATCATGTCGTCCAACCGACAGTCCGTACCTGCTTGTTCCAAGGTGGTTTTGACGCGATCAATGAATGGTGTCGTGTCCATTGGATTCTCCTCCTTGTTTGAAAAGGAGTTCCACCCTAGAAGAAAGAGGAATCCGTATGAACTAGCGAAATGCCTAGTTTTCGATGAAAACCTTGCTAGGATAGGAATTGAATTTCTTCGGTTACTCAGGAATTCATCTTTTCATCTGACCCGCACATGCAGCGAACTTCGACAGGCAGCCGTTCAATCGCCAACGGCTACAGGGTAGCTGAGGTTAGCGGAGGGTACGAGCCTTTCCAGTTTGTAGGCGCGAAGCTTTCGGTACAACGTCGATCGACTCACTTCCAGGTCGCGCGCCGCACGGGTCAAGTTGCCTTGATGCAAGCTGATCGCCTTGACGATCAATTCCACTTCGATCCGTCGATGTGCCGCCCTTAACGAATCCAGCGAATCGTCTGCGTGAAAAGTCTCGTCGCTCAAGTCCAGGTCGTGCATGGTAATCTCCGGCCCCTCCGCCATGACGACGGCACGCCTCACCCGATTGCTGAGCTCCCGCACGTTCCCCGGCCAATGATACGAGCGAAGAGCTTTGAGCGCCTCGGAAGTATAGCTTCGTATCGACTTGCGGTGTAAGGCGGCGGCTTGCTTGAGGAAAAGCATAGCCATGAGCAACGTGTCCTCCCCACGTTCGCGAAGCGGCGGGAGATGAATGTGCATCACCCCCAGCCGATAATACAGGTCTTCTCGAAACAGGTTCTTGTCGATGGCCGCTTTCAGATCAACATTGGTCGCAGCGATGATCCGGGCATCGACGTGGAGCGTCTCGTGACCGCCGACCCGCTCAAACGTGCCCTTCTGGAGAAACCGGAGCAGCTTGACTTGCAGGGATGACAGGAGATCGCCGACTTCATCCAGAAACAGGGTTCCTCCCGCCGCCGCTTCAAGCTTCCCTTTCTTTTGTTGAACCGCTCCGGTAAAAGCTCCTCGCTCATGTCCGAAGAGTTCAGACTCTAGGAGCGTCTCGGGGATGGCTCCGCAATTGATCGGCACAAACGGACCCTCCTTCCGCATGCTTCGCTCATGAATGGCGTGTGCCGTTAGCTCCTTCCCCGTACCCGTTTCACCGGTAATCAACACCGGCATCTCGGTCTTTGCCACCTTGCGGACCAACTCAAAGACCGCTCGGATGGCGGAACTGGTCCCAACCATTTCTCCTAATTCGTCCATGTCCGTATCTCCAATAAACCGACCAAGAGTCAAAGTCAAAAGTCGCGGCACCGTAGCATTGCTTATCTTTTGGAATGACTAGTGAATACCCTGGTTTCATCGACTACGTGAAACCCGATGCAAGAGATGCACCCCGGATCATTTTCCGCCCTCGAACTCACTTATTGTGGTTTTCTGGCTTTTATGAGGCTCTTGTACCGGTTTTTCCGGAAGGACAATGTATCGATGAAGATACAGTGGATCTGAATCGATACAGCGACGGTAAGGAAGGTCTGAGATCCATAATCCAAAAATACGAGGTGTTTACCTAGGTTCGAGAGAGAAGGTTACCAGGTTTAGGCATGACAGGGGGACGGTCGGAAAGCCTATTGGTCACGCGTGTTCGACCACCTTCTGTCGCGAAGTCTATAGAACCGAGTGAGCATGGTCTTATTTTGGAGGAGGCGAAAGCGGTTACGGCTGCTCGCTGGCGAGGCCCTGCGTGATGGCATAGCGCATCAATTCCGCCGTCGTATGAAGATTCAACTGCTTCATCAGGCAGGTCTTGTGAAATTCGATAGTTTTCACGGACACTTGGAGCAGTGAGGCGATTGCTTTTGTCCCTTTGCCTTCGCCGATCAACTGCAAGACTTCGCGCTGCCGCGGAGTCAGTTCCACCGCGGAACCCTTGATCGCCGGTGCCTCTTCCAACTCCATCGTTTGCGCAAGCACCGGCTTGGTGATCGAGGGGGTCAAATACTGCTGCCCCTTCAGCACTGCCTCAATAGCCAGCGGCAGCTCCATAGGCGCAGACCGCTTCAAGAGGTAGCCGCTGGCGCCGACGTGGAAGGCCTCCGTCACATAGCTGGGACTCGTATGCATGGTCAGAAAAATAAGCTTGGTCGAAGGGCGGAGTTTCCGGATCTGGCGCGCGGCGTCGATGCCGTTGAGCAGCGGCATGCTGATATCCAAAAGGATCAGGTCCGGTTCTAAATGCTGTACCGCTTCCACCAGCGCCCGACCGTCTTCGACCGCACCGACGACGTCGCACGTCTCTTCGACAAGTCGGCGCAGGCCGGCGAGCATCAAGCTATGATCGTCGGCTAAGAGCACCCGCGGCCTCCGCATGACCCCATCCATGGTCGTGTTCACACCTGCGTCAACATACGGTGTTCCCTCGAGGTCTGCGTGTCAGGAGCTACCTCCCGTTCGGGCATCGGGAAGCGGAACCCAGGCGTGCACTTCCGTCCCGTTACCGAGATGCGTGCGGATGCGGAACGTGCCCTCCGCCAAACGAACCCGCTCTTCCATGCTGAGAAGCCCAAGTCCCCGGCCGGAGGCTTCATTCTCTTCAAATCCTTTTCCATCGTCATGAATGCAGACCCCGACTCCATGTGAAGTCCCGATAAGGCGCACCACGACCGTCGAGGCATCCGCATGCTTCAGCACATTTTGCAGGGATTCCTGCATCACGCGATACAGACAGGTGGCCATCTCGAGAGGAATCGCTTTCGGCACGTTGTGCGAGATACACCGGACGGCAAGTGCCGTGCGCTGTGCGAACTCATGAGCGTGATCCCGAATCGCCGCCTCGAGGCCGAGATGTTCCAGGCTGGAAGGGTGGAGCCGGTAGGCGAAGCTGTGGACATCATCCGCAAGCCGTTCGGCGGCTTCTCGAACATTGCGACAGTGCGGCAGCAAGACCGGCTCGGACCTACACAATCGTTCGAGCGAGCCGGCGTCGACCGCCAGACTTGCAAGCCGTTGCGTCACGTCGTCGTGCAGGTCGCGTGCGATACGCTGCCGTTCGAGCTCTTGAGCCATGAGCAGTTTCGAGGTCAGCTCTTCCAGTTTCGTTTGATGCCGGCGCAATTCCTCTTCGACGTGCTTGCGCCTGGTGACGTCGATCTGAAAACCGATGAGCTCCACCGGCACCCCGGCACTATCGCGAAGGAGGCGCACCTCATCGTACAACCAACGGTACGCTCCATCCTTATGGCGAAAACGGTACTCGTGCACATGATGTCCGTGCTCGGAAGCTTGCGTGAGATCGGCAAGGACCCATGGGCGATCGTCGGGATGAAGACGAGTGACCCAAAAGTCTGAATGCTCCACGAAGTCCTTCGGACTGTAACCGAGTTGCTGGACGACGTTTTCGCTGATGAACGTCGTGCCGAAGTCGCCGTCGGTTCTGCGTGCATAGAGCACCACAGGAGTGGCTTGCAGGAGCAGCTGCTGTCTCGCCTGCACAGTGCACAACGCCGCCGTGCGTTCGGCGACCCGATGTTCGAGCAGCTCGTTGAGCTCGCGCAGCGCCCCCTCGGCTTGTATGCGTTCGGTGATGTCGTTGCCGATCGTCAGCAGACATCGTTTCCCGCCAAGAGTGATCAGCTCCGTCGAGATGAGGAAGTGACGCAGGTCTTGGTTCTTCATCCGCATCGACACTTCGGCATTTCGGATCGCTCCTTCTGATTGGAGTCGCTCGATCAATTTGGCGCGTTCGTGAGGATCGGGCCAGATTCCCAACATCAGCGTCGTCTTTCCGATGACCTCATCGCGTTGAAACCCAAAAATGTTCAGACAGGTGTCGTTGACTTCGAGACAGCGCCCGGTTTCCAGTTCCGTGATACTGATCGGATGAGGGCTTAAACGGAAGGCCTTGTCGAAGAGATCGTCCCTGGGCTGGATCTTGTCGGAGCGCCGCCGTCTGCTGGGTCGCTCACGTATAGCTGGTCGCCTTGGACTCTTCTTGTCGGATCTTGGCGGCATGGGTGAGGGCGCAATTCTAGGCCTGGAGTCACTGCCGGACAAGAGCAAGGCGACTCATCACTGAGAACAATTCCCATTCCTAGTAATTTAATTCACAAAACCCAGGTTAATCCCTAGCACCTTCCGGTCATCTCCCAACCCTACGCCGACGCCTTTCCCATCGTCACCGTTTCGCTAGGTGGGACTGCCCGTGAATGCTCACGGTGAGGGACGCCATCCCCGTTTTCTAGCCCGGCGCCAGCATTGTACGGCCGCGATCCAGACGGCCTTCCCCTCAGGTGGTAGTACAGCACCGGAATCACGACAAGGGTCAGGAGCGTCGAGGCGCCGACACCGAAGAGCAACGAAACGGCCAACCCCTGGAAGATGGGGTCGAGAATGATGACGAAAGCTCCCACCATCAATGCGGCGGCCGTCAGGAGGATGGGACGCGTCCGAATCGCACCAGCTTTGATCACGGCTTCCAATGAGGAAACACCCGCTCGTTCTTGTAGCTGAATGAAATCGACGAGGAGGATGGAGTTCCTCACGATGATGCCGGCGAGCGCGATGAAGCCGATCATCGACGTGGCCGTGAAGTACGATCCGGTCAGCCAATGCCCGGGGAGGATACCGATCAGCGTCAGTGGAATCGGCGCCATGATGATCAGGGGCGTGATGAACGACTGAAACTGCCCGACGATCAACAGATAGATCAATACCATGGCCACGCCGAACGCAATGCCCATGTCGCGGAACGTTTCATACGTGATGTGCCATTCCCCATCCCATTTCATGGCAATTTTCTCTTCGGACCAAGGCTGCGAGGCGTAGTATTGTTCGATGTGATAGCCCTCGGCCGGTCGGAAGCGCTCCAACTGTTTCCCGACCCCCAGCACACCATAGACCGGGCTTTCGGCTTTTTCCGCTCCGGGGCCGCCGACATCGGCGACCACATAGACCACCGGCTTTTGATTCTTGTGATAGATCGCCTTGTCTTGCACCGTCTGCTCTATCTTGAGCAACTCGGACAGTTGGACGATGCCGCCGGTACTTGTGCGCATCCCGATCTCTCCGAGATGCTCAAGGCCCGTCCGTTCGGCGAGCGGCAGGCGAAGCACGATTTGAACCGGGCTCTTTTCTTGGGGAATATGGACCAGCCCGACCTTCGCTCCCTGGAGCGCCATCCGAAGCGTGTTCACAATTTCCTCGGAAGGAATGCCGGCAAGGGCCGCCTTGGCTCGATCGACCGTGAAGACGTATTTCACCTGGTCGGCCTCAATATAGTCGTCTACATCGACCACTCCCGATGTGGATTCGAACAGCTTCCGAATCTCGCGAGCCACCGCGAGCTGCCTGCCGTAATCGGGGCCATAGACCTCCGCCACCAGGACTGATTGCACAGGAGGTCCCGGCGGCACTTCGACGATCTTCACGTTGGCTCCATATTCGCGGGCGATCTCTTGAACCGGAGGACGAATCCGCTGGGCGATTTCGTGACTCTGAGCATCGCGCTCGTGCTTGGCGACAAGATTGATCTGGATATCGGCCTCATGAGGTTGCTCTCGCAGATAGTAGTGACGGACCAATCCGCTAAAATTGAAGGGCGACGCCGTGCCGACGTAGGCCTGATAGTCCCGCACCTCCGGGACGGTCTTCACATAGCGCCCCAACGCCTGCGTGACCCGCGCGGTTTCTTCGAGGGTCGTCCCCTCCGGCATGTCGATGACCAGCTGAATTTCGCTCTTGTTGTCGAATGGGAGCATTTTCACGACGACGTGACGGGTGTAAAACAACAAGGTCGATCCCAAGAGCAACAGTCCGACCGATCCTAGGAATGCGTACGCGAGGATCGGATGGGCCAGCAACGGGGAAAGGACTTTCCGATAGATTCGAGTCGTGATTCCACGCTCGTCGCCTTCATGGTCGACACCTGACACAGCAACCCCGGGGCGATAGCAGGTTTGGCAGAACCAAGGAATCACGACGAAGGCGACCAGCAACGAAAAAAACATGGCGATGGAGGCGTTGACGGGAATCGGTCTCATGTACGGTCCCATCAAGCCGGAAACGAAGGCCATCGGCAGGAGTGCGGCAATGACCGTGAACGTCGCGAGGATCGTGGGATTCCCGACTTCATCGACCGCTTGGATGGAGGCGTCGTGATGAGACCTAAGATGCAGCGTCAAATGCCGGTAGGTATTCTCGACGACCACGATCGCATCGTCGACGAGAATGCCGATCGAGAAGATGAGGGCAAACAGCGTGACGCGGTTGATCGTGTAGCCGATCACCATCGAGGTGAACAGCGTCAACGCCAGGGTGAGGGGAATCGCGATGGACACGACGAGAGCCGGTCGAGGCCCCAAAGCCACACCAAGAAAGACCACCACCGCGACGACGGCGATGAGCAAATGCCATAACAGTTCATTGGCTTTCTCTTGCGCGGTTTCTCCGTAATCACGGGTGACGGTCACACGCACGTCCGACGGAATCGTCACACCCTTCATCTCTTCAACCTTTCGGATCACGTCCGCGGCGACGGTCACGGCGTTCATGCCGGCCTGCTTGGCGATGGCGACGGTAACGGCCGGATGTTCGGAGCCGATGGCTGATGGGTGATGACTGACGGTTTCGGCAGTATCCTCGTCCCTGACGCCTGACGCCTCACCGGTTCCGAACCAGACATAACTCGTCGCTTCCGCCGGTCCGTCGGTCACCTCCGCCACTTGGCGTAGATACACCGGCCGCTGGTCGCTGACACCCACCACCAGGGTCTCGAGATCTTCCCGCGATCGTATGAAGCGGCCTGTCTCCACGAGAAAACTTTGATTGCGGCTGTCAAATCGGCCCGTCGACAATGCCCGATTCTCGCCACGCACCACATTCGCCACCTGCAATGGGGTCAGTCCGTAGGCTTTCAGTCTAGTCGGGTCGATCTGGATGCGTAGCTCGCGCGGCCGTCCGCCGACGATGAAACCGGCCGATGTGCCGGACACCTTCTTGACCTCCTCCAACACCTGTTTGGCGAGGCGATGGAGCTCAAATTCCCCGTAGCGCTCACTGGAGAGCGTCAGCGTGACGATCGGGACGTCGTTGACATCCTTCGGCTTAACAAAAAAAGGCTCGGCGCCGGGCGGCAACAGGTCTTGGTTCGACATCAATTTGTCGTAGAGATCGACCAGGCTCTGCTCCATCGGCTGGCCGACATAGAACCGGACGATGATCAGTGCGCCGCCGGGACGGGAGATCGAGTAGACATACTCGACGCCTTTGATCTCAGAGAGCTTGCGCTCGATCGGTTTCGTGAGTTGTTCTTCGACGACCTTGGCAGACGCACCGGGAAAAGGCAGCCAGACATCGGCCATCGGCACGACGATTTGCGGTTCCTCTTCACGAGGAGTGGCGACAACGGCAAACAGGCCCAGCAGCAACACGCCCAATATGATGAGCGGCGTGAGCTTACTGTCGATGAACAGGGCCGCGATGCGGCCGCTCAGTCCTGGCTTGTAGTTCGTCATGCGTCAACCGTCAGTCGTCGTTCACACTCGTCTTTCGTACACCAAGGACGCCTCCTATCTGGATGACGATGGCGATGCCACCGCCTCGACTATCTGAACTATGGCTCCATCAATTCCCCGACCGCCGTCGATCAAGACCCGTTCGCCCTCATCGATGCCTGAGAGGATCTCGACATGTTTTTCGAAGTGCCGTCCGAGTTTGACCCACCGAAGCCGTGCGATCTGATCCGCTCCGACGACATAGAGGCTGCTGAGCTCGCCGCGCTCGACCACGGCTGTCGAAGGAACGAGGATCGTTTGTGTGGTGCCTTTCTCGAGCGGAAAGCGACCGAACATGCCGGTCTTGAGTCCGCCTGTCTTCGGTAAATCCACCTTGACGGTAAACGTGTGCGTGTGAGGGTCCCCCGCGGGGAGAATCTGACTGACCGTGCCGACCAACGCGTGCCCTCCTAAGGCATCTATGACGACTGGGATTGTATCGCCACGAGACACCGACCTGAGATCTCCTTCCGCCACGGTGGCTTCCAGTCGAAGACGCTGAGGGTCTTCCATTTTGAGCAGGGGCTGGCCGGGCGAGGCCAATTCTCCTGCTTCGACTTTTTTCTCGGTGATGACGCCATCAAAGGGTGCTTTCACCGCCGTGTAACTGAGCTGAGCCTCCACCGCCTTGCGATTCGCTTCCGCAACTCTGTAACCTCTGATCGCATTCTCCATCTCTTGTTTGGAGACCGCATCCGTCGCATACAACTGGTTCATGCGGTCCAGGTACGCCTTCGCGTTGTCGACCTCTGCATGAGCGCGGGCCAAGTCTGCCTGAAGGTCTCGGCTATCCACCTGGATCAAGAGCTGACCTTTGGAGACCTTCGTGCCCTCTCGAACCAACACCCTGTCGATCGTTCCTTGAATGCGACTGGAGAGTGTGGCCTGGAAGATTGGAGCGACCTGACCGGTCACTTCAACCAGGATCGGCACCGAAGTAGACTTGACCTCCACAACCGCTGCCTGAATGGTTTTCTGTGGAGCGGCTGAAACCACTGTGACCGGCTCTTCTTTGGACCCGCAGCCCACCAAGAGCGCGATTGCCACGAGCATGAGCTTCATTGGTCTGATTCTCATCTGTGCGATAGTTATCCTCCAGGATCAGAGTCCACCCGCGGCTGCCCGAGCATGGTCCTCACACCGATCCTCCGATTGAGTATTCGCGCCCTTCTGATCTTCCCATGCCCCACGTCTGGCGCCTAATTGTCGAAGCAGACATTCTGCCGTCGCAAGCAGCTCACCAAGACTTCGGTCCGGTTTCGCACCGTAGTGCTCACGATCGAAAATGGGGACTTGAAGACAGACTTCCGCACGATACCGGCGTTCCGGTGAATAGATGATGCGATGCATCGGAGGTTCGGGGTATTGACAGGGTTTCAGAAGATCTAACGATTGAAAGAACACGCGGCAGAGGCGACGAAGATCTCCGACCAGCTCTCGCAGCTCAGAATCATCACCGGTCGGCAGGTGCGCGGGGTCCTGAAAGGCCGCATAGAGGTTGAGTTGAAATCCAATTTGGACGACTCGATCGGATCCATCCTTCACGTAGAAGGGATCGTGGTCAAAACAAACCTTTCGAGTGGCAATCATATCGCGCAGAGCCTCTTCACTGGGGAATGCATCTTCGAGCGCAAGTGGAATCGTCATGGCTGGCTCCTGATCAGTGAGCATGATTGATTGTAGGTTGACCGCAGGATGGTCAAAACGTCCCTCCAGCAAGGCCGCAACGAGCGAAGAGGCGAGGCGTACGCTGTTCAGTACGTTGAGCCTCTGAGCGATGCGAGAACGAAGCTGGAGGGCGTTTTCACCATCCTGCTACTCTTGCACGCCGAGCTTGCGCAGGAGCGCCATCATCGGACACCACCCGGTAAAGGCCGATTGGATGAGATTGACGGCTACAAAGGCTGCAAAATAATTCCAGTACGGATGGACCGTCGCCCCCAGAATCACCGCGGCGAGCACAAAGACACCGGCAATCAATCGCAAACGTTCATTGAGTTTCATCGCACCCTCCTTTCCTCTTGCCCATGTGAGGCACCGGGCAAGGAAAGGATTCAGGCTAGAAAGGGCCGTTATCCGCCGACTTCGCGCTTGCCGATACCCATCGCATCGAGAATCGCCTTTTCAAAGAAGGGTTCGCTGACGCCCCGCTTCATTTTCATCAGGAAGTACTTTTCGAGGGCGATCTTGGCCAGGTGGACCCATTTGCCTTTCCTCGCCCAAGTGACGTTGCGTGGGGCCATCTGGGGCAGGGCCACGAACGCCATCCCAGTATCTCCCATGTCGGCCAGACAAATCGCATTCCACGTGGCGGTTTCCTTCTTGGTGTTATTCTCGATATCGGCCTTGATATTGTGAACGGCAGCAGACACCATCGATTCAATCATGTACCCGGTCTTCGGCGCACCGGTTGGGACCGGCGTCTGCTCGACCGGCGGGATGGCGACGCACACGCCGACCGCGTAAATGTTCTTGTACTTTGGATTGGCCTGGTAGGCATCGATGTTGACGAACCCTTTAGGATTACAGAGGCCGGCTGTCCCAGCCACAGCATCGACTCCGGCGAACGGTGGGATCATCATCGAGTAGCGGAAGGGCACTTCCTGAGCGTCCTCCAAGAGCATCTTGCCGGGCTGGACTTCTTTGATCGCTGCGTTGTGGATCGGTTTGATCGAGTGTTCGGCGAACTCATCCTCCATCAGCCGCCGCGATTTCCCGACGCCAGCGAGACCCATATGACCGATGTACGGCTCCGGCGTCACGAAATAGATCGGAACTTTCTTGCGGAGCTTTTTCTTTCGCAAATCACTGTCGAGGATGAACGCCATCTCGTAAGCCGGACCAAAGCACGAGGCTCCTTGCACGGCACCGATGACAATGGGGCCTGGATCTTTCAGGAAGCTCTGATAAGCGCCCCAGGCCTGTTCTGCATGGTCCACGTTGCACACCGATTGGGTAAAGCCGCTCGGGCCGAGTCCAGGCACGGTGGCAAAGTTGAGCTTCGGCCCTGTCGCGATGATGAGATAGTCGTACGGCACCTCTCCTTTCGCTGTGATGACCCGGTTCTGTTCCGGTTCGATTCGGTCAGCGGAGGCATGGACGAATTCAATTCCCTTCTTGGTCAGCACCGGCCCCAGATCAAAGCTGATGTCTTTGCGTGTGCGCCAGCCGACCGCGACCCAGGGATTCGACGGCACGAAGTGGAACGAGCTCACGTTTGAAATGACGGTGACCTTGTGCTTCTTCTCCAACAGCGCCCGTGCCTCATAGGCGGCGGGCAAGCCGCCGATCGATGCACCGATAATCGCCACACGTGCCATATTTCACCTCCGGTAAAACGCTGAAGCCTGAGTGCCGAGCGACGATCAACCAGCATTCAGAACTCGCGCAGTCTTAGTGCCGTCCCCCTCCTCCACCGTGCTCTGCCCGCTCAGCCCTCTCATGCTGTGGCTTCTCAGGACGCTCTGTCTGCATATGTTCCCTTGCCCGTTCACGTTCGCGAGTCCGCTCTTGCTCCTTGAGCTGCTCCTTTTCCTTCAGCTGATCTTTCGTCTGCAACTTGTCTTTATCCTGTACCTGTTGCTGCGTCTTCAGCTGATCGCGGTCGCGATCCCGGTCTTGAGCAGTGACGACAGACGCCGTACTAATCGGCAACAGCATGGCTGTTGCCACAGCGATGGAAAGCATCATTCTGGACTTCATCCGACACCTCCTTGTATGCATGACCATGAACGACATTGCTCACGGTACTGGCGGGCATTCGCCCCGCCCATTCGACTTCTTCTTGTTATCCAGCCATAACAGCGACCTCAACGATACAATTACCGACCCATGCCACGCTCGGCTCGCTCAGCTCGTTCCGGCTTTTCACTGTGCGGTCGTTCCGGCCGCTCCGGACGAGTGATCCGGTCTTGATCCTTGGTCCGTAACCGATCCTGTTCAGGATTCTTTAGTTTGTCCTGGGTCTTGAGTCGATCACGGTCCTGGTCAGGCTCTTTGAGCTTGTCCTGGGTTTTGAGCCGGTCCTGGTCCCTATCCTGGGCCCAGGACATCGACGTCACACCGACCGGCAACAGCATGGCTACCGCTATGGCGACACTTATGATGACTCGGGACTTCATGGATACCTCCTGGTACATGACCGGAGCGACATTGCTCTCGGTTCCGGCGGATCTCCCGCCTTTCGAGGCTTGTGCCATCCGGCCATGACAGGAGCTCTCATTGGGTGGGAGTCGCCACCTCAGAAATGGATTCGCTCTCACTTCGATTTCTTCACTGCCCGTTGCTAATCGACGACCGTTACTCGCTCGCTCTGAATCTGTACATGTCATGACAGGCGGTGCAGCGAGCCGTCATGCTCGACAACCGTTGCAAGATTTGTTGAGGCGTCTCGTTCTGCGCGATGGCATCGGCCAGCGCATCCATATCCTTGTGGACCGACATCCCCATCTGTTTGAACGGCAGTGGGAGCTTGGCCATGATGCCCGGTTCAGTGTCTGCGGCCATTTTCATCCCGGCCGCCCTGGCAGCTTCTTCTAGCTGCTTCAAACCGGGCTGCGGGTCCCCAAGCCCTCTGACGACGCCATCCACCGCTTTTAGGAGGAGCCGCATTTCAGCCAGGACTTGGTCGCGCTCAGCCGGAGCCAACAGAATTTCCGTTCGACCGTCGCTTCCTTTCTCACTCCATCCCTTCACGAACAGCCATCCACCTACAGTCAGTGTCAGAACCCACAAGAGAATGGCAGCGAGACACACATTCCGTTTCATCTCATCCCTTCAGCCACTCATCCCCGATTGGCCACACTTCCGTAGCCCAATGTTTGGAGTGAGTCTGCAAGGATGGAGCCGAATGGAGCGGCTCAAATACACAAAACAATTATCGCCTAAATTTGGTCAGTTACGTGGGAACGACAACCGCCTCGATCGAAAGAGGTTGCCCTTTGCGACAGGAGACACTGAGCCTCTGTCGCGAAAGGCGACAGACTGAGTTCTAATACTCGCCTAACCTTTTTCTCATGGATTCTTGGTACCCTAACGGCATTAATCCGCGGCTCGCACGGACGGTTAGCACTGGTAACTTACTTTTCCAAACTACTGTCATAGGAGGAACGCACATGCGGAACAGACGTTTGGCGGCTATTGCCGGAATGGTATTGGCTCTCTCGTTGAGCGGTGCACTTCACGCAGAAGATCAACCGGGTCAGTTTTCCGCTGCCGATGGAGATGGAACGAAGGGGCAACATGGCGTGATTGGGATTTCGCTCTACATTGGGGCCGATCGTATCGGCGACCCAGCGTCACTGTATGTGGGCAGAGTCCATCGGGAAGGGCCGGCTCACACGGCCGGACTTCGGCACGGAGATGAGTTGATCAGCGTTGATGGCACCCCCGTTTCGGGAAAGAGCTACGAGCAAGTGGTAAAGATGGTTCGTGGAGAAGCCGGGAGCACGGTGAAGTTGCAGATCAAGCGTGAGGGTGAGGGAAGTCCTCGAGAGATTTTCATCACACGAGTCGCCGGCGATAACCTGGCAAAAAGGCCGTCCGAGCACGGTACCTATAAGGATAAGCCGCAAGCTCAACCGTAGCCTACTGCACGGGGAAGCGATGTCGGCTTCCTTCACAGATCGATCCGAAGTCTGCCGAGGGCGATACAGACTGATAAAGCGTTGTGAGGCTTTCCCTCTGTGTGTTCTTGATGTAGCGCCGGGCGGGAGGGGTGAAGCTCGCGATGGCTTGCGGATTCGGATCATCCACCGTTTTTCTGATCTTACCAAGAATCGCTCGTCCACGTAGGCCTCTTTGTGTTATGTTCCCTGGCATGAGAGCCGTCTTCACGACTGTGACCCGTACTAGGGAGGTGTTCATGAGACAGACCCGTGGGGCCCTGGGCTTTCTGATATTCCTGCGACTGACCGCGGTCTCCATGGCGGCGCTGGCAGCCGAAACTGGTGAGCAGGACTTAGCGAAAGGGGAGCATCTGCTCAAGAATAAACAATATGCGGAAGCGCGCGTGGCGTTGGAAGCCAGCATCGTGAAGAACTCCTCGAATGTGCAAGCTCATTTTAACTTGGCCGAGGCCTGTCGAGGTTTAAAAGCCTGGGCCTGCGCGGAAGAACATTACGAAACCGCGCTGCATCTCGATGCGAAATCCAGGACAGCGGGTAGGAGAGAACCTCGATTACGCAAGATGGAGGTGTGGCGGTCGCTGGAGGAAGTCACGGCGTGGCGGTTGCTGGAGAAAGCCAAGGATCTGATCGCCGGTGGGCAGGCTCAGCCCGACAAGCTGAAGGAGGTGGAGGAGGCCCTGGACGGCGCCAATGAGCTAGGGCTCAACGACGAGCAACTGGCTGTCTATCGACAGTTGGAAGCACAACTCCCTGGCAGGCGTCCAATCACCTCGCTGGATAGTCTGAAACCAGCCGACGCGCCGATGGCGCTGGTGCCGGCAGGGGAGTTCACGATGGGAAGCACCATGAGCACCGACGAACAGCCCGTGCATCGCGTCTACCTTGACACCTTCTATATGGACAAGTACCACGTGACGGTGGGGCAGTATGCCAAGTACCTGGAGGCGACGGACATGGAGGCGCCGCCGGAGTGGGCTATCATGAACCAACCCCAACATCAGAAACGCCCCGTCGTCAACGTCAGTTGGTTTGATGCCGCCAAGTACTGCAAATGGGCCGGCAAGCGCCTGCCAACCGAGGCGGAATGGGAAAAGGCGGCACGAGGGACGGATGGTCGCCTCTATCCCTGGGGCAACGAGCCTCCCACCAGGCTCCACGCAAATTTCGGCAAGAAGCAATGGGCGAATCACATGGCATTGGTTCCGGTGGGGATGTTCGAAATGGGCAAGAGCCCCTATGGCATCTATGACATGGCCGGGAATGCCTGGGAATGGGTGAACGACTGGTATGACCACGACTATTACAAGAAGAGCCCCGCCAAGAATCCTCAAGGACCGGCAACGGGTAAGTCTAAAGTCGTGCGAGGCGGTAACTGGCTTTATATCCAAGAATTCCTGCGTTCTTCATTCCGTTTCAATGCCGACCCATCCAGTCGGCAGTTCGGCTACGGGTTCCGTTGCGCCAAGACCCCCTAGTTTTCAGCTGCCGGCGGATCACGGTACCTACCAAGGATACGCCCTAACCATAGCGAGCAATTACGGAGCGTCACGTCTGCGGACGGGCGCGAGTCGGTGAGCGGCCCAGTGTCTTCAGCCGAAGCGTACTTTTTTGCCGCAGTCGAGACCTTGAGCGTTGCGAGAACAAAGCTGGCGGACTTTTTCACCATCCTGCTAAAGATCGATCCGGAGACCGCCGAGGATCAACAACGGCTGGCCGAGGGTTTTGAGACCTCCCGTTTGCGTGGCGATATATCGGCGATCGGTAAGATTCTCACCGTCGATGAAGAATTCAGCCCACGAGGTGATCCGCTTCCTCAGCGCCATATCCAGGACGATGAAATCCGCGATCGGCTGCCGATTCACGTCATCCGCAAACTGACGAGACAAGTACCGTCCCTGGAGCGTCAGTTGCGCAACGTCCGGTCGGCCGACAGTGAGTCCGGCCGTCACTTGGTGTCGAGAGACGTTCGGGATCCGAAGGCCTTCACGAGACGGATTATCCGGGAAACTCGTGATGACCGAATCCACGAACGAGTAGCCGACTGTGATGTACAGCAGATCATTCAGACGGCCGCGCAGTTCGACCTCCGTCCCGACCGATCGACCTTCCCCGATATTCCGTCTCACCACGGATGTCGGTCCTTGGGTCACGAAGAGAATTTGGTCCTTGATCACGTCATAATGGCCGGTGGCGCGAAAGCCCAATAGCCCGTGCGGCAGCAGTTCTACCTCGATCTTCACCTCACCGCCGGTGAGTCGCTCCGGCTCCAGGCGATCGTTGCTGAGAAACATGAACCCCGAAGAACTGAAGTCTCGGTACAATTCATTCAAGGTCGGCGCACGGAAGGCTTGGTACACCGAGCCACCGATACGCACGCGGTCGTTGAAGCGGTACAGCAGGCTGAATTTTGGGTTCACCACGCTGGCGGTGTTGTCCTGCGTCTCGGTGGTCGTTCCAGATTCTGCCGTACGTGATCCACCGAAATTCTTCCACCAATCCCAGCGCGTGCCAGCCGTGAGTACCAGGGCATCGAAAGGCTCGATGACCCATTCGCCGAACGTGCCTATGCCGACTTGTTTACCGCGTGTCACAAGTGGCGTCGGGGAGGAAATAAGTACTTCTTCCGATTGTGCGAGGATCGCACGGGCATCGCCGCCCACCACGATCCGCGAGAATGAGAAAAGAGGGGCGGTCCATTGGGCCATGCCGCCGACATCGTTCGAAGGAATGGTCTGTAGCCGGTCCAGTCGGTCGAACTGCCGAATGAACGGTGAAGGGAGGACCCGTCCGCTTTGATTACGGAACGTTTGCCATTGCGCGAAGGTCTTCACTTCCCACACTCCCCCGGCACTCAGGTCTCCCTTTAATCCGAACGATACGCTGCCGATGGTGCGTGCACCTTGGCTGAAAGGGGTTCCGAATGAGCGATCTTCCGTATAATACGTTCCTGAGAGTATGGCGACGGTCTGCGGCGTCAACTCATGAGAGACTCTGCCGGTGAACTGCTGGTGCTCCGAACCGACCGGCGTATCGACGGGGCCTCGTTGGTAGGCTGGAACCGTGAGAAATCCCGCCGTATCGAAATGGCGGTAGCTGAGGGTCAATCCCGTCCGATCATTGCCATACTGGGTCCGAACTGACTGAATATGAGTCCCGAGCGATCCTCCGCTCAGATCACCGCTTACGCCGATTTTCGGCCGATCGGGCTGCGAAATGATGTTGATGATCCCACCCATCGCCCAGGTGCCGTAGAGGTTCGATCCTCCGCCGGGAATAATTTCCACTCGCTCGATTCGATCCGGCACAAGCCCCCAATTGATCCATCCGCCGAAACCGTCGTTCAACGGCACACCGTCCAACAGCACAAGGGCGCGACGGGTTCCCAAGCCTCGAATACTGACGAACTGAGCGGTGGGATGGTTGTACCGACTGCCGAGAAGACTGGGTTGAACGGTCGGCACATAGCGCAAGAGATCATCGATTTGCGTGCCGCTGTGAAAGGGAGTCCTGCGGATATCGTCTTGCGTCAACACCGTCGCGGCGGCGGAGACCCGCGACGGAGGCATGGGGATTCTCGTCGCGGCGACCACGACTTCTTTCACGACCACCGCCTCATCCTCATCGGCATAGGACGATGGAGCCACGATAAAACAACCGCAAGCGAAAGTCAGCGTCAGGGCCGCGCACTGACAGAGTTTCCGCCTCTGAGGGCAGGCCTTCATGGTGGGTCGTGACGGAACAGAGGAGGGGCGGTATGCGGCTCAGCCATGGCGGCGGAGCGCTTTCAAATAAGCAAGCAGAGCATCCAGCTCGGTCTCACTGATTTCATCCTCGCCAAAGGCCGGCATGGCACCAAATCCATACCTGACTTGCGTGCGAATCGCGAAAGCGGGTAGCGGTTTATTGTTGAGGGCCGGCCCCAGTCCGGCCTCTCCGCTGGGATGGCACTGATGACAATGATCCATGAATATCTTCCGACCTTCCACAATCTCAGGAGACAACGACAACGGCCCGACGATCGGTTCACTGCGGCGCGCCGAGCAGCTCAGCATGGCTGAAGTACTCACGATGACACTGATCAATAGCGCGGTTCGTATCATAACCCATCACGGCGCCGTGTTCGACCGTGTAACCTTCCAGAGCGCCCCTGTTCCGCGACGAGGCTCGGATGTCGGCTTATTCTTGGCCCATGGCAGCCGCACTTTGCCCCCTTGGCCCACCGTCATGACTCCAAAGTCGACAAGATAGAGAGCGGAGCCGTCAGGGGAAAAGCGAGCTGCGATAGGTCGTTCCAATCCACCGCCGCCGATCTTAGAGGCAGGGCCGTTCACCCGACCATGATTGACTGCAAAGTCTTCCACGATTCCGTTCTCCACGTTCACTCGCACCACTTTGAAGCCGACTGGGGCCAGCACTTTGCCGGCCGTCGGCGACAGATCGCCGAACTGCGCAATAAACGCTTCTCCGACATGGCCGAAGAGGGGGCTTCTGGAAAAATCGAACATATTCGACGAAGAATGCACTCCCAGCACGGCAGTAGGTTTCGGCGGTCGATTGGGATGCCGCGCTAAGAGTAAGGGCGGCCGCGGCTTGCCCGGTGGGATGAAATGATCGAGATGGTCGAGCGGCAACGAGCCGTGAAAATCGGGCCACCCGTACCAGGTGCCGGCCTGGACCAATCGCCGGTCCCAGGCACCGGCTGGCTCCCGCGGTCGTCATAGCTGTTGTCCGTCACATACAGCCGTTTGTCGGGCGAGAAGGCCAGACCGAACGGATTGCGAAATGCCCACGCGACCAATTGAGGCGTGCCGCCGCCGATCGGCATCTTCAGAATCGCGCCGTTGCAGGGAATACGGCCGGCGATCACCTGTCCCGACTGAGTGACGGTGCCAAAAGGAACAAAGGCGCCGGTCACGGCTTCGTCGTCGGCCAGCGGGGTAAAGGGATTCATCGAAGTGAAGTTGACGCCGCGCAGCGTTACGTCACGACAGGGAATATCGTGCGCGCGGGGATGGCGCTGTAACCATCCGTACCGATAGTTATCTTCCCCGACGACACCGCTGTTCGTGAACGTGCCGATACCGAAATAAAGTTGGCCGTCAGGACCGATGACCGGACCGTTCACATGATCCTAAAACGGCAGTTGAGATAGTCGAAAACGAGCAAGCGACGCATTGACTAACCAGTTGACGCTCTTGATGCATTCACCCTTTTAGTGAACTGCGGAGCAGTTGAAAAACCACGCGGTTCCGTACCATATGCGTGAACATGAGCGTCAACTGACGTTATTAGGGTGATTTGATTCTGCAGCTTCAAAGGAGGATAGATTATGAACAGCCCGAAGAGACGAATACACGATGGCATTGTCGGGGCAGTGATCACCCTTGGCATCGCGTTGGGCTATAGTTTACATCCTGCTCGGTTGGTTGTACCAGGTGTGATCGGCCTCACCTTGATTCAGAGCGCCTTCACAGGATTCTGCCCGGTCTATTTCCTGTTGGATAAGACCTGTGTACCGGAGACGGAGGCCAGCCTCCGAAGGGCATAGAGCCGAGACGCCTTGGATCGAGTCAACTCAGAGAACCTCGTGAAAACCGTGACCCGGGACCCTGGTGGGATCAGGGCTCTTCCCTTCTTCGGCTGGAAGCAAGGGGGAGTGAGCAAGCCGGCGGCGGTAGCCCCTACCAAAGAAACAGTACCCGTGAGCCAGGTCCACCGATCAATTTGTGGCCCCTGCCCGGTATCTTCCATTGGTGATGTGCGCACGTCATCGTCAAACAGACTCATGTCCCGCCTCACATTCGCTTCTGCTACCAAGCAGTATGACGGCTTTCGCTCCGTCAACGCAACCACGCGGACGGCTGATTCAAACTGAGAGAGCAACACTCCGATCCCAACGCCAATCGACCGTCTGTCGAAGCAGAACGGGCGAATCGGAACTCGGCCCATCGGCGTTCTGTGTCACACGCGCGTCTCCATGGACACTCCGGCGAGCGCATTCATCTCCATGAGTGAAGCAACGAGTCGGATTCTCCTCTTCATAGTGATTCGTTGAAACGTCTTCGTTATTGACCTCGCGAACTTGCTTATTGTCTAACCGTACATCTCTACATCCTTAACGAGTCCCCTCCTTTCTACGATGCGAGAACATCATATTCTCGACAGAGTGTGATGCTAGGCACAGAGGTACGCTCACATCCTACGGATCGAGCCACTACCCTGCTGTGAGGCAGCTTACAATTCGGTAAAAGAGTCGAGCAAGTGGTTCTCTTGATTCGGACTGTTCGCCAGCCTGAATCCATTGGGCTTTTCGTGCCTCTGACTCTCCAAACGATGAGTATGATCGCCGTAAACTGGGTGGAGGTGACGGCAAGGAAGGTAGCTTGATGGAATCTGTAGATCTCATTCGGATTGGATCGTACGTCTCCATCCTTGGAGTGATGGCGACGTGGGAGATCTTGGCACCTCGTCGGAAGCTGACGGCGTCGAAGCTCTGCCGTTGGGGCGGCAATCTGACCATCGTGATCCTGAACACCGTCATCGCCCGGCTGCTGTTCATGGGTGGCATCGTGGCAACGGCGGCGATGGCGCAGGAACGTCACTGGGGACTCTTGAACTGGGTCGAAGGGCCGGCCTGGCTCGAACTCGCCCTGTCGGTTCTCGCCCTTGATTTCATCATATATTGGCAACATCAGGCCTTCCATTACGTGCCGATCCTCTGGCGCTTTCACATGATGCATCACTCCGACCTGGATCTGGATGTGACCAGCGGGGTGCGTTTTCACCCGGTGGAGATCGTTATTTCAACGGGAGTGAAGGCCCTGTCGGTTCTCGTGCTGGGTGTGGCTCCGCTGGCGGTTGTAATCTTCGAGATCGTCCTCAACAGTACGGCCCTGTTCAACCACAGCAACGTTCACATGCCTGTCACCCTCGATCGAGTGCTCCGGTGGGTCATCGTCACGCCGGATATGCATCGGATTCACCATTCGACGGATGTGCGAGAAACCAACAGCAACTACGGATTCAACGTACCCTGGTGGGATCGCTTATTCGGCACCTATTGTCCCGAACCGGCCTTGGGACAGGCCGGGATGAAGATCGGCCTGGAACACCTCGGGCCTTCGGTCTGCCTGAACCTCTTCATGATGCTCCGCTTCCCCTTCGTGGCCCAGCTAGGTCGGTACGCAAGCCGTACACAATCGT
>JBBIKN010000006.1:65350-70888 GCA_037445435.1 Nitrospira sp. | reverse complement strand
GTAAGTCGGCCGCCGGTGCGACACGCGCCGCGGGCGAGGCTGCAGAGGATGGCGCTGATTCAACGGCCCCATGGGCATCCTTGCGATGCTACCCACACATCCGTGTCACTTCATCCAGTGGCGCCGCGCGCTCGGTTCGCTCCGCGTGCTGATACCGTGGCCACATGATTCGGAGATACTCGTGTTTCGCTCGTCGCGCCATGCCGCTCGCCTCCATCCGCACCCTCTCTCAGCCCCGCCCCTGCAGAGCTGGCGGGTGAGATGTCCACGTGGCGCAACGATCGGTCCCTGGGTAAGATGGAGACGGCGCAATACGTCGTATTGACAGCTCATAGGTTCCAATGCTACCTTCCGCAGCTCTGCTTCGTGCCTCGCACGAACCCTTTAGGTTTGTCCAATTAACGCATGTGGATCTGGACCGGTGATTAAGACAACAGTTGCGCGACGTTACGCTCAAGCCCTCTTCGAACTCCTCGATCCATCAGCCATTGAAGCGACACGGATGGCGCTCACCGGCCTCGGTCAGGCCATGAAGGAGTCAGCTCAGCTTCGCCATGTGGTGGCCTCACCTGCGTTCGGTGTGGAGGATAAAATCGCCGTCCTGGCCGCCCTGGGCGACAAGCTGGGATGTCCGCAGGCCGGTAAAGCACTCTTGGGGCAGTTGGTGAAGAAGAATCGGGTGGGCTTTCTGCCGGAAATTGCCGACGCATTCGGTACATTGGTGGATCAAGCAAAACACATACAACCGGTGACGGTTTCCTCCGCGACGGTCCTTCCCCAGGCGGAACAGGATCGAATCAAGACGCGCCTACGCGAAATGCTGAGGCGCGAAGTCGATGTGACGTTTCAGACCGATGCCGGTCACCTCGCCGGCTTGCAACTTCACATCGGCAGCACGGTAGTCGACAGCACCGTCCGAGGTCGCTTGCGCGATTTGCAAGTCCTGTTGACGCGAGAATAAGGAGTAGCCATGCAGATCAGGGCAGAAGAAATCAGTGCGATCATCAAGGAAAAGATCAAAGGTTTTGACAAACAGGTGGATGTCAAGGAGACGGGGTCCGTCATTCAGGTGGGCGACGGCATCGCCAAGGTCTATGGTCTCGACGGAGCCATGGCCGGTGAGATGCTCGAATTCCCCGGCGGTCTTTACGGCATCGCGCTGAACCTCGAAGAAGACAATGTGGGCGCCGTGTTGATGGGCGACGATGTCGGCATCAAGGAAGGCGATCCGGTCAAGCGTACGGGCCGCATCGCGGAAATTCCGGTCGGTGAAGCGCTCGTCGGTCGCGTGGTGAACGCCATCGGTCAGCCGATCGACGGCAAGGGCCCGATCAAGTCGCAGCACTCCTCCCGCATCGAAGTCGTGGCGCCCGGCGTGAACACCCGCCAATCCGTTCGTGAACCGTTGCAGACCGGTATCAAGGCCATCGACGCCATGATTCCCATCGGCCGCGGGCAGCGCGAATTGATTATCGGCGATCGCCAGACCGGGAAGACCGCCATCGCGGTCGATACGATCATCAATCAAAAGGGCCTCAATGTTTTCTGTATCTACGTCGCCGTCGGCCAAAAGCGCTCGACCGTCGCCCGCGTCGTGAAGACGCTAGAAGAAAACCATGCCATGGAGTACAGCATAGTGGTCTCCGCCAGCGCCAGTGACCCGGCGCCGATGCAATTCTTGGCCCCATTCTCGGGTGCCGCGATCGGTGAGTATTTCCGTGACAACGGCAAGCACGCCCTCATCGTGTATGACGATTTGTCGAAGCACGCGGTTGCCTACCGCCAGCTTTCCTTGTTGCTTCGCCGACCGCCGGGACGAGAAGCCTATCCGGGCGACGTGTTCTATCTACATTCCCGTTTGCTGGAACGGGCAGCCAAGCTGAGCGACAAACTCGGTGGAGGCAGTCTCACGGCGCTTCCCATCATCGAAACGCAGGCCGGCGACGTGTCGGCCTATATTCCGACGAACGTCATTTCGATCACGGACGGTCAAATTTATCTGGGCAGCGATCTCTTTTATTCCGGTATCCGTCCGGCGATTAACGTCGGTCTGTCGGTTTCCCGCGTGGGAGGATCAGCACAGATCAAGACCATGAAGCAGGTGGCCGGTACGCTGCGGTTGGACCTCGCGCAGTATCGCGAAATGGCGGCGTTCGCTCAATTCGGGAGCGAGTTGGACAAGGCAACCCAGATGCAGCTCGCACGCGGGGTGCGCATGGTGGAGTTGCTCAAACAGGGCCAGTACAAGCCGATGCCGGTGGCCGATCAGGTGCTCTCGATTTACGCGGGTGTCAACGGCTTTCTCGACGATGTGCCGGTCGACAAAGTGCAGCAGTTCGAGGCCGATCTGCTCCACTACATTCAGCAAAACCATCCGGATTTGAAGAAGGAAGTCACCGCCATCAGCAAGATCGACGACAAGGTCGGTGGTCGCTTGAAAGAGATCATTACGACCTTCAAGCAGAAAATGGGATACGGAGCGAAAGCGTAAGCAGAGCCTGAGTATCGAGGACTCAGGCTGAGACGAACGGCAAGAGACCGAATATGCACCCTCAGTCCTCAGCCGTGATGGAATACAATGCCAAGCCTACAATCCCTTCGTCGTAAGATCGCCGCCTTCAAGAATACGCAGAAGATCACCAAGGCCATGAAGATGGTGGCCGCGGCGAAGCTCAAGCGCTCGCAGGACCGTATTCTGTCCGCACGTCCCTATGCCCATAAGATGCGTGGGGTGCTGAGTAACCTGAGCCAGCGCGTGTACCGTGCCGCCCATCCGTTGTTACAGAAGCGTGAGGGAAAGAAGGTTGAAGTTCTTGTGGTGACCAGTGACCGAGGCCTCTGTGGCGGCTTCAACGGCAACATCGTCCGCAAGAGCTCCGAATTCGTGAGGCAATGCGAAGGGCGCGGTCTACAAGTCAATCTAAGCATCATCGGCCGTAAAGGGCGTGACTATTTTAGGCGACGCAGCTGGCCGATCCGGCAGGAGTGGACCGGCATTTTCGATAAATTGAGTTTTGAGCATGCGATCGACATCGGAGGCGACCTCACGGATAACTTCGTAAAGGGGACGTTCGACGAGTTGTACGTCGTGTACAACGAATTCAAGTCCGCCATCCAACAGCGCGTAATCGTCGAAAAACTCTTTCCCGTCGATGCTCAGGTCGAGTTTGGGGCGGCGCAAATGGAAGGGACGACCAGCGGCAGTTACCTCTACGAGCCGGATGAGGCCGAATTGTTGAATGCTCTGGTGCCGAAACATTTCCAGGTGCAGGCGTACAGGATCTTGTTGGAGTCCGCGGCCGCCGAACACGGCGCCCGCATGGCCGCCATGGATGGGGCAACGCGCAATGCCGGCCAGCTCATCAAGAAAGTGACGCTCTATTACAACAAGACCAGACAGGCTGCAATTACGAAAGAACTCATGGATATCGTCGGCGGCGCCGAAGCATTGAAGTAAGACGCGTCATTCGTCGAACGCCATTAGTCAACCGATTGGATGTAGTTGGCGTAGCATCCATGGTGGACAGTGAATGATTGACAAGTGACGGATTGAAAGGAGCCAGTCGTGAGTACAGGAAAAGTCATTCAAGTCATCGGACCGGTCGTGGACGTGCAATTCCCCCCCGGCCAACTCCCCAACATCTACAATGCGCTCAAAGTGACGCAGGAAGAGAATAAAGCAGCAGGAAAACCGGCTGTGAGGATCACGCTCGAAGTCGCTCAGCATCTCGGTGAGAACCGTGTGCGTGGGGTCGCCATGTCTTCGACCGACGGTTTGACACGCGGGATGGAGGTACAGGATACCGGGGCTCCGATTTCCGTGCCGGTGGGGCGCGAAACGCTCGGCCGCCTCATCAACGTGCTCGGTGAACCGGTTGACGAAAAGGGCCCGCTGAAGACGAAAAAGACCTATCCGATTCACCGTCCCGCTCCCAAGCTCGAAGATCAAGAAACCAAAACCGAGGTGCTGGAAACCGGCATTAAGGTCGTAGACCTGTTGGAACCCTACAGCAAGGGCGGCAAGGTTGGGCTCTTCGGCGGTGCCGGCGTCGGCAAGACCGTCATCATCATGGAGCTCATCAACAACATTGCCCTGCACCACGGCGGATTTTCCGTGTTTGCCGGCGTCGGTGAACGGACTCGAGAAGGGAACGACCTCTGGCACGAAATGCAGGAATCGAAGGTCATCGACCCGGACGATTTCACAAAGTCGAAGGCCGCACTCGTGTACGGGCAGATGAACGAGCCGCCTGGGGCCCGACTGCGTGTGGGGCTGACCGGTCTGACCGTCGCAGAATATTTCCGCGACGAAGAGAACCAAGACGTACTCCTCTTCGTCGACAACATCTTCCGGTTCACGCAGGCGGGCTCCGAAGTCTCCGCATTGCTCGGCCGCATGCCGTCTGCCGTCGGCTACCAACCGAACCTTTCCACCGAAATGGGGGCGCTGCAAGAGCGGATCACCTCGACGAAGCGCGGTTCGATCACGTCGGTGCAGGCGATCTACGTGCCTGCCGACGACTTGACCGACCCAGCCCCGGCGACGGCCTTTGCGCACTTGGACGCGACGACGGTGTTGTCCCGTTCCCTGGCCGAGTTGGGTATCTACCCGGCGGTTGACCCCTTGGACTCGACCTCCCGTATTCTCGATCCGCAGATCATCGGGGAAGAGCATTACAAGGTCGCGCGCGGCGTCCAGTCTGTGTTGCAACGCTACAAGGATCTTCAAGATATTATCGCGATTCTCGGGATGGATGAACTATCGGAAGACGACAAAATGGTCGTGGCACGTGCGCGGAAGATTCAACGTTTCCTGTCGCAGCCTTTTCACGTCGCCGAAGCGTTCACCGGTGCGCCCGGCAAGTATGTCAAGCTGAAGGACACGGTCCGCAGCTTCAAGGAGATCCTCGACGGCAAGTACGACCATCTGCCGGAGCAGGCATTCTACATGGTCGGGCCGATCGAGGAAGTGATCGCGAAGGCGGAGAAGATGGGAGTAAAGGTGTAGCGGAGCGAGCAGGATGTCCTCTGTGCTCGCGCACCCCCCACGATGAAGCTGTGGTCGGTGCATGCGCGCAATAGGCGACATCCCGCTCACTCCGCTTGATGAAGTGTAGTGGGGAGAGCGAAGAAGGAATTATGGCGGGAAAGATTCTATTGGAAGTCGTCACGCCGGAGAAACAACTGCTGAGCCAGCAGGTGGATGAGGTCATTGCCCCTGGATCTGAAGGAGAGTTCGGTGTGCTCCCGGGCCATTGCCATTTCCTCTCAACCCTTCGCATCGGTGAATTGCGGTATCGTGTTGATGGTCAGACCCATTCAATGGCGGTTCTGTGGGGCTTTGCCGAAGTCACTCCGACAAAAGTTACCGTTATGGCGGAAATTGCGGAGAAAGCGGAAGACATCGATGTGGACCGGGCTACCGCCAAAGTCGCTGAGGCGGAGCGACGCCTCCAAGCGGGCGGTTTGCCGTCGGAAGTCAAAGAGGCCCAGATCAGTCTCGAAAAGGCTCGCCTCCGCAAGAAAATCGCCGAACGC
>JBBIKN010000006.1:0-65250 GCA_037445435.1 Nitrospira sp. | reverse complement strand
AGAGGCCCAGATCAGTCTCGAAAAGGCTCGCCTCCGCAAGAAAATCGCCGAACGCGCGAGAAAAACCGGCTACGCCTAGCTCGATCGAGCTTTCCTCTGCATTTCATTACACCAATTAGTCAAGCCCTCAGCGCACAGCCTATCAGGGGTGTCTCATTCCACAACCGGCAGAGCTGAAGCCACTCTGCCGGTCACGATTTTGCTTGTGGCCCAATCGCTGACTGGTCTGAAGCACCGATTCATGTTCAGCGGGGCCGATCAGCTACTGCCCAACTGAATACTGATCACGATCGCCCCCATGACATCGTTGAGCTTGAAGTCACGCTTCGGGCTGTCGGGATGGGCATTATGACAGCCGATACATGCCTGTGTGACGGCCAGGTCGGCATACACCGCCTCGTAATACCGCTTCTCACCCACCCTTGTGACTCCCGTGTAAGGACGGTTGGGTTGAGTCAGGATCGTGCCGAGTCCGATACTTTCTAAAGCGTTCGTCGCGATATTCCGTTTGTTGATCGGCCACAAACTGATCAGCCGATACTCCATCCCGATGCCTTTCTTGCTGTTATACCGTCCTGATTCCAACAGAAATTGGGCGGGGAGGGGCAAGGTATTCATCTCCTGCCAATTCTCAGATGCGACCACCACCCCTTTCGCTTGCATGCGTTCCACGACATGCCTGGTATACACATCTCGGTCGGCCTCGATCACCGCGTGGATGTAGTCGGCCACCGTGTCCATCGGGAGGTTGATCGATGTGGTCTCAGGCAAAGTGCGGGTTGGCCAAAGAACAGCTGTGCTCACCATTGCAAAGCCTAGCAAAGCGGCACTCCATAGCAATGTTTTGGAGGATGTCATAGATACCTCCCGGTTGTGCACGCGGATGGATCGCCTGGCCTGTCACACCTCGCGAGCAGATGAATTGCGTAGCAGTTGAAAATAGGCAATCGATGTTTCAGCAGATGGACCAAGATTGGGACAGGATCGTTCTGGGAAATACCGTCAGCGGATTGGAAGAGTTTGTCGAACCAATGTGAGCCGATAGGTAGACGAGCGCTGCCGGCGGTTGCTTTGAGAAGGAAGCCATCGTGGGAAGGTACCAACGACATGGTTCCGTTCCCTCGTTCGCAGGAGATGATACGCCTGCACAGTCATACGATACAGAAGCTTACTCTCCGGCCTACGCGTTGTCCAGCCGCCGGCATATGGTTTGGCTCACAGTGAAAGAGCAGATCCGGTCGACTTGGCTCTGGCACCAACTTACGAAGATGTATCGGAGGAGTCTCTAGATGAAGATCGGGTATTGCGCGGGAGCGATTCAAGCAGATGATCAACCCATGTCGAGGGCAGTTTTTCCACTGATTCATAGATCCGGGACTGCCACCACGACGAGATCTCGGCGAGGTCCTCTTTCTGAAAACGATGTTCGACGATATCAAAGGTATCGTGTCGATACAGCACGACATCAAGGGGATATTCGACGCTGGTCGAGCTGGTGCGGGTGGCATCGAAGGCCAGAAATCCCACCTTCATGGCAAGATCCATGCTGGAGTGATACCGCAGGACGCGATCCAGGAGCGGTTTCCCGTAGCCTGTTTCGCCGATGATGCAGTAGGGGGTGCCCTGACTTACTTCCACCCAGTTTCCCTGAGGGTAGATGAGATAGAGCTTGTGCTCTTGGTCGTTTTCCAACTGCCCTCCAACCAGCGCGTGGAGGTCGAAGATCAAGCCTGCTCTATCGAGGGCCGCCTTATCTTCCTCGGCCACGCGTCGAATCTGAGCCGCAAATACGTTGACGGCCTTGAACAGCTTATCGAATGTTTGATCACCGTCCCCAATAGCCTCGTCGAAATAGGTGACGGCCTTGTCTCGAACGGATCGCAGCCCAGATGTCATGAGGAACATCGAATGTCGTCCGTGTTGATGGATGGAGACCTTCCGTGCCAGGATGCACTCCGCGCCGGTCGTCACCCGCGTGTCAGCGATACCGACGAGCCCGTCTTCTACCTTCATGCCCAGACAAAAGGTCATTGTGCCTCCGCTCCAGCGATCGTACTGTGAATCGGACGAGGGGCAAAGAAGGTCTCGAAAATAGCGTCTCCCACGCGATTAAGCTGCCCCTGAAACCGGTCTAAGAATTCGTGCAGCCCACCGGCCACGCAATCCTCAAGATCCCCGAAATCCAAATCGGCGCGCAATCGTCCCAGCCGTTTCTCGGCTTGATTTTGATAGGAACCGTGCTCCGACCCGGAGATGGCGTGCAGCGAGTCTTCGCTCTTGATGAGACAGTACCGGATGGCCCGGGGAAACGTGGAGTCGAGAATCAGAAACGCCGTCACGTCGTCGGGAGAGATCCGGCCGAAACGCCTGTAATACATCTCGAGGGCGCTGGCGGATTTCAACAATGCGGACCACTGGATGATATCGAACGGCGTGCCGACTTCTGCGACGGTCGGAAGCAGCATGAAATATTTCACGTCGAGAATACGGGAGGTCTTATCCGCCCGTTCCAGTAGACGGCCGAGTCTGGCAAAATGCCAGCCTTCTCCGTGCGACATGGTGGCATCGGTAATGCCTAGAAAGAGATGGCTGTTTGCCTTCACGTCCGCCAAAAAGGTATGGAGATTGTGGCTGGACAAGCCTTTCGAGGCGGCGGCTCTCACCATAAGATAGAAGCGGTTGACTTGCTCCCACATGTCGGTAGAGATGACTTCTCGAACTGATCGAGCGTTTTCCCTTGCTGCTGTGAGACAGGACAAAATCGAGTTGGGGTTCGTGGCATCGACTGAGAGAAATTGAATGACGGCTTCCTTCGTCGCTTTCCCGCAGCGGTCTGCAAAGCTCTCATGAGCGCCGGTGGTGGCCACCAATGGTTCCCATTGCTCCGTGGTGCCTCTGGGAAGGTCAAGCGTAAGGTTTAAGTTCACCTCGATGAACCGGGCATAGTTTTCAGCTCGTTCGATGTAGCGGTTCAACCAATAGATGGAACTGGCGACTCGGCTCAGCATCGTTGAGCACACCTCGTCTCTTTACCCGTTATGGGACCGTTACTGGTATCCCATTCGCTTCTGAAGCACGCGCTTAGGAAAGAACCCATGTGTCTTTGTTGCCACCACCTTGAGAAGAATTCACCACGAGTGATGCCTTCCGCAACGCCACGCGTGTCATACCTCCAGGCAGGACGTACACATCTCGGCCATACAAGACGTACGGGCGTAGATCGACATGACGCCCTTCCAGATGATCATCCACCAAGGTGGGCACCCGAGAGAGTGCCAACGTTGGTTGGGCGATATAGTTGCGCGGGTCAGCCTCGATGCGACGGGCACAGTCTACACGCTCCTGCTTTGAGGCATGGGGACCGATCATCATGCCGTAGCCTCCGGCTTCGTTGGTGGCTTTCACGACCAGTTGATCCAAATGCTCGAGAACATAGGTCCGATCCCGTCTATCCGAACAGAGATAGGTGGGCACATTCGGGAGAATCGGTTCCTGGGCCAGGTAGTAATTGATGATCTTCGGGATATAGGCATAAACGGCTTTGTCGTCCGACACGCCGGTGCCGGGCGCATTGGCGAGCGCTACCCGACCTCGTTTGTATGATTCCATAAGACCGGGGACTCCGAGCATGGAATCTTGTCGAAACGCCAGCGGGTCCAAATAGTCGTCATTGATCCGACGGTAAATCACATCTACGCGCTGAGACCCCTTGGTGGTTCGCATATGGACCGACCCATCCACCACGACCAGATCGCTGGCCTCGACCAATTCCACCCCCATCTTTTGGGCGAGCAGGGAATGTTCGTAATAGGCGGAATTGAAGATGCCCGGCGTGAGAATCACGATGGTCGGATCGGGAAGCTCCGACAGAGACCGAAGGGTTTCCAAGAGTTGGCTCGGATATCCATCAACCGGCCGCACGCGATAGGCTTCAAACAGCTCAGGAAACGTCCGTTTCATGACTTGTCTGGCCTCCAACACGTAGGCCACTCCGGACGGGCAACGGGTGTTGTCTTCAAGGACGTAGTACCGGCCGCCGCTGATTCGGACCAGATCGATCCCGGCGATATGGCACCAGATGCCCCGTGGTGGATGGAGCCCCATGCAGGGTTGCAGGAAGCCCGTACTGGAATAAATCAGTTCGCTGGGTATCACCCCGTTCTTGAGGATCTTTTGATCATGGTACACATCGTTGATAAACAAGTTCAGCGCACGCATGCGCTGCCGAAGTCCGGACTCGATGCGTTCCCAATCCGAGGCCGTGACGATCCGCGGTACGATGTCGAAGGGAAAGATCTGTTCTTGGCCGTCCTCGCTCCCATAGACACCGAACGTCATCCCCATGTTGAGAATGACTCGTTCCGCCGCTTCCTGGCGTTTTTTTGATTCTCCTTCCGGCAGTGACGCAAACTTTCGGAGCAAGAGGGTGCTTCCCGGTCTCGGTCGGCCCTTCTCCTCATACAGCTCGTCATAGAACCCTTCCGGGTCGTAATGTGAAAATCGTATGCCCATATGAATGACTCCAGGGAGGGCACCCTAACAAAACACCTCGCCGGCTTCAACTGTTCCACCGAGCGAGAAGCCGGAGCACCTTGTCCGTTACCGTTCCAGCGGAACTCCGACGACCGATCCCTTCAGGACACCGCCGATCCTAAAATCCCGCTTTCGACCGGCCAGCTGGAACAATAGGGTCATTCGTTACGCAAGAAGCACACTGCCGGCAATCCCGATTGCATTTGCCCCAGGCTCTTTAGTAGCGTGTCCTGCACATGATTACAGAATTCATCATCACGTCCGGAGAGCAGCCAAAGCGGCTGGATCTTTTTCTCGCCAATCGAGAACGGGATATCTCGCGGTCGGCGTTACAGCGTCTGATCGAGCTGGGGCGTATCCGAGTGAACGATCAGGAGGTGAAGGCGAGCCACAAGATCAAACCCGGCGACAAGGTCACCATGGATGTTCCAAAGCCCGAGCCTCTCTCGATCAAGGGGGAAGCGATCCCACTGGACATCCTGTTTGAAGATGCGTCTCTTCTGGTGCTGAACAAGCCGGCCGGGATCGTGGTCCATCCCGCCCCCGGGAATTGGACCGGAACGCTTGTCAACGCACTGCTCCATCATTTCCAAACATCGGGCGGTACGATCTCGACCATCGGAGGGAAAGAACGGCCGGGCCTCGTCCATCGACTGGACAAAGAAACATCCGGGGTCATGGTAATTACGAAAACCGATGCGGCGCACCGTGCTCTTGCAGCGCAGTTCAAGCTCCATACGATTACCAGGGTCTATGAGGCATTAGTCTGGGGTGTCCCTCGAAAAGGCCGAGGACTGATCGAGCTGGCCATCGGTCGGGACATGAAAGACCGGAAGAAATTTTCTCCGAGAACCACCAGTCCGAAAGCGTCCGTGACGGAATATGTGGTGGAACGGCGGTATGGGAAAGTGGCCGCCCATGTGCTGCTTTATCCGAGAACGGGCCGAACTCACCAGCTTCGGGTTCACCTCGCCTCCTTGGGACACCCCATTCTGGGGGATCACACGTATGGTGGAGGAAAGGTATGCATCATCGGCGACGTGGAGATTCCGCGGGTCATGCTCCATGCCAGAACGCTCGGTTTTATTCATCCGGTAACGGGAAAGGTGGAGAACTTTACGAGGTCCGTGCCGGGCGACATGGAGCGAGTGATGTATAGGCTTGAGCAGGTCGCCATCGCCGGGAAGAATGTGGTGGGATCAACCGCCGACAAGCACGTTGCCGAGGGTGCATGCTGACCGGTGACATACTTGATGCCGTGGGAGGGCTAACGGCTCACATCAAATCCTATGCCGCCAAACTTCCGCCCATCGTTCATCTGAGCGCGCTGCCCTCCGGTATGAAACCTTCATTCGAGACAGTCGAGAACTACGAAACCATCGTCTCCCGTGTCCGAAGCCAGAGTGCGGGAACCCCCTATAAAGCGCTGAATGAATCCTTGGTGTCCTCTCTGGAGGCCTTTGAAATGGGGAACTTGCTTGGAACCGTCCAACCACTTCTCGCGACGTTGGATCACTTGGAACGAATGCAGCGGGATCAAGAAATCGAGATGGGGCGGGTCGATGAAAAGCGAATCAAGGAATACCGCGCCGCCCTACACAGAGTCCTTCCCGGGAATCGACCAGAATTGGATGGCGCGGGTGGAGGCCTATCAGGTGATCCTCTTGACTTCTGAGTCCTTCGCTCCACGTTTTGCGGGGAGGCAACTCTCAGTCTACAAAACGCACGGCCCAAGATGCAGCAAGGCGGTTAGTGGCCCATCTTGGGCCCCAACGCGTTCGGACCAACCGTGACGAGTTTGAAGCGAGATACGCTGCCACAGTGAGGACACTTCGCTCGAACGGTTTCATCGTCAAGCACTTCGTACTCCTCCGGTTTCAACCACATCAGTTGGAAGCATTTTGGGCAGGTTCGGACTTGCGTTGACATCGGTTTCCCCGTACACTCCAAGACAATTCGGGGGATACTCTAGTATAAGATGCCTCCAACCCTCAAGTCCGCCGTCACCTACTCCCATCGCGAGCCTCCTGATGCATCTCAGCTCCTTGGGCTCTTCCACCAAGCGCCATGGGCGAAAGGCCGTTCTCTTGATGATGCGAGGGAAATGCTTCGCCATACCGACCTGACTCTCTGTGCGTGGGACGGTGACCGTCTCATCGGATTCGGTCGAGTACTCACCGACTTTATCTATCGTGCAACAATCTGGGATGTGATCGTCGATAAAGCCTACCAGGGGCACGGCGTGGGGACCGAGATCGTCCGACGCATCCTCCACCATCCACGCCTCAAACGAGTGGAGCTCTTTTGGCTCTGTACCCGACGGCCGGGTTTTTATGAAAAACTTGGATTCAGCTCAAAGGAGCAGACCGGCATGGTGTGGAGTCGGAGCAAGCAAGCTCGCATGGAGTGATGTCGAGTATGCGCATCCTCAATTTAGTACTTTTCCTCTTGCTCGCCACAACTGCCGGGTGTTTTCCTGCCACTCATGACAAAAATGGGAATCCGTACAGTCAGGTTCCCGGAAGGGGAGTTGAATGCTCCTGGATGACTCAGAAAACACTCGGCTGTCCGGAGATTGTTGGTCCCGTGCAAAAAGGCCCATTGGGGCAAACGTGCCAAACCCTAAAGCGGAGGAATGATTATGAGACACGTTGCGACGACGGTGTTTTACCGCCAAACCCGTATTGATAGTTAGCCGGTATCCTTCAACGACAGGGTTGGTGCCCTCGCCAAGTATGAGTGAGGTAGCCTCTCACGCTTGAGCTGGCATGTGCCTAGAAGAACATCTTCCCTCCAAATAAAAAGCCAAACGAGGACGCATTCCAGTCATCGTTCCTACCGCCGGTACCAGTCGTATGGCCGTCGTTTCGTTTGTAGGCCCATTCTGCATTGAGGGCGAACCGTTCATTGAGCCTGTAATCAGCTCCCCAACCTAGCCGCCAGGCAAAGGTGTTGCTGGGGCTGATGCGAATAGGCGTATCTTCACCGAAGCTATTGACGTTCACACCAAAGCTCATATTCACGTAAGGAGTTATCCGACCGAGTTTTACGGGACGCAGTTCGACGGTTGGAAGGACCGATACTGTATCTTGATGTCCTAGGTCCACGTCAGGTTGCTCAACGCTGACTCCGTGCCGCTCCCATTCGAGCATCATCCCGACTAAAAGCCAGGTGTTGAGGCTGTACAGGCCTTGAAAATTGACCAGTGGCCCGATTGATGTCGAGGTGTTGTCGGAAAGTTGTTGAGTCAATGGAGCAAATCCGGCACGAAAGCCCAATACCCATGTTCCTGCTTCAATCGCGCCGAACTCTTCTGCCAAAGCGGCGTTTGAAGGGGGGAACACAAGGGCGCTCATGGCCAACAACACTCCTATCAGTCCTGCTGTGAATGCCTGCGTTCGCATGAAACTCCTCCTCTCGTCATTGGGTATCTCGGTCATTGCCGGTAGCTCCTAATGATTACCATCATCGGCATATTTTGGCACCAGGAATAATGGTGGACATCCGAATGATGACTGCGTCGGAGAAATTACCTACATATACCATTAATACGAGCGATAATTCGAATACCAATTGCGAGGCTTCAGGCTCAGGTCTCTCTCTGCCGACCCCGGGTGCATCAATGCGAATGAATGAGCCCTGGACGCTTGACGCGTTTTGGTGAAAAGAAGACTGAGACGAAGAATATGGTGGTGGCGAGGAGGACAATAGCGGGGCCGGAAGGCACATCCCACAGCGCTGAGAGCAGGACACCGGCTACCGCGGTCAGTATCCCGATCGCTGCGGAATACATGGTCAGGGCTTCGAGGCTATGCGTGAGCTGGTAGGCGGTCGAGGCTGGAATCAGGATCATGGCAAATACCAAGATTGCTCCGACGGTTTTCAGTGAGACGACCACCGTCAAGGCCACCAACGTCAGCAGGAGAAAAAATATCTGTCGTGCGGGTATGCCGGAGGCCTCCGCCATCTCCTGGTCGAACGCGATGAAATACAGTTCTTTCGAAAACAGCAGAAGGAGGCCTAACACGAGAACGCTCAACGCTCCAATGACCTGGAGCTCCTCAGGAGTTACCGATAACACACTGCCGAATAAGTAACCGTACACCTCCGCGTTGTAGGTTTTCATCAGTCCGATAAAAAGAATGCCCAGGGCCATCGTCGCGGTGTAGAGAATACCGATCGAAACATCCAGCTTCATTCGGCCTCTTTCTTCAACCCAGCCTGTAATCCAGACCGTCGCTAAGCCGAAGAGAATTGCCAGCAGCAGCGGCGGCCAACCCATCAAGTAGCCGAGTGCCACACCCGCAAATGCAGCGTGGGACGTCCCGGCTCCGACAAACGCCAATCCCCGCAACACGACGAACACGCCGATGACGGAACAGAGTCCCCCGACCATCGCCGCGGCGAGGAGAGAGCGTTGCATGAAGTCGTAAGCGAGGAGATCGAGCATAGTTTGAATGAAGTCAATCCCTAGTGGTGATGATGGTAATCCTCGACGATGACGAGATCTTTCTCTGTAATAACAAGGTCTTTGCCGTACACCTGGTGAAGAATCTCCGGCTTGAGGACTTCCGCGGGAGGGCCCGCGGCGAAGAGTCTGGTTTTGAGAAGCACCAATCGATCCACTCGTGAGCGGATCATATTAATGTCGTGCGTGATGAGGAGGACCGTGAGTTTGAGTTCGTCATGAAGGTGTTGGATTAACTCAATGACATTGTGTTGCGTGGTGATATCCAGACCGGTTGTCGGTTCATCCAATATCAGGACCTTGGGTTGTTGGGCCAGCGCCCTGGCGATGAAGACGCGCTGCTGCTGGCCGCCGGACAGGCGCCCGAGCGCATGATCCTTGTGAGACTCCATTCCGACCTGAGCGAGGACTTCCAACGCGATGTTATAATCCTTCCTCCCTGGACGCCTGAACAGACCCAATGCTCCATAACGACCCATCATCACCGTTTCGAGGACTGTCACCGGAAAGTTCCGATCAACAACTCCCTTCTGCGGGAGGTAACCGATTTTGGCTCGGTGGTGGCAGCGGAGCTCGTCACAGGCACAATCGAAAATACGAAGATGTCCCTCCACTGGAGCGAGAAGCCCCAGTACGGCACGGCAAAGCGTCGTCTTGCCCGATCCGTTTGGGCCGATGACCCCCACGAATTCGCCCTCGTAGATAGCCAATGAAATATCTTTGAGGGCGATGAGTCCGGGAAATCCGAAGGAGGCATGGTCGAAATGGATAATGGGCTCACAGGGGTCAGACACGGAATCTGAAGCTCCTTCCGGAGGTACAACGAGAACGGCTACGAGATGGTTTCCAATGCATTGACCAATTGGAGCACATTATAGCGGAGCATGTCGAGGTAGGTCTCAGTTCCCGCCAAACCGCCCGGCATCGTGGTCAAGACGACGATGTGGGCTTTGGTTTCTCTCGCCAATAGCTGCGGGAGTCGTTGACTGAGTTGAACCTCCGATACGACTACCCTGATATTCTCCTTTCTCATTTTCTCGATGAGCGACTGTAAGTGAAGGGCGGAGGGCTCCGTACCTGCCTGCAGCTGAATCGTGCCGGCGGTATCAAAGCCGAATCGTCTTGCCAAGTAAGGCCAAGCCGGGTGATGAGCGATGAAACGCCGGTCTGATAGCCGCTGAGTACGCGTAAGGAGTTCCTTTTGTAACTGATCCAGCCGCTGGAGGTAAGCCGCTTGATTCATTCGGAATTCGGCCGCATGACTTGGATCCACGTCGACGAGGACTTCGGTGATGTGGCGCAGCATGATGGCGACATTCTCAGGATCGAGCCAGATATGTGGATTGCCAGTGTTCCCTCCGTGATGCGTCCCTTCATGCGCATCAGCGTCGTCTCGAATGAGCTCAACTCCTTGAGATGTCGTGATCACACGTAACGATCGGCTTCCCGCGTTCTTCACCAGCGAGGACACCCAGACCTCCAGTCCCATGCCGATTTCAAACAACAGTCTGGCTTTTCGGACTGCAATCAGATCGGTGGGCTTCGGTGAATAGGTATGCTCGTTTTCGTAGCCGCTCAACAGCGATGTGACTCGCACATGGGATCCGCCGACCTGGTCCACTAAATCCTTCAGCACGGGAATCGTAACCACGATGGGAATCGGGTCGCGAGCTTCCGTCATGGCGACAAAGGAGAGAAAGAAGCCTGCTAGCACGACGAAAATGGAGAAGACGGGCAACTCCCGCACATGGTTGACCGGAAACATCGGCGGGGACGGTAGCATCCGCGTACTCCGGTGTCAACGACATCATGCGGCCGGTAGCGCTCATAGGCCCTGTCCATTCGACTCCTTGACCATCCGACAAAGTTCGATTAGCGTAGCACACCCGTGGGTCTCGCGGCGGTGGCGAAAGGATACCGGAGATGAACGTTGTCGGATTGATGTCAGGAACTTCAGCCGACGGAGTCGATGCGGCGTTGGTCACCATCGCGCGTAAGAAAGCCGGCCTCCGCGTCGAGATGGTGGCATTTCATTCGCTTCCCTACCCTCGTTCGCTGCAGCAACGAATTCTTTCGGCATCGGTTTCCGGAACGGTGGCGGATATTTGTCACCTGAATGCGCTCTTGGGCGAATGGTTCGCCGATGCCGCTTTAGGGGTCATTCGGTCGGCTCAATGGTCCCCGGAGGACGTTGACCTAATCGGATCTCACGGTCAAACGGTGCACCACCTGCCGCATGGCATCAAAGATACCGGTGTCGGCGCAATCCGCTCCACACTGCAAATCGCTGAGCCGGCCGTCATGACCGAACGCACGGGGATCACCACGGTGGCGAATTTCCGCCCGCGTGATATCGCGGCCGGCGGACAGGGGGCACCGCTTACGCCCGGGGTCCATGCGTTACTGTTTCGGCATCCGCGCCGGGCCCGGCTCATCGTGAATCTTGGCGGCATCAGCAACGTCACCTACCTTCCTCGAGGGTCAAGCTCCGCAGATCTGGTGGCGTTCGACACGGGGCCGGCCAATATGGTTCTCGACGGGCTCATGTCTCGTACCACGAATGGGCGGGTCGTGATGGATCGTGAAGGACGTTTGGCGGCCAAAGGCCGTGTGGATTCAAGATTGCTCGCGAAACTGCTCGCCCATCCGTACCTTTCGCAGGCCCCCCCCAAATCAACTGGTCGTGAAGCATTCGGCGCCAAGATGTTGGACGAGTTGCTGAGTTGGCAACAGACTCGCCAGGTGCCTATCGAAGACCTTCTGGCCACCTGTAGCCGTTGGACCGCCGAAGCGATCGGTACGGCAAGGCGATGGATCAAGGATAAGATCGACGAGGTCATCGTCGGTGGAGGCGGCGTCAGGAATCGAGCGATCATGGGACACTTGCAGGAAGTCTTTGCTCCAGTACCGGTCAGTACCTTTGAATCGCATGGCTGGGACAGCAAGGCGCTTGAAGCGGTGGCGTTTGCCGTCCTGGCGTATCAAACCGTGATGGAGCAGTCCGGGAACGTCCCATCCATTACCGGGGCGGCGTTCCCAAGGTTATTGGGTTGCATCGTCCCAAGCGGCCCAGGGTGGTATGAGCGGCTGCGTTCGCGTAAAGGCGGAAGTAAGAAGAGATGAAAATTGTTTTGGTCTGTGCGGTAGGCATCGCAGTGATCATCGGCCTTTGGTTGTATCGGAGGAGGGCACGACGACAGAAGCAGACGTTGCCGTTTGCCGTTCCTTCCGGTGTCACCATCGCACCGGCCCCATTGCTCACTGAAGAGGAAGTCGCATTGTATAGCCTCCTACGAATGGCCGTCCAAGAGCACTACCTCGTGTTTAGTCAGGTGCCGTTATGGTCTTTCGTATCGGTGGAAGCGGCGGGGAACGTGCGTCCCCATGTGTTGCGCCAGATCGCACTCAAGCGAGTCGATTTTGTCTTGGTCCATCCGGGGTCCTGTCGCGTCGAACGAGTCGTGCAAATCGAGCGTGAACCGTCGCTCCCTCATCAGGATGAACGGCAGTCCGTCATCGAGTCGGTGCTCCATGCAGCGGGGATCAAACTGACGAAGTTGCAGCCGAAGAAAACCCATTCGCTGCCGGACCTGACGGCTCGATTGGAGATTGCTGCAGAAGAGTGACGATGAAAGCTGCCCGGCTGGTGAAACACCGGGATGCCGGCAGGTCTTTGATAAAAATGGTGATGGGATCGTCACGCACTTCCTTGTCGAAGAGGACATTGACGTTGGCCGTCCGAGCCAAGATTTCAAACACCTCTTTCAGCTTAGCCTCCTGAAAGCGGAGCGTCAGGGGCTCCTCCTCAGAACCGCCGAACGTCTTTGCTGCACGCTGTTGTTTCGTGAGCTCGGTGATGTTCTCCAACGCGGCCGTTTGGGTCGGATCAAGCTCTACCGAACGCTCAAACGCTGTGAGCGCCTCTTCCACACGGCCGAGATTCTGCAGTTTCTTGGCGGTTTGCAGGTATTCCTGACTTTCTTTCAACCGGAGCGCATCCGCGATCCTGGCATGGTACTCGGCCTTGGAAGGGTCGAGCCCAAGGGCCAGTTTGAACTCGTGCAGCGCATCTGCCAGTCGGTGGTTCTCAAACGCCAATTTGCCGAGAGCATAGTGGTTGGCCGCAGCAGCGGCCTTCGCCTGCTCCAGCTGCCGTTGAACCTTCTCATCAAACGGCGCTTTCCGCTGCGCGTCTTGATAGGCCGCCACCGCCTGATCCCACTTGCCTTCCTCAGCGAGACGATGGGCTTGTTTGAGCTCAGGAGAGACACACCCCGAGAGGGCGCAGATCACCATGCAGCTGACGCCGAATGCCTTCTTATGCCGCACAACAGGTCTCATGGTGATGGTGGTCTGGGTCAGGAAGAAACATACGTGAAGAGGACGTTCTTACGCCGTGCAAGAACGGGACAAATGAGAGGAGCAAGGAGACCCCAACGCTGCCAGGCGCCCGATGGACCGATAGCGAGTGTCAGCCCGATAGCCATTGCATACATTGGAGATATCCCACCCGTCCAAGTGTATCTCCAAACGGTCGGCCGTCAAATCAGCTTGGGGCTTGCCTTTGCCGAAAGTTCAGGGCTTGCAATCCGGATCGCGGCGGTTGGACCTATACTGTCGCAGGCATGCTGCACTGATGTTATCTACCCCTGAATGAAGCAAGCCTCGACCCTGTTTCCATGAGATTGCCCTGGCGGAAAAGAATTTACTGCAGATCAATACTTGGACAGGACACAGTTGGAGCGGGCCGAGGTTTCACTCTTAAACAGAGCCTTCGAGATAAGCGGCACCTCTGTATTACGCCGTGATTACGCCGTGCGCAGGCGAAATGCCGCATCTAGTATCGCCTACGGTACGGCGCCATGGCGAGAAGCGTGGCTGGTGAACAGAGCCTATGCTGAGGAGTGAATGGCAAGATCGAATCTGGTCTCCTGTGCCATGCACGGTTCAAGATCCGAATCACATCTTCTCGATCTTCTCACTTAGAGACAGGCGCCCAATAAAAGCTAAAGGGAAACTTATTTTTATCCATGGGCAGCACATATTTTCTCCAAAATGTGGTCCACCATGGTCGCTTAAGCTCAATGCGATACGCTTCACTTCCCTCAATATGCTTGCGAAACAACTGGTAGTATGGGCCAAAGGGGTCGTTTTTTTCCGACCACACAATCCACTGAGAGTCGGGCGACCACCCAATTGGTCCAACCCACAGACTTCTATCTGCTCCCTGAAAGTATTTTGTGGCCAAAATCTTACCCGGACCGGCCTGTTGTATTGCGTTGATTTCTTTGATCACAAGGTTCCATGCTGAGTCAGGCTGTTGCTTCGTGAGTTCCCAATAGGCCAGCTTAGAACCATCAGGAGAAAATGACGGAAACACTCCATCGGTCTCCAGGCAATCATTTGGATTAAAGACATGGGAAACCGTCACCAGACAGAGTTTAGTGACGTAGTGTTGATCAGTCGGAATGAACAGCACAAAGGCAATCGTCTGCCCATCTGGAGAGAATGCAGGGTGTACGAGGTGTTCCGCCTTCTCTGGGACAAAAAGGATATCTTCCATCGAGGTGACAAGATGTCGCAAGATCCACTTTCGATGTGTATCCTGATATAAGAAATTCCTACCGTCTGGCGAAAATGTATATGGAAATGCCCCCAAAGGCATTGGATATTCATGAACCACCTCTCCTGTGAGAGTAAGCTCGACAAGAGCCCATGTGCCCGCAGCATTTTTGGTGATCGACATCACATGATCTGACCCCAGTATTCCGCTGACATAACCGACAGACGGATACGTAACCGGAGCAAGCGCCTGTTCACACGGTGAGCCTTGAAACACATCCGGCGATTCGACCACGATCAAGACGCTCTCTTTGCAATCAAGCATTCGCTCATCCGCAACAGCTATGATAGGCAAGAACATAAGGCACAATATCAAATAGAGCTTACCCGTCATTACGGTTTCTCTTCTGTCTCAATATACAAATTTGTCACCTAATTTCCTCCTCGTAGCTGAATTTCATAGAACTGTGAGTTGGGACTTAAGCTATTGACATATATCCCTGAGTTTTGAAGGGCCCGCGCAGTAAAACACGCACAATTCATCCCTCCAAAATTGACTCCGCTGTATCCAATACCTCTGGAAACATCAACGGCAAGTTGCGTGGCACCTTCTGAAAGAACACCAGGACTCCACAAAATTTGCCTGCGAGTAAGAGCCTCAGGATCAAGAGCAGACTGGCCCACGACGGCATTCGGTGACAGGGATGGTGTAGCTCCAAATAAGTCCCCTTTTCCATTTGTAGCCACTGCATGAGAAAATGCCCCACCATCGATCATCGATATCAGCCTACCCTTCCAATCTCCAGGCAAAACGTAACCGACGCTATTAGCTGGTGCTCCTCCAGTGTACGTTGGTAACGTTGCGGCATAAAATCCATACTGCAGCGCTCCCATCCCGAAAGCTGTAGCAGCCCCCATCCATGCTCCCCTTGCGGGATCTCCACCAGACACCGCAGCATGTGTGGCACCACCAGCTGCAGCCGCCGCTATCGGGCCCAAAAAGTGTCCAACCCCTGCTGTGGCAAGCCCTGCAGCAGTACTCGCGGCCATCATACGCCCAACATCCACTCGGTCGCCAGCGACTGCAGACATGCCCACATTGGCCACACCACTCACTGCTCCACCAGCTAAGCCTCCTGCCATGAATCCCATGAACCCAAATTTTGCTCCTACTGGACCAGCCACTGCTGCACCCAACGTTGCAGCAGCCACAGGTCTCGTAATGGGTCCGGTCGCAGGATCGAAGTACTGCATCATCATAGGATTCACCACCCAGCCCAGGGCTCGGAGGAACGGGTTCTTGAAAAGCTTCTTAAAGAAGTGCCCGGTGGGATCGGTGTATATGAGCGGATTGTTCCGGGCATAGGCATAGCGATTCAGATCTTGGGGATCGCCGGGCCGTCCCACGAACGGATCCGGCGAGATAAACCGGCCGAACCAGGGGTCATAATACCGCGATTCATAGTAGTAGAAATCCGTGCTGTAATCGAACTCCTTGCCGGTGAACTTATACGGCACATCAATGGCCGGGGTGGTGAAACTCTGATTCGTGCGCGGGCCGCCAAAGGGCGAATAGGTGAGCGCCTGGACCTTCGCGCCGGTACTGTCGGTGATCACACTGGAACTCCCCAGATGGTCCCCGTGCCAATAGTGCACGGCGCCACTCGTGACCGCGACCGTCGCAATGCGGGTGTCGTTCGCCCAGATGAACCGGCTGCAACTGGTATTCGCGCCGGTCGTGTCGCATTCGTACAGCTTGCTGATGTAGCGGGTCGTGGTGGTCCCGACGATCTTCTTCACCCGTTGACCCTCGCCGTCGTAGACGAAGGTGGAGTTGATCGTGGTACTGCCGAACGTGGTCACAGCGCTTGCCAAGCGATTGTCGACATTAAACGTTGTACTGGAGCTGTAATCGCCGAGCGTACTCGTGATGCCCGTCTGGTTGCCATTGTTGTCGTAGCTGTACCCATAGGGGCCCGCGGTCTGGACGGCATGGGGCCTCACGGCCCCCGCACCGCTGGTGGGATAGGTAAAGGTCCCGGCCGTGAGTTGACTGTTCGTCAGGATATTGCCGATCTGGTTATAGGTATAGGTGATCGTGTCCGGCGCGCCGCCGGTCCCATAGGGGCCCGCGGCCGTAGTCAGTCGATCTAAGGCATCGTAGCCAAAGTCCTGATTGCCGTTGATCGGATCCGTGATGAGATCCACATCGCCATCAGCGGTAAAGGTATAGGTGAAATCCTGATAGAGGGGATTCGTCCCCTTCTGCGTCTTGAGCGTACAGAGCTTGAAACTATTGGCCGGCACACAGGTGGGATGGGCCGGATCGGCAAAGGTGCTGGTGGTGACCACGCCATTCCCATACGTGATGGTTTGCGCCTGGCCTTGGGACGTGTAGTTGCTGTAGGTGGCATAGATCGTCGTGCCGCTGCCCGCCTTATCTTGAACCTTGTCCAGGACCGGACCTGTATAGAGGTACTCGACCGTTTTGGCGGGGAGCGGTTGGATATGGCAGATAAAGATATCCGACCCCATAAACTCTAAGATGATCCCACCGCGCTTGAAAACCTTACCCATTGAAAGTCCATCTGGTATCCGTGAGGCTCCGAAGGCCATAGCTCTCTTAGAACGCGCTGACTCATTGGACGATAAATTTTTATCTCTTCCAGCCCAGTCCCATCAGCTCGAATTTTAAAGTGTCTAGCAAAGGGTTCTCTGCCAAGTCCCCAGCCTCTATCCTTTGTTTCTGCCCACGCAATCCATTGGCCGTCTGGAGACCACTGAATTCCACCTACGAAACCAAACTTTTTCAACACTCGCGTAGTAAGCACATGCTCGGAAAACGGAGTTGCACCTTCGGCAAACTGCTCCACAATGAGCTGCCAAGTGGGATCAGGCTCTTCTGGTTTCTTTTTCCAGAAGACTCGTTGCTTCCCATCGGGAGAATACGCATCGCGCCCAGCTAGTGGTTCATCATTCGCATTCACTGTAAATCCATGTCCCTGCGGAGGATCGCTATACAGGCCGAGAATTGTTCCGTCTAGAGCTATTTCCTTGTACATTGGTTGGTGTCTTTCATTTTTCACCTTCACCAAAAGTGTTCTGGCTTTAGTGGAAGCTCGAACGGAAAAGATCTGTCCGTCATATGGAACCGGATACGCGTTCCCTCCTTGCGGGTTGACGAGAAAGACTTTCCCATATTCCAAAAGGATGATGACTTCACTTGACTGTCGCGAATCCAGCTCAGCACCTTGAGAGATTACGCACCCTGTTACTGCGACCACACTTACAAGTAGCAGCACAAGGATTAAGTTTCCCGTTCTAGGTTTCGTATTAGTGGCCATAGATCTTAAGCTCATAGTACTGTCCAGAAGGACTTAGCGAATTTACTTCTTGCCCACTCATTCTCAATAAGCTACTTGTGAAACAGGCACAATTCATTCCACTTCCAATATTTAGCCCACTATAATTGACATTTAATTGACGTGAATGCATAGTAAAAAACCCAGCCGCATTAGAAAGCGCACCAGGAACCACCAGGATCTGTCGGCCAAATAAGCTTCCAAATTCACCTTGTGCGATCCCCTGGTCTAAGACTGCGGTTCCGCCACCTGGTGTGGCACCATATGGAAGACCATCATTGCCAATCGCAACGGCATGGGAAAAGGGTCCCCCATCAATCAGCGATATCAGTGCACCCTTAATATCCCTTGGCAAAACATAGCCGACGCTGTTAGCTGGAAGCGTTCCTCCAGTATATGTTGGCAATGTCACAGCATAGAAGCCATACTGCACGGCTGCCATCCCGAAAGCTGTAGCTGCGCCCATCCACGCTCCTCGGGCAGGATCTCCACCAGACACCGCAGCATGTGTGGCACCGCCTGCAGCAGCCGTCACTATCGGGTTGAAATGGTGTCCAATCCCTGCAGTGACTAGACCTGCAGCAGCGCTCGCAGCGATCATACGCCCAGGATCTACCTTGTAACCTGCGGCAGCAGAAGCACCTACATTAGTTACACCGCTAACCAGTCCTCCAACCAGGCCTCCTGCCAAGTACCCATATTTCATCCCTACAGGGCCTCCTGCCGCAAATCCAGCCATCGCAGCAGTTCCGGATATGGCATGTCGTTGCGTGGCGGGATCGAGAAACTGCATCATCATGGGATTGACGACCCAGCCCAGAGCCCTAAGGAAGGGGTTCTTGAAGAGGTTCTTAAAGAAATGGCCCGTCGGATCTGTGTATATGAGCGGATTGTTCCGGGCATAGGCATAGCGGTTGAGATCTTGTGGATCGCCGGGCCGTCCCACGAGCGGATCCGGCGAGATGAACCGGCCGAACCATGGGTCATAGTAGCGTGATTCATAATAGTAAAAGTCCGTGCTGTAATCGAACTCCTTCCCCGTGAACTTATACGGCACATCCACGGCCGGAGTCGTGAAACTCTGGTTCGTGCGCGGGCCGCCAAAGGGCGAATAGGTGAGCGCCTGGACCTTCGCGCCGGTACTGTCGGTGATCACACTGGAACTCCCCAGATGGTCCCCGTGCCAATAGTGCACGGCGCCACTCGTGACCGCGACCGTCGCAATGCGGGTGTCGTTCGCCCAGATGAACCGGCTGCAACTGGTATTCGCGCCGGTCGTGTCGCATTCGTACAGCTTGCTGATGTAGCGGGTCGTGGTGGTCCCGACGATCTTCTTCACCCGTTGACCCTCGCCGTCGTAGACGAAGGTGGAGTTGATCGTGGTACTGCCGAACGTGGTCACAGCGCTTGCCAAGCGATTGTCGACATTAAACGTTGTACTGGAGCTGTAATCGCCGAGCGTACTCGTGATGCCCGTCTGGTTGCCATTGTTGTCGTAGCTGTACCCATAGGGGCCCGCGGTCTGGACGGCATGGGGCCTCACGGCCCCCGCACCGCTGGTGGGATAGGTAAAGGTCCCGGCCGTGAGTTGACTGTTCGTCAGGATATTGCCGATCTGGTTATAGGTATAGGTGATCGTGTCCGGCGCGCCGCCGGTCCCATAGGGGCCCGCGGCCGTAGTCAGTCGATCTAAGGCATCGTAGCCAAAGTCCTGATTGCCGTTGATCGGATCCGTGATGAGATCCACATCGCCATCAGCGGTAAAGGTATAGGTGAAATCCTGATAGAGAGGGTTCGTCCCTTTCTGGGTTTTGAGCGTACAGAGCTTGAAACTATTGGCCGGTGGAATGGACAAGGTGCTGTGTGGCCAACGCGTCCTTGTCGGAGAAAGCCGAACCGAGAGATGAAACGGACTGTTTCCTAGGGATCTTGATTCGCCGAGTCTTCTGGACTTGAAGTCGCCTCGATGATTTTGCGGGCGACTTCTGCTTCCGGGCTATCCGGGTATTGATCCACGACTCGGTCGAACATCAGCCGGGCTTTCTCGTGATCACGCAGTTTCACGTACGTCTGGCCGAGCTTCAGCGTGGACGCCGCCAATTTCGGGCTGAGCGGGTAATTTGACACGACGTCATAGAACGATTTGAGCGCGTCTCGATACCGCCCCATCCGATATTGACATTCTCCGATCCAATACTGCGCATTGGCGGCTAAGGCTGATTGGCTATGCAGCTCGATGAAGAGTTGGAAACCTGCCATCGCGGCTTTGTAGTCGCGGTGCTTAAATTCTTCCATGACACGATCGTATAATCGGCGGGTCGTATCTTGCCGCTGAGTTGGGGTGGCCAAGGACTGGCCAATCGAAAAGAACAGGAATAGAAGCATGAGAATTCCGATACATTTGTGGAGCATAGCGGGCCTCATCCTCTCATACGGCAGTCGAGGGACGCACTTACGCAATCAGTATGCCAGAGCCTTATCTATTCACGAACGAGAAACGTTGAAAAAACAGGATTTTGCTCGATCACGGAAGCCGTCGGTCTGGAGGCTTTTCATGCGGCGTGTAGCTGAAGACACAGATTTGTACAAAGTGGTTCGATTTCCTTGATCGGCGAATTCAGTTGTTCAACGCTATCCGCTTTCCGTCAAGGCAGCAAGGAAGCAATAAACATCTCCTGAGGCAACATCGTGAGTGAAGAAGCCATTCCGGCCAACCCTTTGGGCGGAAGAACGCTAGTCGTCGATCGTTTTGATCGCCGCTGTTATCCGACTCCAAGTGCGGCGTTGAAGGATGTCGGTGAAGCAGACCAGGTTTATGTCCGTTCTGGGATCTACGAAGATAAGCTGGTCATCACTCAACGACCGGTGCGACTTGTGGGTGCAGGGCGAGATCGGGTCCAAATCTTCTTCCGGCGTAGCGGACCGCTGTATCTACAGGAGGTACCGGAAGGATGGATTACCGGCATCACGTTTCGCTATGTCGGCAGCGATCAACATTCGGCTCTCAACATACTGAACTCCACGTGTATCATTACGCAGTGTCGGGCGATGGAAGGAATTTTATCCGGAGTCGTGTTATACGGACCCGAATGTCGAGTCGCATTCACCGACAACGAAGTGTGTCGCAATCGGGAGTCGGGCATTTTCGTGTTTGCCGGTGCTCAACCGCGAGTGGCCGATAATCGCTGTGTTGAGAATCACCATTTTGGCATCGCGGTCCGGGATCCGGGCAGTTGTCCGGAACTCGTACGAAATGTATGTGAAGACAACATGCTGAGCGGCATTCTCTTGTTCCAGCATGCCCAAGGGTTGATCGTCGATAATATCTGTCGGAACAATCAGCACTGGGGTATCCTCATGACCCCAGATTCGCATCCCAACCCGGAACTGTCGTCGCTTCCTACGATGAATCGACTCGACTCGAATCTGATCGGTGCGTATTCAATCACCGACCAACCGCTCGCTGACATCGGTCGATGATAGCTATCAGGAGTCGCCGAAGAGGCGATAATCGTTAACTCAAGCGGGTGGAGGAAGGCGAATCATCGGGAATGTGAAACTGAAAAGAGCCCCCCCCTTGTTGTTTGGCCCGATACATGGCGGCATCGGCATGCTTTAAAAGCTCATCGACATCGTGATCATCGGTCGGGTAGACGGTAATTCCGATACTGACCCCGATTGACGCCCTGTGCGCTCCAAGGTGGAACGGTTCGGCCAATGATCTGGTGATTCGCTGTGCGACAAGCGTGATATCCTCCTCGCACGTCAGGCCTTCAAGGATGATCGTGAACTCATCTCCTCCCATGCGGGCAACCGTGTCGACTTCGCGCACACACTCTTGCAGTCGTTCAGCGACCGCCTTCAAAAGCTGATCACCGACATTGTGACCCATGGTATCGTTCACAGGTTTGAAATGATCCAGGTCGAGCAGCATGAGACCGAGAAGCTGTTGGAGCCGTGTACTGCGCGCCATGGCTTGAATAAGACGATCCCGAAACAAGGTGCGGTTCACAAGGCCCGTCAACTGATCATATTGGGCAAGGTAGGTCAGCCGCTCTTCAGCCCGTTTGCGTTCTATGGCATAGCGGATCGAGCGGGCCAATAGCTCCGCCTGCCCCTGCCCCTTGACGAGGTAATCCTGGGCGCCATTCTGCACAGCCTGTAACGCGAGCGTCTGGTCATTAAGACCGCTCAGCACGATGATGGCAACCGTCGGGTTTGCGGCTTGCATTTGACGGACAGTTGACAGTCCGTAACCGTCGGGGAGTGATAGATCGAGAAGAACGGCGTCAAAACGTGCACGGGCTAACTGGGTCACGGCGTCGCTCAGCCGAGTGACATGGGTGATATCGAATTCTTCCATGCTCCATTCCGCCAGAATGTCTTGAGTCAGGCGTGCATCGACCTCGTTGTCTTCCACCAATAAGATCTTGATCATTGCGCTCAGGGTCCGAACCTTGAACCCTACCCTTCCCTGGCCCCTACAGCACGCACATAACAAGTATAGCTTAACCCCCTGAATCAACAAGCGAATCGCAGAAGTAGAGACACACAATCAGCCATTGACCAAAGAGTGAATGAGGCAGGGACATCATGGGAACACGTATCGAGAGAAGAGTGATAGCGGGAATCTTATTGGACTCAGCCCCGCCTCTATTGGCAAGGAGACAGGATTAAGGAAGAAGGAAATGCATGTGAGGATCGATCATGAGCCTCGAGAAGGGATGTGAGGACTGTTTGGATAACTGCCGATTGGGCCTTGCTCTGGGCCGATGGCAGCTTCACAAGCGTACCCTGGTTCAAAGGGCCAGAGTAACGAACGGCCAACGGCGCTGCCACGGATATGAACATACCGTAATGTGACGCCCATGCGAGCGGCCTCGTCTTTCACCTTCTCTGTACATTCGCCCGGCGAATAACCTCTACGCGAAAACAACAAAGGCTCGCCCGATGCGCTGAATACGGAGAATTCGCTCGCACATCCCGTTATCGATAGCAACACCCACAGCATACCAGCGAGTCGACTACGATGTCGCCAGAGACCCATGGGAACCTTCCCATCCATCAGGTTTGTCTAAACGCACACCGCACAAACACGCCAAACATAGCACGAACAGCCGCCTGTAATCGACTGGACAATACATTACGCCTAAGTGGTCCAGAGCCCCTACGTCAAAAAAGTGATGGGGTCTCATAGGGCGAATTTGCTGAAACTACCGTCCGCTTTGTCGAGGGTCGGACGTTCGTGCGGTGATGTTCACGATAGTATACGACAACAGTGATTGAACGAGGACTGAATTACACTGGCTTCTCTGCAACATATTCAATGTACTTCCAGAACTGCTTCGCTTCATCTTCATTGAGGACCACGGGAGTATTGTTCGCCGTCCCCGTCATAAAGACCTTGACGGACACCGTATCATGCCAGATCTGTACCTCACAGTGAGAGACAAGATCCAGGTTTAAGGCACGGTTTCCGATTCGGACGAAGTGCATAACGCTCATCCCTCCCTGCTTGTTGAGGCTGGTGCAATGATATACCAAGTTCAAGTGTCCAGAAAGTAACTTAGAGTTCTGCCGCTTTCCCGGTCGTATAGATTTTGCCGTCCTCCCGGCAAGAATTTCCCTTCTGCGATGGCGCTAGCTCTACAGTGTCGCGACACGCGGCTATTTCCTGCGTTTCTCTCCCTGGCACAGAAGTTGAGGGAGACGATCGAGTTTTGCTTGTGCCGACAGCGGTGATTGGGCTCCTCGTGAGATCTGACCGATGAACAAAGTGGAATCGCTGAGTGCTCTTTGGGAATGGCTTACCTGCGACGTGACGATCATCGGCGGGCTTCAGAGTCCTATGCTCAGTTGGATCGGTGCGGTGGGTATCCTCACTCTCTGCCTTTGGCACAGTGCGGTGCTCATCAGAAGGCTAATACAAATTCAGCGGACGCTTTCGCGCTTCCAGTCGTCCGTCGCGCCTCTGGTCCTCGCACGACGACAAGTTTCCAAGGACTGGCTTGTCATTCCCGCGCTGGCGAGAAAGCGTGCGCGTCTTGATGTGTCGACGGAAACGCGGCGTGATCTCGACGACCTACAAGCACTGGATCGGGCGGTACGATCGGAACGAGCTTTTTCTAGAGATTGGCTCTCATACCGTAAGACCCTCGTGGTAGAGCAATCTGCCTGGTTTCTTGAACCGACCGTCCACAGTCAGCGCTCCGCCAGCGACTTTTTCTCGTTCGAATCTCTCTGCGCCGCTCATCTCAATGTTCGGTTTTACAGGCAGCTTCCCGGCCTCATGACGGGTATGGGTTTGATGTTCACCTTCCTTGCCATTTTGATCGGCCTCAGCAAGCTTCATGCAAATGGGTCGGAGATCGACGGAATCCAAGGACTTATCAACGGGCTCTCAGGAAAGTTTGTGACGTCCATCGTCGGCTTGGCGTGCGCCAATGCGTTCACTCTTCTCGAAAATTCCCTTTGGCATCGTTTGGATAACCGACATCGTGAGTGTATCTCTCTCCTGGACGAAATGTTTCCTCAGAAAACTTCCGATCAACATGCGCAGGTGTCCTCATCGCCGAACGGACCTTCAGCCGCCATCGCCGCTCCCATCCGAAACGAAACCGCGCATCAGCTTGTAGAAGTCGTGCAGCAACGCCTTGGATCCACCGTTGCAGCTCTGAGCTCTGCCTCGCAAGCACTCACGGCAGTGCTTGCCAAACATTCACCGAAGGAACCCAATGACCTGCCCAGAGAGATCGGCCATGAGGTTCAACGAGCGTTAAGACCACTGATGAATCCCTTGCTGGAAGCCATTCACGATCTCAACCGTTCAATCAAGGAGCAATGTTCACCCGTGCAACTGTCTCAAAAAGAGATCGAAACGATGTTTCAGGAACTCAGGAGCACTGCGACTGCGACGACAGAACATGTACGCCGGACGGGGAAAGACCGGGATCCAGGAAAGCCACCTCGTTCCGCATAAGTTGACGCGGAGACAACAAGAGGATGAAGTCAATATTCGTACAAGACACGCGTGACAGTTCAACCGTAGTGACGAGTGGGGTCGCAGATCTTATGACCTCGCTCGCGGTCATCTTTATTCTATTGCTCGTGGCCTATGTGACCCGTGTCGATGATCGAAAGACTAATCCAGACAATAGCCGCGCCACCCCGATGGACACGACGGCGAGTCTTGATCCACGTTATCCCCTGTCGGAAGCCAAAAGCCCGAACATCCATATGATCACGGTGCCGGATACGGCGATCAACTTTGAGTTTGGGAAGAGCAGCTTACTTCCTACCGCTGAAACCTTCTTGTCCGAGGCCATGCCCCAATACGCCTCACTCACATGTGGGTCTGGAGGACAAGAAGTGGAGGCCTTTGTGATCGAGGGGTACACCGACGATCTGGGTGACGATATACGGAACCTGAGACTCAGTCAGGAACGATCTTTTGCAGTACTGGCCAAAAGCTTGGAAGTGATCCGCGAGAAGCTTCCCTGGGCCTATGAATGCTTCTTGCAGAAAGCCACAGCGAACGGGCGTGGAAAACAAAATCTCCTGCGCAATGCTGCCGGACAACCGGCCAGAGAAAAAAGTCGCCGCGTCATTTTCAAAATCCACATGCGTCCCGTCTAGCGTACCGAGCCTGCTTAGCGTCGGCTTGCCGATCATCCCGGGTTCGGGCCGTTATTGGTGGAGACTCGAGAGGCCAAGCCCACATATGCGGCGGGTCAGTTCGATAAACTGATCTTGGGAAATGGTTTCAGCACGGGCGGAAGGAGAGAGGGCAAGTGCGTCCAATGCTTCCGCCACCAGTTTCTGATCGTACCCCTCGTCCTTAAGTGAATTCGCCAGTGTCTTGCGACGGTGAGCAAAGGCGGCTTTCACCAGTGCTGCGAATTTTAACTCTTCCTGCCGGTTCAGTGATCTTTGAGGCTTGGTCTTTAAAAGAACCACGGCAGAGCCGACTTCCGGTTTTGGTCTGAAGCATTGGGCAGAGACCCGGAACGCTTTTGTGGTCTCAGCCGCATACCGTGCCATGACTGACAGTACCCCGTAGTCGGAGCTTCCAGGTTTGGCTACCAATCGATCAACGACCTCATTTTGCAACATCAAGACCATGCGCGGAAAACGGTCGTGCTGATCGAGCAACCGGAAGAGGAGAGGCGTGGACAAATAATATGGAAGATTGGCGACGACGATGGTGCCGATCGGAAGGCGCTCGAGCGGATAGATCATTGCATCGCCGAGGGCGAGTGTGAGATTCGGAAGTTGCCCTTGCCGTTCAGTCAGGTAGGTGTGGAGTCGTGGATCGATTTCGATTGCCGTCACGTGGCCGGTCGCACGACACAGCGCTTCTGTAAGGATGCCGCGCCCGGGCCCGATTTCCAAAACGGTATCGGTCGGCATGAGCTCCGCCAGTGCGACGATTTTACGGACAATGTTGGGGTCGATAAGAAAATTCTGTCCGAGACGTTTGATCGCTGCAGGTGGAACAGAGGAATCCACCCTCAGCTCCCAGTTGGTGGAGCGTGGGACAATTGCTTGGCTAATGCCCTCAGAGGTGCACGATAGCACTCCACAAGATCGGTAAATTCTTCAACTAGGTCGTGAGTAAACGATGGTCCTGGTTGGACGCCGGCGAAGGTTTGTCCCTCTCGATGGCCCACGGTATTGGTGATCAGAGCGACCGTGCGGGCTTTCCATTTTGCAATTCGTTCCGTCCCGGCTACGGTGTTCAGATCTTGAAGGGTCTGCTTCTCGAGAGCCTCCAACTCGTCGATCTGCTGCCGAACTACGGTAAGACTCCTCGAAATATCAGGCGACACGTTTGGGGCGCCCCTTCCTCATCGGACTTGCTGCCGTTTTATTCACAGCGATCTTCGCGGCCAGCTTGATAGCCTCTATCAGACTCCCCGGATCGGCAACACCTTTCCCGACAATGTCGAAGGCGGTTCCATGATCGACCGAGGTGCGGATAATGGGCAATCCCACGGTGAGATTCACGCATGTGCCGAAGGCCACAAGCTTCAGCGGGATCAAGCCCTGATCGTGATAGAGGGCGACGACGCCGTCATATTGTCCTCTCGCAGCCTTCCCAAACAATGTATCAGCCGGCAACGGATCGCTTGCCAGAATGCCCTGTTGCTGGGCTGCACGCGCAGCCGGGAGAATCACGCGGGCTTCTTCATCGCCGAACAATCCATGCTCGCCCGCATGGGGATTGAGAGCGGCCACTCCGATTTTAGGTCGTTTGACGCCGAACAGCGTCGTCAGCGCCAGTTGAGCCAAGCGAATCGCCTTTTCAATCTTCGCTTGGGTCAGCAGCGACGGGAGATCTCTGATCGCGATGTGCGTCGTGACGAACATGATGCGTAACGGCCCGCCCACGATCATCATGCCCGACTCATTGGCCTGCGTCAGATCAGCCAACAATTCGGTATGGCCCGGGTATTGGTAGCCGGCCATATTGATCGCTTCTTTGTTGATGGGCGCCGTCACCATTCCGTCGATACAGCCGATTCGAGCCAACTCGACAGCCTTTTTGATGAAGGCGACTGAAGCAGCACCGGTTTCTGCCGCGGCGATACCAGGTTTGAACGTTCTCAGCGGTGTCTCCAACGGGTCCAGTACCGCCACCGTTCCCCTGCGCGGCATCGATGTCTCATGACCGTCAACGCGAAGCACGTTCAGCTTAAGTCTCAACGCTTTGATCGTTCGCTCCATCACGGGAAGTGATCCGATGACGATCGGTCGGCAAACGTTGTGTAAGTGAGAGCCTGATAGAGACTTGGCGATCACTTCCGGGCCGATGCCTGCCGGGTCTCCCATCGTGATTCCCAGCAGGGGCAGTTTGGGGGATGAGGAAGGTTTACGAGGTGATCGTGATTCAGTTGACATAGAGATGCACAGTATAACCGATATAGAAAACAGCCCCTGCGGCCAGTAGCCACGGCCGCCACTGACCCCCGATCAGAATCTGCAAGAGACAGAGTCCTACCGCCTGGACGGCCAAGATCATGGTAGTCAATGCCGATGGGGCGATCGACCATGCGGTTCCGATCAACCCCAGAGCGACGGGGAAGGTTCCTTGAAAAACCATGGCTCCTGTGACATTGGCCACGGCGAGCCGGTCTTTCTTGCGATACAGCCAGAGAAAGCTGTTGGACATCTCCGGCAGTTCGGTGGCAAGCGGCGCGATGAGGAGGGCCAAAATCAACGGTGACATCGCGAACAAGCCGGCCATCGACTCGGCAGCCATGACAAAGAGATGGGCGCCGAAGATCAACCCGCCTAAACCCAACAGAGCTTGAAATCCGGTCATCGCATAGGATGGTGTGGCTGCAGCCTTGTCGAAGATCAACGGTTCCAACTCGCTCCCTTCTTCATCCCCCGCCGGACTGAATTTGAGTTTCATGTAATAGATGTACAAACAGATTAATCCGGCGGCTGCGAGCAGATGAATCAGCCTGGAGGGCACGAAGGCGCAACCCAAGGCGACCATGTACCCGATCATGAAGAACGTCAGATCAGTCATGACCTCGCGATAGTTGAGATGAAATCGGTCCGTTCGTTTGCCGGCCCGTGCATAGAGCAGTAGAAGAACGGCCAATAGAGGCAGCACCAGGGTGCTGAGCATGAACGGCGCGCCTAAGATGGCGCCTACACCGACCTCGACCTCTTCCCGACTTTCGCCGAAGAAAATCGCAATGATCGGGATTGAGGTCTCCGGCAGGGTCGTGCCGATCGCTGCAAAGACGCTTCCTACGGCACCTTCGGAGATACCCAGCCGCTTGCCCAGCCATTCAATCGCATTGGTAAAGAGCGCGCAGCCACCGAGCGTGACCGCGACGGAAAGGACAAAAAGGAGAACGTAGTACAGAACGGTCATGCTCGGCCTCGCACGGTTATTGGTCTCTCCTTGCCGCCGCGTCCTTGTTGATAGGCGAGCAGCGCCTCCTCCATGATCGTCTTCAACGGGCGACCGGTTCGTTTGGCGATGGTCTTACAGTCGGCATACTCAGGTGCAGCTTTTTCCCAGCCAGCACCGACAGCGGCGACCTTCATACGAACCACTCCCCCCCGGATTGTGACAGGAACAAATCGCCTGGGGAGCACTTGGCGGGTCACCTCGTGAAGTCGTACGCCGAGGGTGGACGTCTCCTGGAACAAGATTTCCAGCACGGCATCTATCTGGTCTTGTACGGCAAGGCAGGTCAGCACGATGCCTGGTCGACTTTTCTTCATCACGACAGGAGTCAATGTGACATCGACGGCACCGACCGCAAAGAGCTGTTCCATCACGTGTTCATAGGTCTGTGGGCTGAGGTCATCGAGATTGGTTTCGATTTGCATTATGCGTTCGGTTTGCCGAACGTGAGACGCGGGCTCTTCTTGCAAAAACACGCGCAACATATTCGGCCATCCCTCCGGATCTCGGTCACCGGCCCCATATCCCACGGCCACGCTTTTCATCACCGGCAGTGGACAGAAATCGGAGGCCAACGTCCGAAGCAAGGCCACACCGGTGGGGGTGGCGAGCTCGTGGCGTGGTCCGTCGGAATAGATGGGAATCCCGTTCGCCAGCGCCGCTACAGCCGGTCCTGGAACCGGCAAGAGTCCGTGTGAAGTCTGAATGGAACCGGCTCCTACATTGACAGGGGACGATGTGACCCGGGAGACGTTCAGTAGATAACAGCCCAGTACCCCTCCGACGACATCGATAAACGAATCCACCACTCCTACTTCATGAAAGTGAACGTCTTTGGCATCGACGCGATGGGCGAGACCTTCCGCTTCAGCCAGTCGATCAAAGACCGACCGACTTCGTTCCTTGACCAGATCAGGCAGTGTGCTCGCCGCGAGGATCTTTCGAATACGGGAAAGCGTCAGTGGTCGTTGAAACCCCTGTTGAACGACCACGTCGACTTTTATCGCCGGGAGCGCACCACGATGCACCTCGCGCTTCCGCAGTTGATAACCGCTGAGCGGTAGGCGCTTGAGGCCGTTCACGAGGTTCGTCCATGAGAGCCCGGCGCTCACCAACGCGCCCAGGACCATGTCTCCACTGATGCCGGAGAAACAATCGAAGTGCAAATGCCGGCCCACCAAGTTCCTCACTCTCTACGCCTAAAGCGACCGAGCATCTTACCGAAGGCGTCGGCGAACGGCAATCATCGGTTCATTGTCGGAGCTTCGTTGACAGCCTGGGGATGCTATGTTATCCCCCTAACACGGTGGTTGAGTCGCACCGACCGTGCATCGTCGCAGACGAACCACCCTCACCCAAGAAAGCAGGTTCAGTGTTTTTGTTGAAAACTTCACACCAACTCCATCGTCTGAAACTTCTGCTCGGGTTTCTCACTCTTTGTGTTTGCCTGGCGGCATTCTTCCCGGCAGACAGTTCCTCAAAGATGAAGTCTCCACGCGTTTCCAGACCCGAGCCTGAACTCAAGATTATCGGCCTGAACATTGCCCCGACTCCGTTTACGCCGGGTAACGGGCCTCTTCAGTTTTCCGTGACGGTCCAGCTTCCGAAAGAAGTGGATAGAGACATGATTTTGGAAGTCACATCTCTCATTAGTTCCCCCTCGAAGACATCGCTGCGGTTTCTCACCCATCGACAGCCTGTTCAAATCCCCTCAGTTGGGAATGGGGAACTGGAACGACCAAAGGTGTCCATCGAACTTGCCTGGGATGGGCAGGATCATCGGAAGCAACTCGCAGTGGCGGGTACTTATTCCTACGAAGTACGGACTAAATTGTTGGCGAACGGTGAAAAAGGGCTACGAACGATGATGGTTGCGTGGCCCAAACGAGGAACCCTGGAAGTCAACTGAACCCCACCTAGCCCTTCACTCCCATCATATTGATCCGATGCGCGAGACAGGCCGCGCCGAATCCGTTGTCGATATTCATCACGCCCACCCCCGCCGCGCAGGAATTGAGCATCGTCAGCAGCGCAGCGACTCCCCCGAAACTCGCACCATAACCTCGGCTGGTGGGCACGGCAATGACGGGGCGGTGGACCAACCCTCCCACCACGCTCGGCAGGACGCCATCCATGCCGGCAGCGACGATCACGACCTGTGCATCAAACAGCCGATCTTTTTTTCCCAATAACCGATGAATGCCCGCGACACCGACATCGTACAGCCGCTCGACGCGGCTTCCCATCACTTCTGCGGTCACCCGGGCTTCTTCCGCCACGGGCACATCCGCAGTTCCCGCGGTGACCACGAGTATATGCCCATGTGGCTTCTGCCTCGAGGCTCGAATCGCCACAATCCGCGCATCGGGAAAGTACTGCGCTCGTCGATCCAGACGACGAATGGCACGCGCGACCGACGGGTCGGCACGAGTGGCAAGAAACGGCCCCTGTTTTTTGATGAGTGCCCGAGCGATGGCAATGACCTGCGTGGTCGTTTTCCCCTCGCACAAGACGACCTCGGGGAACCCTTGTCGTAACGACCGATGATGATCGAGCGAGGCAAAGCCCAGATCCTCATAGGGCAGTGACCGCAAGCGCCGAAGCGCCTGTTCCACCGTCACGTGTCCTTGACGGACCTGCTGTAGGAGCCGTTCGAGACCTTCCGGATTCATGTCCACCCTTTCTCAGGTTTTGCATCCCGTTCCATCAAATCGCTGACGGCCTTCCAGCAAGATTTGTTGTCATACAGCACGGCATTGACCTCCTGTATGATCGGCATCTCGACATGATGACGATGTGCCAACGTCAGTGCCGCACGCGCCGTCCGGACTCCTTCTGCAACAGCCTGCATCCCGGCCAATATCGTCTCCAACTTTTCTCCCTTACCGAGCCGAACCCCTACCGTATGGTTGCGGCTGAGTGTGCCTGTACAGGTGAGGACCAGATCGCCGACCCCGGATAGTCCATAGAACGTGCGCGGGTCGGCTCCCATTGCCATGCCCAGCCGGATGATTTCCGCCAGGCCTCGGGTAATGAGCGCCGCACGGGCATTGAGCCCGAGGTCCAGGCCATCGATCACACCGGCTGCCAGCGCCATGACATTTTTTAAGGCACCCCCGAGTTGAACGCCGATGACATCCGTATCGGCGTATACCCGAAAGACAGGCGTCATCAACACACTTTGAAACTGCCGCACCAATAGCTCATCACTGCCCGCCAGACATACCGCCGTGGGTTTGCCGGTACTGAGTTCTGACGCGAAACTTGGTCCGGAGAGCACCATGAGAGAGCGGTGCATGGACGGCGGCAACTCGTCCTCCATGACTTGGGTCATCAATTTTGCCGTGTGTTCCTCTATGCCCTTGGTCGCGCACACGATTGGCAAGGGGTTAGAGATGTAGGGTGTCAACTCATGCAGTACGGATCGGGTTAGGTGCGAAGGAACGGCAAACAGAACACTGTCGCGGTCGGCTACAGCCTCAACGAGTGACGAGGTGGCCGTCAAGTATGGAGGAAGAGTGACGCCTTTGAGGAAGACCGGGTTTTCATGCGAGAAGTTGATGGCATTAACGACCGTATGCTCATAGGCCCAGAGACGAACATCCAAACCCTTCTCGGCCAGATGTTTTGCCAGGGCTGTGCCCCAGGCTCCGGCACCAATAACGCCGATTTTGCTGATCGTGGTCGGCATACGCGGTTCAGCCTCATGGCCAAATCATCACCCATCCATTCAGAACGGCGGATTATAGGAAGGCCGCGAAGAACCTGTCAACGAAGGTGGATTGCGCTATGTGAACGGCAGGTCACGCGGCCTTCCCTCGTCAGGATTTTACAAATAACTTCGTCATGACATGTTGAAGTCATAGGATGAAGCCTGGCGGGAAACAAGCAATCCGGAGGATCCAATGAAACAACGTTATGCCGCATGGGCTTGCTCTGGAATCGCTGTAACAACCCTCACGATATCGTCCCTATTGTTTGCTGTTCCCAACGCGTATCCGGAAGCCTACATGGGAGCCCAAATTGGCACCAGTGTTACTGGTAATTCACTGACAGACATCGAATTAACAGATTTTTCACCGAACGGAACGATGTCGGATCGCGAACTGTCCCGATCGATCCTTGTCGGGGGTAAGATCGGCTATTACTTTCCTCAGGTTCGCTGGTTCGGATTGGAAACCGAAGTCTTCTATACAACACCCAACATCAAGCAACAGAATACGCAAATCACGGTACAACCTGGAGCAATTTTAGAAGGATTTGGTCCGGTAAGTGGCGGAACGGCTGAAGGTGTCCTTTCAGGCGACCATTTCCGTGTGATTACCTGGGTTCCGGTGAATTTGATGTTCCGGTACCACAAGATGAGGCTCCAGCCTTATGCCGGAGTGGGTATGGGACTGTTTTTTGCCCGAGTGCATACCACGGTAGCTGGATTTGAAGGAACCCAAAGCTCGACACGAATAGGCCTCAATGCCAAAGCCGGACTTGAGTGCTACATAACCAAGCACCTCAGTGCCTTTGGTGAATGGAAGTACAATAGAGCAAGTTTTAGCTTTGACTCAAACAGTAGTAGCGGCGTATTCGGGTTTGATGCAGATTACAATGTACACTTTATCGCGATGGGGCTAAATTTTCACTTCTGAAGAGGACAGTCGGTTCTAGATCTCCAAGTTCCATCCCTTCATCTCTTCCAACGCCGGTCGGAAAGATTCGCGTTTGCATGGTCAGGCAGATCACGGGTAGTATTCTTCATGCAAGTCTGTCCTACCTGCAGTCGATCACAACCGGAGATCAACCGTTTCTGTATCCAATGTGGTCGGCAGCTCGACGGTAAGACGAACGACTCACCACCAGCCTCTCGCACAAACCCTGCAGTACCGGAGCAGCTCAATCTCACGGTGCTCTATTGGATGGTTGCCGTTCTAATCCTGGCCGTATTGTTCCCTCCGTGGGAGACTCCACCGACGCAGATGCCGGAATTTCTCGGCATGTATTTCATCCTCTCTCCTCCTTCGCCTGAAGCCATCGTCAGTCGCATGCTTCTGACGATTGAACTCGTCACGATTGCCATTGCCGGCATGTATGGCGCGTTTCTCTTTCGGAAGAAATAGGGCGCCAACCGTCATATCCCCTTCGTCAAGGAGAACGGTTTCAATCGAAGTGACGGGTACGAGGGTTGAGAGCTTAGTCCAGGGCCAGTGTGAGGCACTTGGCCGCTCCACCGGATTTCATGAATTCGTCGAGCTGAACCGGGTGGGTTTCATACCCTCTCATGCGGAGCCAAGCCTCAGTGGTGGGGCATCCCGTAGGAAGGACGACGTGCTTCGCGACACAGACGGCATTGCAGGCGAACTTCAAGGCTTCATCTTCCGGAACGATGAGACGCAGCCTGTCCGGAACACGCTCTGCAATCGCTGTCTGGCCATAACTATCAAACGCTGCGGGGAAATAGAGGAGCTCGCCGCCGCTCAAGGGACAGAAGCACGTGTCCAGATGGTAAAAGCGGCTGTCGACAAGTTCGAGCGGGATAATCTCTCGTTGAAACCGTTCGCTGAGGATCGGGAACACGCCGATGTCCGAACGTTGACGGTACCCCCCGAACCAGTATTCCGGGAAACCCAGGAGATCGCCTGCGCCCTCAAAATGAAGGCCTTCTTTCACGGTCATCACTTTATAGCCGTGTTCACGAAACCAGTTTTCGAAATGAGCCTCCTCTCGCTGCCGTTCAGGGTACCGAAAACGGCTCACGACGGCCGTCCGTCCGACCACCATCCCGGCATTGGCGGTAAAGACTAAATCGGGTAGTCCGGGCATGGGAGTCATCCGTTCGAGCACGACGCCCAGATCCTTTTCAAAGACTCTCATCAGTGCATGCCACTGGACCACCGCCCGCTCATGGTCCACTCGATTGCTGAGTCTCATCCATGGGTTGATTTCATACTCGATGCCGAAATAATCGGGAGGACACACGAGGAGTCGGCTCATGCCGGTCTCCCTAATGCCCTGGCGAGTTCCGTCAGAAACGATGCCGCATCCATGACGAGGCCGACCGCCTGAAAGCTGCCGCGATCGGCCAGCTTGGTCGGGACCGAAGGATTGACGTCCACGCAGACGGTGGGCACAGTTGCCGGCAGCAGATTACCAGTCGCCACAGAGTGGAGCGTCGAGGCGACGAGCAAGGCCAGCCCGATACCGGGAATCATCGCCCGCATGGCACTCTGCGCCCGGACAGAATCTGTAATCACTCCAGGTAAAGGGCCATCGTCGCGAATCGTTCCAGACATGACCAATGGCACACCCTGCCGAACACATGCCGCCATAATCCCCTGCTTGATCACTCCAGACGTGACCGCTGCTTCAATGCTGCCGATCGCCCGAATCCGGTTGATGGTGCGCAAGTGGTGCTCATGGCCATGCGGGACCGTGCGGCCGGCCGTGAGTCCATACCCGAGCGAAGTCCCAAACAGGTCTACCTCCATATCGTGGGCTGCAAGGGCATTGCCGCAAAACACGACATGGATAAATCCCTGCTCAATCAGCCAAGTAAGTGCCTCACGTCCACCGGAATGAACGATCGCGGGTCCCCCTGACAGTAAGACTTTTGAATCCGTCTGTCCTTCCCTATGCCGCTCGCGCAAGTGACGCATCCGAGTCGCGATGTCGGTGATGATGTGGCCATGGGGTCGCTCCGCCGACACCTGAGACTCCATGAAGCCAAATACATCCCGCTCCTGCGGTCGCTGCAAAGGAATGACACGGACTCCTTCTCGACCCACCACGATCCGATCTCCCCGGCGAACTTCACCCATGGGAATCGCGCGCGCAGCGGAACTCTGTTCATTCACCAGAATCGCCAGGTCCATCTCGATCCGATCGACTTCCAGCCATTCGCCCTTGAGCCGTACCTGGGTGGGCAAATGCGTTGTGGCATAAAAATCCTCCGGTAATACGCCATCGGCAGGCGCCAATTCGGTCCGGCAATCTGCCTCTCGTTCCACCGAAGCCCCGTGCGGCTGAATCGCCTTCAGAATGTCGTCTAAGAGGCTCCTCGACGGCGTCCGGATAATGATGCGGGCGCTGGAGGGTTGTTCCCGCGTTTTTCCGATGTGAATGTCCTGGAGGTCGAACGTGCCTCCCATCATCAGAATGAGGTCCAACACCTTCGCCAGCACAAGAGAGTCGATGATATGCCCTTGAAGGTAAACGGTTTCCTGGTAGTGGTTCATGCTCTCGCCCGCGTGTGCATCCATTGTACCACCGCTTCGAGGTGGGGGGAGGGAATCAAGGTTGTGACTAAGAATTGGAAGTCGAAGATTTCATCAATTCTCTCAGCACACTGGTGGCGTAAGCGCCGGGAGGGAGGCTAAAGGAGATGGTGAGGGTCGAACCGTCCAGCGACCACTCGAGTTCCGCAAGCGGCACCCGTAAAGCCCGTCGTTCCCCACGGAATCCACAGGCCTTCGCAGCGGCGACCAGGGTTTCCTTCGTTGCACCTGCTTCGGCGATGACAGCTTCCTCGATTCGACCAGGTTCACCACTTGCCCACGACACACGGGAGCCGAAGAGAATGCCCGTCGGGCTGATTTCAAAACGATCTGCCCGGGGCTGTTCCTTCTCGGCATCCTCGACTTGAAAGCAGGCTCCATTATCCCGCTTCATGGCCCAGTCACCGACGAAGACCCGATCAAGATCGTCGATCCTTCGAGCCAGTATCCGATTGAACAAGAATGATTGATAGGCGTTGAGATACCAGATGCGCGTGGCCCGGCTCATCTTTTTGCGCCGACGTTCATCTTGGAGAAGCAAGGCGCCGACTTGGTAGTTGTCGCCGGCCTTTCCCTGCCGCTGAGGGCCGAAGTAGTTGGGCACGCCGCGCGTGCTGAGTAATTGAAATACGGCCGGCACGGTACCAGCCGCGTGATCGGCGACATTGCGGATGACCACACGGAAACGATTACCGGAGTGGTGGCCGGTTCGCAGACGATTACGGTGGTGCCCGAGGGTTTGCACCTTGAGAACGGCGTCATCGATTCTCAGGCGAGATAGTTGCTCCGGATGGATTCCTTGCAAAGACACCATCTGAGTCGTGACGGCTTGCGCATCCTTCAGTCCCGCCACGCCGATGGCCTGTGCCTTGATTCCCAGTGAAGATGAGAGCCGTCGGACCAGATCCGGAGTGGAAAGACCACGTTTGGTGATCGTCACATACAAGTGTTCCCCTTCCCCGCAGGGAAGATAGAGCGGCCGTTCTTCAACGTGAAAGTCTTCGGGCACAGTGCGGATTCGTCCACCGATTCCGGGTAAATTACCGGTGAGGAAGGGGTCGATCGGTTGCATCACACGTTTTCCTTCGTTGGACTGACGGTTGTCCGCCGAAACATGTCGCCAAATCCGGTTAAAAACAAGGCCATGGTATACTTTTCCCGTCCATGCGAAAGCGATCAGGCACACGACAGGTTATAGAATGAACAGGCAACGGACGGTGTCATGGCCTGATCGCCTGCGATCGTTCATCGGCTATTGCCTCAGCGAACCACTCTATCGCGCGTTCAGTCTCGTTCCTCATTGGGAATGGGGTTTGTCGGATCATGACGTTTCAATCCTCACCCATCCACATCCGCCCCTTGCCGGTCGTCGCGCCGTCCATCTTACAGATCTACACTTGGACCGATATCATCCGAGGCATGATCGTATCGTCGAAATCGTGAGGGAACTTCGTCCTGATTGGATTTTCATCACCGGGGATCTGCTCAACGTACCGGAAGGGCTGCCCCATCTCTTTCGATTTCTCGAACAGCTCCGTGCTCTCGCACCAGTGTACATGACATTGGGCAACCATGATCATTATAGCGGAGTGCCTGTGGCCCAATTTGCCGAACTCGCCGATCGACACAAAATCACCCTCTTAATGAATCAGAGTATGTTCGTCTCAACTGGGATGGGAGAGTTGGCGATCGTCGGCGTCGATGATCCGTCTCTCCACCGTGCTGACCTTCGATGTATGCCGCCTCGCTCAGACCGTCGATTTACTCTCTTGCTGGCCCACGCGCCGAATATCCTTGATTATCTGGAAGGTCACCATGAAGTCGACTTAATCCTGTGTGGTCACAGTCACGGAGGACAATGGCAAATGCCGGGTATCCCAACCTTCTGGCTGCCTCCAGGATGCAACGGCCGCGTGGCAGGCTGGCACGAGTCCGGTCGACACAGACTGTACGTCAACCGAGGATTGGGGTGGTCCTTCCTTCCGTTTCGTTTGAACTGCCGGCCGGAAATTGCAGTGATTGAGTGGATCCAAGAATAGATCTCGGTTTTGAAGCCTCGGGACTTTGAGTCGCTAAACGATCGTGTGATACCGAAACCCGGCGGCTAGCATTGCCAGATTTTCATCAGAGCAGTCCCCAGCAGTGCATCTTTTCTTGCCTTCTGTTCCCAATCCCCTACAATTCGTAGCGTGCATCATCTGTTCTCCGGAACGCAACTGTCGATGCAATACATGATTACAAAACCATACTAAAACCTATCTCAAAATCGGTTTCGAGGAGGCCGACCTTATCGCAACGCAGCCTGATATCCCATGAGGGATCGGATTTGGCTGAAAATGCGTGTGTCGACCTCTCAGTGTCACACACTGTGCTTGCTCGAAACGTCGGCTTTTTGATTTTGAGATAGTTCTACTGTGTTGTCCATGACCTTATCTTTTAACGCACGAGGTTTAGTCCTTTTAGGTGCGCGGCTATAGCGGAAATTATGCCGCTCTACATAACACGGCGAAGCGACACAAAAGAGCGCTGACAAGTGATTAAACAAAAGCAACTATCACTCGCCATTAGCGCGATGATTACGTGCAAGCTCACAGGAAAAGTTGGCCGGCCTGTCAAAGCTCATGTGGTGCCGAAGGCATTCTATGAGCTGCCTCATCAGAGTGAGGGCCCATGCAAATTGATCAGCAACGCTTCCGATACATATCCGAAAAAGGTCCCGATCGGAATCTACGACGACACAATCGTCACCAAAGATGGGGAAGCGCGATTCGGGCCCTGGGATGACTATGCATCTCAGGTGCTATTACTGCGTTTCGACGAGTTCACGCCAATCAGACACAACAGTAAGATCGTGGCCTGGTACTTCCCTGACGTTGACTATGCAGCCCTTAAACTGTTTGCCTTGTCAGTTCTGTGGCGAGCACATGCCTCTGCCCAACCGGCTTTTCGGAAGGTCAAGTTGGGCATTCACGAGCCAATCATTCGAAATCTACTACTGCGCGGAGATCCCGCGTCAGAGGAGGAATACTCAGTGTGCATTGCGCGGTGGATCGACGAGCAGTTTGGTCCGGTATTCATGGACCCATTCCGTGAAAAGTACGAAGGGGTCAACTACTATCGGATCTACTGTGGAAGATACGTGCTGTATGTAAAGGTCGACAAGCGGAAGACTGGACCGAGCTTCAAGGAGATACAGCTCGCACCAGGGCGCCCTTTGTGTGTTATCGCCAGGACGCTGCGTAGTAGCAAGGAGTGGCCGCTCATGTTAGGCATCGCTCGTGAAAACGCTCACCACATGCATGGACGAGGCTCGGTAAGTCACAAGCGCCATGCGTAACGTTAGGTCCTTATTCGTACATAATCCCCTTCAGGAGGAAAATGAGATTCCCTTTCCATCTCTTTCTTGGCATTGTGATAGGAGTAGGAGGGTTCGCCCCCCACTGCCTTGCTGAGACCAAGGTAATAACGGCTGAGGCTAGCTACACGATGGGAGATGGCGAATCTCCATCTATCGCAGAGGCCCAGGTGCTTCAGAAGGCGAAGCAAGCTGCCTTGGAACAGGCTGGTACCTATGTCGAGGCTTATACCAAAATCCAGAACTACGATTTGACAACTGAAGAAATACAGACTCTGGCAGGTGGGGTGCTGAATGTGGAGGTTTTGGAAAAGACTCGCACCCTGGTCGGAGAGGGATTGCGCTTCTACGCAAAGATTAAGGCGACCGTGACCACCGACAAGATGCAGGAGTTGGCTCAACGGATCAAAGGTAAGAATGTGGCTCAGGAGTATAAGAACCTGCAGAGTGAGTATGCCCGACTCAGCCGGGAGCTGGAGAAGATGAAACAAGTTGCTGCGAGGGCAACCGCTGGTAATGAGCGACAGCTGGCTCTTGATCGGATCAAGGAGAGCGAGAAAGATTTTGCTCAGGTTCAAAAGAACGAGGCAGCCTTACTTCGGCGTCTCGAAGCCGATGGTGTTCTATTTGACCGGCTCAAGAATTTGGATAAAGAAGGTGTGATTCAAGCCCTGAAGGATGGCGCCAATCCTAATGCAGTTGATATGACGCACAATAGAAAATCGTCGGCTTTAGACACACTCATAACCGAAGCCTCTCTGCGAGGCATGAAGGAAAAGTATGAACAAAAAGGATTAAAGATTGAAGAAACTGCAATTGAAATTGCGAATATATTATTCGCACATGGTGGTAAGGTATCAAACATCTACGACAATGAGATACTTTTTTCTCCGATTGCACGAGGCTGGGCGAAATTGACAGAGCTGCTCATACAAAATGGTGTGAATTCCCAGAATGCAATAGAGGGACGAACTCCCATGGAGTGGGCGATTCATTACAACCAGCCAAAAATTGTGGAGGTCCTCACCGCTCATGGTGTCCGACGGGTTGATACTGCAAAAACCTTGGTCATACGATTTATCAGTGCTGCGGAGAGAAATGACACTGCTGAGTTGATTCGCTTGGGACGTGTAGGAAATTTAGACGCTAACGCGAAAGATGATCGGGACCAGACAGCGCTTATAGTGGCATTGCGAAACCCGATTTACGAAGAAGAGCAATACCGTACAATCAATCTTTTGTTGGAGCTTGGAGCCGACCCGAATGTTGTAGGAAAGAGTCTGCTCACTGGTCTCGAAGGAATCCCTATTCACCTAGCGGTCGCAGCGAATGTGTATACCTTGAACCAACCTTCTGGTGCCAGTAAAACACTGGCGACTCTCGTTATCCTACAACTCCTGAAGCATGGTGCGAAGGTAGCTCATAGAGATAGCACTGGTAGAACACCGCTTCACATCGCTGCGAGGGATAACAACTTGGTTGCAGCTGAGATTCTAGTTGCGCGTGGAGCTACGATCATGCCTCGTGACAACTCAGGAAACACGCCGCTGGATTACGCTGAATCAGCTGAGATGATCAACTTTCTTAAGCGCCACGGTGCAACCGAAACAAATCGTTGAGGTTACATTTCTCCTCTGAGAGATTACCCTCCGTCAACATAGACTTTATTTGTTTTACGGACGCAACGCTTGTCCTAAAGTTTCTGATAGGGGAGTGAGTTGGGCAGGGTTTGAGGAGCTGCCAAGGCGATGAAGGTGACGCGACAACAGCTGTATACCATCATACGCGGGAAGAGTGCTGTCTCGCCGGATATGGCCTTGCGGTTGGAAAAGGCGTTCGGCGGCGGCGCGGCCATGTGGCTGGGTATGCAGTCGGCCTATGATCTCGCCCAGGCGCGAAAAGAGCAGGGGAGAATCACGATTCGCCGCCTTGCGGAACATCGGATGGGGGTACCGTCAGCATCATCCATAGTCTTTGGGACAGTGGCGGAAGCTGCGACTCTCGCCCTCGCGTGAGAGAGCCACCCTCACTTCAAGCCAAAGGAGGAAGCACGATGGCGACCTACCACTCATCCAAACGACCAGCGAACATGCTACGCTGTGGCAACATCAAAGCCACAAAGCCACGTGGTTTCGCTCCATCCCCCTGTCAGCTAAGACGTTAGTCGTTCTCAAACCTTGGCTTGACAAGCAAGGCTGCAAGGGACTATAAGTCAAACATACGTATCTAGAGAGGCGTGGAGGGTTCTGGCCCGATGAAACGCCCGGCAACCTGGTGAAGCCGCCAAGGTGCCAACGCCAGCCCGGTGACGGGGACGATAGGGCTCACGCCGAGCAACCAACGGCATGCAGCCCCTCGAACCGAGGGGTTTTTTGTTTCACCCCCCTTCTCAGACGCTCCGGGCAGTGGGCCAGCCATCGCGCCTCCAAACACAGGAGGTCGACGCATGTCTGCACTAGTTCCGGGGTCACCGATTCATGAGAAGTTGTCAGGAGGTATCAGTCTGTACGATGATTTTCCGTATCTTCTGACGAGAATCACACCCGCCTTCTACCACGTCATCCCACTCTCGGACACACTTGAGGAGACAATTCTTTGGAGTCTGGCTCGCTACCAGCACCAGTGCAACCAGATCCAGACTTGCTTGGTCCTGGACCGTGAGCGATGCATCTTTTTCGCATCGCACGGGAGAGAAATACTATCGGACCAGATTCCACGAGGCGGCATCCTCATCGCTGATCGACTCAAACCGTGCGCCCCCTTGGAGAACACAGCCTGGTGGCAAGCAAAGGCCACCCGGCTCGAAGGCCTCGTGCGATGCCAGCGTGCTTATGGTCAGTATCTCCTCGGTGATCTGACGAAAGGCGGTCGAGAAGCATCCGCAGAGGAGAAGCAGCTCTTGTCGGGAGCCACATGTGACGGCATACCGAAAGGCCTCTCCAAATGTAACGTATGCATGGAATGGAGGGGCGACTGTCTCGACCCAAGTCCCATGTTCCGAGGCCGCATCATGTCAGTATCTTGCCGCTGTGAAAATACGAATACGTGTGCTCGATGCTTCCAGCCGCTGGCCGATCGGAAACTCAATGCCAATTATTGGGATGAAGCAACTCATAGTATTACCCATGTCCCTGGCTTCGTGTCGCTTGGACACGTATGCCAGCAGAAATGGCAATACATGGGATTCACGGAAAGCAACCGAGATCCTGATGTGCGTGAGAAATAATTGGAAGAAGGATGGGCGAGGTCGAGAATCTTTGAACTGGCACACTTCCTAATGCCATGCAAGAGAACAATGCCCCACGTTCCTCACGAACGTGTTCCATGAAGGAGAACAACTATGGGATCATTTGATTGGCTGGATCAACGTCGACCCACGGCTGAACAGGAGCAACGGCTATCACAGATCAAGAATCCGATCCAGCGAAAAGCGCTCCTCGATGCAATTGCGAAGGGGGAAGATATTCCGATGTACGCGTGGACGCCGATTTCGGAAAATATCGATCCCATTGCCCTCTTCAAAGACCTCCAGCACAAAGTGGCTAATTACCGAAGGCGATTGGAGGCCCAGGGAACCACATTGGAAGCCTTGATCGAATTTGACCCGAAAGGTGCGGCGCAAGCGATGAATGATCCCGGCCTCCTTCAAGAGATTCTTAAGCGAATGCATGCGCACTGAGGATGGCTGCGGGCTCTCTCTCACAAATGACGTGACATTCACTGGATAAGCCCTTGCTAAGAAAGCTTTGAAAGCGACAGCTTCGCTTGAAAAGCGGCATGACGCACACTGCCAAAACCGCAGGGAGCCTCAAGATCGCTCGCCTCGAAGCGCACGAAGCCATGTAGTGGAGATCGGTCGTTCTCTTGCCTTCTACTCCCGCATCCGTTCCAGTGCCTCCCTCGCTCGGCTTCTGACGGTTTGATCCCAATCCTGTTCCATGACGATTTTCAAACGATCACGAGCTTCGATGGCCCGGAGTCGTCCGAGACCCAGAGCGGCGCACGAACGCACATAGGCATGGTCATCTTCCAAGGCCTTGAGCAGCAACGGCACCACCGACATGTCTTGCAATGCGCCTAAATGGCTTGCCGCCATCCCTCTGATGCGATGCTGTTTGTCACCCAAGGCCCGCTGTAGCGTCGTGACAAACACCTCCTTCAGTGCCGGGACGGCAGATTCGAGGCCCTCGACGCGATACTCATTAACTTCGAGCAAAGCGAAGGCAAGATCCAGCTTCTTGTCCAGCGTCGGTTCTCGTTTAAATAAAGCTAACAGTCTCGCCCGTTCCTGCGACCTGGCGCGACGGCGAAGCATCGCCCTGATCGGGATATACAGTAGTGCAGCAATCAGCAGGCCGATCGCGGTCATCGGCACGGCCTGGTCAGCGATATAGTCTTGCGTATCAACCGATAATCGTTTCCAGATCCACACTCCGGCCACGATGATGCCGACGAGGATGACAACCCAGGCGAGGTTGATCGGACCTTGCTCGTGATGCTGTGGCGTTGTCATGGGTGAAGAATCATACGGGCGCGCTCCATTTGGCGTCAACGAATCGGATGCTCATGTTCGGCGGTTCCTGTCATGTCCCGGAGACTGATGCTTCGGCTAAGGATGCGTCTGCACATAATTGACATGCGATTGAGGCAATCGTCATACTCACCTGCAACCGACGTCGGTGGGGCTCAAAAAATTATGGACGCTCAGAGTAGCACCATACGACGTGTCATGGTCGGCACCGACCGTTCGAAAACAGCCGATCACGCTGTTCTCTGGGCCGCTCAATTCGCCGAACGCTACGGTGCCGAGCTGTTCGTGGTGCAGGTCATCCTGCCGCAACACCCGTCCACCACCGAATTCGGCACGGCCGAACACACCAAGGCTGCCGCTGCCAACGACGAGCTGACGAATTTCGTGAGACAGATCGCCGGAGAGCAAGGACATGCCCTCGCTGTCATCGATGGTGATCCGGCCTCAGCAATTCTCCGCGCCGCTGAGCAAGAAACCATCGATGTCTTGGTAGTGGGTAACTCGGGCATGGCAGGGCGAAAGGAATTTCTGCTCGGCAATGTCCCCAACCGAATCAGTCATAATTCCCGATGCACGGTCATCATCGTGAATACCCAGTCGGCGGCAGTTGGGCCTGGTTCAGAGTCCGTGCGTGTTTTCCCGTCACAGGTCGAGTCCCAGGTTACCGAACCACATCTCGGAGCGCGCGCCGTGCGCATCGCAACGGTCATGGCGAAGCATGGCCTGAAAGAACTATTCGCCCAACCAGCGGCATCGGACGGTTCCATTCGTCGTCAGCAAGCCACGCGCCTACGTGCTGCGCTGGAGGAACTGGGCCCCACTTTCTCGAAACTCGGACAAGTGTTATCGACCCGTCCGGACCTCCTCCCTGCGGAATACATCGAAGAACTCGCCATGTTGCAGAGTCACGTCCCACCCATGCCCGAAAGTGAGGTTGTTCGAGTTGCCGAGCAAGAATTGGGAGTGCCGTGGGAGGATGTGTTTGAGTCTATCGACCCCAAACCGCTCGCTGCCGGGACCATCGCACAAGTCCACCGGGCTACGCTCGAGACCGGTGACCGAGTGGTCATCAAAGTTCAACGACCCACCGCCCGTGCCGACATCGAACAGGATCTTGCCCTACTGGAAATATTCGCTCAAAAAGTCGGCCAACGCCCGGCCCTCAATCAAGTCGTGAATATGGAGGCTGTCTTCAAGCATCTCTCCACATCGCTCCATCGTGAACTCGACTTTCATCAAGAAATCGAAAACATCGATCGGATGCAGACCGTTCTCTCAGATTATGATCGTCTGGCCGTCCCGTCCGTGCATCACAAGCTGTCGACCTCTCGACTCTTGGTGATGGAAGAAATCCAAGGGGTTCCGATCACACAGGCGCCGGAGGGCCAGGAGCGTATCGAAGCAGCCCGTCAGCTCTTGGAGAGTTACTACAAACAGATCATCGTCGACGGCTTCTTTCATGCCGATCCTCACCCAGGCAATCTCATGTGGTGGAAAGATCGCATCTATATTCTCGATTTCGGGATGGTCGGTGCCGTCGATGCCAATGTGCGCGAGCATCTCTTGTTGCTGCTGATGGCGCTCTGGAAGGAGGACGTAGTCTTTCTCGGCGATGTCACGTTGATGATGACCGGTTCTCTTGATCGCAGCGATCTGGATGTGCCCCGGTTTCAAAGCGAGATCGGGGAAGTCATGGCGAAATATCGCAAGACGGCTCTGGCCGAGATGCAGATCGGGCCGCTTCTCCAAGAAATGAGTGTCATCGGGTTTCGCCATGGTGTACCGTTGCCGGCCTCGCTGACGCTCGCGGCCAAGGCGCTTGCCCAGGTGCAACTTGCGACTACCAGTCTTGATCCGAAGCTCGATCCCTATGACGTCGCGGGCAAGTTTTTGATGCGGGTCATGATCAAGCGCTTGGGGGCCGCACTCGAGCCCAAAGCACTCCTGTATCAGTCGCAGAAGTTGAAGGTACGCGCTGAGCGGGTCATCGAAGCGATCGAACACCTCATCGGTGCCCGCCCTGGCCAGAAGCTGGTCGTCAATTTTAAGGCGAATTTATTGGAGGATACGGTTCGCCGTACAGGTCGGCGTCTCGCAGTGGGGTTGATTGCTGCCGCAAGTATTCTCGCCAGCGGGCTCACGGCGACCTCGGTCACTGCGGCCGAATGGATCCCCGTGACATTCGGGATTGTCGCCGGGGTACTGATTCTCGGGCTTTCCCTTGATCTGATGCGGGGACGCTAAGGCGGAAGCGTGCTCGACACTCGTGGTGGAATCACGGTTTCATGCTGTCGCGCGTGATTGAACGGAGGATCACTCGCTCGAGCAGGTAGGCGAGCACCGACATTCCGATGGAGATGAGCCGATACTCGATGTGTCGTACAAGAGGTTGATGGAGAGTCTTCGTGGGGCCGTCGATCATGGGATCATTATCAATGAAGGCATCGCCGTCTGCAAGAGAGGCGTCGGCTGTCTTCAGCGCCTCATCGATCCGAGTTTGAATGCTCGTCTGAGACGGTGTTGAGCATGGATGATCGCGTATCCGCATGGCTGGAGAGCCTGGAGCTGGATCGTTACCGAGAAGCGTTTCAGCAGAATGCCATCACGTGGGATGTCTTGCCCGAACTCAATGACGAGGACTTGACCTCGTTGGGCGTTTTACTGGGCCATCGAAAAAAGCTCCTGCGCGCCATCGCGCAATTGTCACAAAGCGGTCAAGGCGATCATGCGGCCTCTCTAGCTAAGACCACCGTTACAGAAGTAACGCCGTCCTCTTCCGGTGGAGATCAAGCAGAACGACGGCAATTGACCGTCATGTTTTGTGACCTTGTCGGTTCGACGGCGCTGGCTCGCCGGTTAGACCCTGAAGACCTTCAGGAAATTATCCGACGATTTTTGGACTCCTGCAGTCAAGCGATCGGTCGATTCAACGGCTATATCGCCAAATATATGGGTGACGGCCTGTTGGTGTATTTTGGGTACCCGCATGCTCACGAACACGATGCGGAACGGGCGATCCATGCCGGCCTGGCCATTCTGGATTTGGTGAAGACCGCTTCCCGAAAGCAGCCTTCATCTCAGGAATCTGAAATTGCGGTACGAATCGGGATTGCGACCGGTCAGGTCATCGTCGGGGAAATTATCGGACAGGAAACCGCCAAGGAGCGGTCGGTGTTCGGTGAAACCCCCAATCTGGCCGCTCGCCTGCAGTCGCTGGCCGCACCCAATCAATTGGTCGTGGACTCACAGACGAAGCGGCTCGTCGGCAAGGAGTTCGAGTTCGCGGATGCTGGAAGGATTTCTCTCAAGGGATTCGACACGCCGCTACAGGTATGGCGCGTTCTAGGCAGCAAGGTGTCGGCCAGCCGGTTCGAGTCCTATCGATCCGGCCGATCGGGTAGTTTTATCGGCCGGGAGCACGAATTGGCCTTACTCGTCGGCCGCTGGCGTGAGGCGATCGGTGGGGACGGACAGGTGGTGCTCCTGAGCGGAGAGGCTGGGATCGGGAAGTCGCGGTTGTGCCGGAGTGTGCGTGACCGGCTTGTGGATGAGCCGCACCAAACAATTCAGTTTCAATGTTCACCGTATCACACCAATACCGCGTTGTATCCGGTGATCCATTGCCTCCAGCAGGCGGCGGAGCTGACGAGTGAGGACGATGCGTATCTGCAGCGGCGGAAACTCCACGCCCTCGCCAGCACCAGTGCCATCGAGGACCAGACCACTGTGTCCTTGCTAGCTGAACTCCTCTCGGTTCCTGGAGATGCTCAACACCCCCAGCTGAATATGTCATCGGACAAACGGAAGGAGATGACTCTCGAAGCGCTCGTGCGGCAACTGCAGAGGCTGGCGGATCGTTGCCCGACCCTCTGTATCGTAGAAGATGCCCATTGGCTCGATCCCACGACAATGGACCTTCTGACGAGAATCATCGATCGCATCCAACAGATGCGCGTGTTATTGCTGATCACCTTTCGACCCGACTTCAAGCCAGTGTGGACTGACTATGGCCATGTCACGTTGCTGACACTGAACCGGCTTCCCCGCCGGCACAGCGCCGAACTCCTCACCTCGATGACCGAAGGAAAAGCGCTTCCGCCGGAGGTGCAACACGCGATCCTCGCGAAGACCGATGGCGTGCCGCTGTATTTGGAAGAATTGACAGCAAACCTGCTGGAGTCGGGCATGCTGACGGAGGAGAACAATACCTTCAGCCTCAAGGCGCCCTTGAAGGAGTTGTCCATTCCGGATACCTTGCACGCCTTGCTTATGGAACGGATCGACCGATTTGGGCCTGGCAAGGAGATTGTTCAGATAGGGGCTGCCATAGGACGGGAATTCAGTTACGAGCTGCTGCGGGAAGTGGTGGATGTCACGGAAGGACAATTGAAGAAGGCCCTTCCGCTGTGCGTGGAGTCGGGGTTCATTCTCCAAGAGGGGGACATCCCTGAAGCTATCTACCAATTCAAACATGCGCTGCTCCAGGAGGCGGCCTACAGCACCTTGCCTAAAAAGACCCGCAGAACCCTTCATGCCCGCATTGCCACAACGCTGGAAACGAGGTTCGCTGAACGTGTCAAAGCCGAACCAGAACTCTTGGCGTATCACTACGAACAAGCCGCAATGATACCTCCCTCCATTCACTATTGGCGCCTTGCGGCCCAGAGGGACGCAGAGCGATCAGCCAACGTCGAAGCGCTCAACCATTTTGGGAGAGCGTTACAGCTGGTCAACGCGTTGCCGCAGGGATCGGATCGGGATGACCTGGAATTGGAGCTTCTCATTGCCCGTGGCGCGCCCCTGGTCACCGTGAAAGGGTATGCCTCCGACGAGATCGAACAGAACTACCGCCGAGCACGGGAATTATCGCAGAACGACCATGGGTCCGACCGACACTTTTTTGCGGTGTGGGGATTATGGGTTTTTCATTTAGTCAGAGGGCCGCTCGCAACGGCGCGTGGTCTGGCGGAACATCTCCTTTCGATGGCCAACGGTCCCGATCAGGCAGACCGTTGGGCGCGAGCTCATGAGAGCGCCGGATCAACCTATTCTTTTCTTGGGCTGTTCACTGAATCCAAGCAGCATCTAGTGGCTGCCACCGGTCATCGACAGCAACCCCTCGTATCTGGCTTGCCCTACACGCAGGATCCGGGTATCACCGCCAGAATCATGCTGGCCAGGACATTATGGATCTTAGGCGAGGTCGATCAGGTTGAACCGCTGACACGAGAGGCCCTTCACATGGCACGGGCGTTGGAGCATCCCTTCACATTGGCGTTTACGTTAGCAGCCACGGCCTGGATCTACTCGATGCTCCATGACGCGGATCGAACACTGGAGCTCACCGACGAAGCCATCGCGATTTCGACCAAGTATTCCTTTGAAGTGGGCCTGGCTTGGTCGTGCTCGTCACGGGGGTGGGCCGCAGCGTACAAGGGGGAACAGGACGGTCTGAACAAGCTGGTGGACGGTCTTGCCGCGACGCGTCGCGCACGTGCGAGCCTTAACAATACCTACACACTCGCGTTGCTTGCGGAGGTCTGTTTACGCAACGGCCGTGTCGATGAAGGTCTGAGTGCGGTTGCGGAAGCGCAGCAACTCGCGGCGACTCAAGGCGAACTGTTTTGGCACGCGGAACTCCTGCGGCTGAAAGGGGAACTGTTGTTGGGACAGTCGGACGAAGCCCTCATGGCTGCGGAACAGTGCTTTCGCGAGGCGTTAACGACGGCGCAGAATCAGCAGGCCACTATGCTGGAACTTCGCGCGGCGACGAGCCTGGCGAGGCTGCTGAGAACGCTGAACAACATGCGTGATGCGAAGCTCGTCCTCGATGCTGTGCACGCCCGGTTTAACAAGCAGGTCGCCGGCCAAGACTGGGCTGAAGCCCAAACCCTGCGTGACTCGCTTCGTGTATGAACGCGCAATGGCTTTGTGTATGCACCCCACCACATGGCGCAGTTGACCGATGCGTTTAACGATTCTCGGCTCCGGGACCAACGTGCACCCGACCCGTGCCGCCGCCGGGTATTTGGTACGCACTGATCAGAACATTCTTCTGGACTTTGGTCCACGCACGTTGATGAACTTGATCAAGACCGGCGTGGACCGACACCGGATCACGCACATCTTGTTCTCTCATTTCCACGCGGACCATTTTTCCGATTTCATTACGTTTTTCTTCGACGCGGTGATTTATGCCAAGTACGGAGGAGGCCATCGTCCGGGCATGACTCTGATCGGTCCGAAGGGGACGATCCGTCTCCTACAGTCGATCATGCGCAGCTTTCCCAGCTTTTCGCCGACGCCGTTCCGCGTCACATTCAAAGAGGTATCCGACAGACCCTTCAGGATCGGTGACACTCGTATCATCCCCAAACCCGTCCTCCATGTTCCCGATCTCTCGTCGGTCGGGTATCGGATCGAATACCGAGGCAAGGCGATCGTGTACTCGGGAGACTCGCAATATTGCGATGCCCTCGTCGCCCTCTGCACGGATGCCGACCTTGCCGTTCTCGATTGTTCGTTCCCTGCCAATCGTCCGGGTCCTGCCCATCTGCACGCCGGACAGTGCGGTCAGGTGGCCAAGGAGGCCGAGGTGGGCCAACTCGTCCTCTCGCATTTCTACCCGATTGCCGATCGCTATGACGTCAAGGCGCAGGCGGGGGAATCGTATCGGGGCAAAATCGTGAAGGGGAAGGATAGGCTGACGATCCGTCTCTAGCGATTACAGGCCTTCTTCGCGGGGCGCCCCGCCGAGAATCTCGATGAACTTGGTCAGACGGGCGGTTTTTACCACCTCACCCGACTTGGAGTAAATGGCCAAGAGGTTCTTGATCATGCGGGATAAAATCGCTCGAGCCGGACTCTTTTGCAGGTACTTTTCGTCGAACCCGTATCCGGCCTCGGTCAGAAAACGGGCGCAGTTTTTTTCGGTCAGCAAGGCCCCGCCGTTAAAACAATCGATGAAGATCTTGTACCGGTCGGACTCATACTTCACCAAGAAATGTCCCGGCATGCCGATGCCAAAGACAGGTAACGACAAGCGTTGTCCGATAAACAGATAGACGGCCGACAGGCTGATCGGGATGCCGACTCGGCGATCCATGACGCAGTTGATGTAGCTGTTCTCCACTTCATAGTAATTTTTTGTATTACCCTTAAATCTCTGCTCCGCGAACAGGTACCGATTGAGCGCATTGACGACTTCTTCCCCGGAGGCTCGATAACCGATCCGTGCTCGGACTTCGCGTGCCATCGTATCCAATTGCTCATGATAACGAGCGACATCGAGCGACGGATAGGCATAGCGGGCAATGAGGAAGGTGCCGGTTTCAAGGCTCATGGCCTCATCCGGGAGGGCTACCAGGCTTGCCAGCTCATCCTCAAGTTTCCCCCCTCGGATTTCCTCGAGGACACAAGCGATTCGATCGGCCATTTCCGGTTGCTCGATTTCGGCTTCCTGGAGCAGCGGGACCGCCAAGGGACCGATATCGATGAGTCTTCCGCTGATGGTACGGACAATTCGATCGTCGTCATCGGACAGGAGGCGAATCAGCGCACGAATTTGATTTTCGGGGACCATCTTTACGACTCTCCGTCGTTCACAGGCTGACGTATGGCGTCATCAAGGTAATGATCCGACGGATTTCGTCGTCAGTCAAGCGATCCCTGGTTCACGGTGAGGGTTACCCCATGGCACGGCGGAATGCCTTGGCTCCGCCGTACAGGCACAGGGCATCAAACACGAGCATGACCACGACCACCATTCCGACGTGCGGCAAGGCTTCAGTCCAGCCGGACAGAATGAGAGGCCGTACCGCATCGATGGCCCAGGTCATCGGGTTGAATTGCGCGAGGAAACTCATCCAGCCAGGCATGGCGGTTAGAGGAACCAGGGCGGAACTGAGGAAAATCATCGGCAGCGAAAGAAATCCCAAGACGGAGAAGAAGTCACCGTGGCTCTTCACGGAAAAGGCCATCGCCATGGAGATGGCCGTCAGGCCGACGCCGAACATCATCCCGATCAGCAAGATCGTCGCAACGCCGAGAATACCTGTCGCGGGATGCACGCCAAAGAGGTACGACACGCCGAGAATCACGAGAACCTGCATCGACGTGATCGCCATGACGAAGATAAAGCGGCTCAGGATGACGGAGGTGCGATGAATCGGCGTGGACATCAACCGTTCGAGGAACCCGTTTTCCTTATCGAAGAGCAGATCGACCCCGCCGGCCAAGCCGTTATTCAAGACCGTCATGACGACGACACCGGCGGCGAGGAAGCTGATGTAGTTGGGCGCCTGCATGACCTGCGTGTCCGCGGCCCGTTGAAACAGATTCCCGAAGAAGATGAGCCAGAACAGCATGGGTTGCACCAGGGTAAACAACATGCTGAATTTTTCCCGGCTCAACCGCCGAACCCAACGCATCGTCAACGCGCTGATCTCTTGCCAATAGTGCGCCACGTGACTCCTTTACGCCGACTCGACTTCGGGAGGCGATTCGGTAATGGCTCTCCCTGTATGGGCGATAAACACATCGTCCAAGCGTGGACGGTTGTATTGAATGAACTCGATGCTGCAGCCCAATCGATTCGCCGATTCCAGAATAGTCGGCAAGGCTTTTTCGGGAGATTCCACTCTGATATCCAACCCTTTGGCGGTCGCCCGCACGGACTTGATCGCCGGCCGATCTTTGAGACCAGACTCCAATAAGTGTATTCGGTCTGTTTCTTTCAGAGTAAGGGACACAATGTCACCGCCAAGAGCGATTTTCAGCTCAGCCGGGGCACCCAATGTCTTGATCTTGCCGCCGTCGATAATGGCGAGTCGATCGCAGAGTTGATCGGCTTCATCCAGATAGTTCGTCGTCATCACGACCGTCATCCCACGGGCTTTGAGCATTCGAACGTACTCCCAAATCCTCAGACGACTTTGCACGTCGAGTCCGAGTGTCGGCTCGTCGAGGAACAAGATTTTGGGGTCCGGCAACAGTCCGCAGGCAATGTCGAGTTTGCGCTTCATGCCGCCGGAATAGGTTTTGGCCGGCCGGTCAGCGTGGGCCTCCAGTTCGACTAGCTTCAAGAGCTCCGCAATACGCCTCGCCGCTTCTTCTTTCGAGAGATGGTAAAGCGCAGCCAATAACTGGAGGTGCTCGCGTCCCGTGAGAAATCGATCGATGGCTCGTTCTTGAGGCACGTACCCGATGAGCGTCCGGACCGTGTCCGCGTCGCGCACCGTGTCGTACCCCATAATGGTCGCCGTGCCCGATGTCGGGTGCAGCAACGTGATGAGCGTGCGTAGCGTGGTGCTCTTTCCTGCGCCGTTCGGCCCCAACAGGCCGAAAATCTCTCCCGCGTAGACCTGGAACGAGAGGTCGTCGACAGCCTTATGGCCGTCATACAGTTTGCACAGACGACTCACGTCGATGGCGATGGTCCGATCCATTAGTCCCAACCCTTCGTCCCGTGATGCTCGTGCAGCATGAATTGAACCAGATCGTTCAATCGGCGAGCCCGCTGGTGCAGACCATCCGCTTCCAGCAAGAATTGTTTTTCCAACGGTGTACAGTCCAAGTAGGTGGAGAGGGTGTTGACAAGGACTTCATCGCTGACTTCTTCCCGGAAAAAGCCTTGCCACGCTGCGCTGTCTTCTCTTGATTGGAGGTACCGTCCGAGCACCTCGATCAGAGCGCGCCGGACGTCTGTGGTCAACCCTTCGTTTGATCGCATGGGTGTCACGCGAATCGTCGCCTCGCGATACGGTTTGTCGAAGTGTTCTTCGCAAATCTCGCACCGCTCGAGTCCTTGCAACAAAATGTTGGAGCGACCGTCCGGCAAGGGTTGCACACTCACGACCCGTCCGATACAGAGTGCAGGATATATCGCCGGATTCCCATAGTAATCCGGCTCCCATCCTTCTTTCAGGAGCGCCATGGCGATACATCGGCCGCCCATCGTCACATCGGCGACCATCCGGCGATAGCGTGGTTCAAAGATGTGGAGCGGCAGGTATGTCTTGGGAAAAAAGACGACGTTGGGCAATGGGAACACCGGAAGTCGACGGGGAATAGGAAACGGTTCGGCATGCTTGGACGGACTCCGATCAGACGGCTCCCGTTCGCGATCAGTCTGCATGACTCACGATAGCTGAGACGTGTGAAAATTGTCAACGATGTACGTCGACCGTCTACCCACGGAAAAATGCGAAACGTCGCTCTCAGACGGTCGATTGGTTCATTGATGCGGCGCGTGTTATAACCAGAGCCATCTACGGATCGGCGTCTCGCTCAGGCGATGCTCCGAAAAGTTACTGCTGGTACGAGGTTCAGAGTGACAAACAGGGTACGAATCGGAATCGTGGCCACCCTCTTGCTGAGCGCCGCTTTCTCGGCAGTGCTCGGCGCGAACTCCGCTCCGACCGCCTTTCAATCGGCGACTGCCGGATATCGGTATGATTTTCCGAGGGACCATGGATCTCATCCGACCTATCGAACCGAGTGGTGGTACTACACGGGACATCTGCATTCGAAAAACGGCCGGTCGTTCGGCTTTGAACTGACCTTCTTCCGTCGAGCGGTCCCACCGGAGGAAATCAAAACGCTGCCGTCGAAATGGTCGATCAACCATCTGTATCTGGCCCATTTCGCGGTGACCGACATTACCGGAAAGCGATTTCATTTCTCAGAAAAGTTCAGCCGAGAGGGATTGGGGAAGGCGGGGGCCGACGAGTCGCGACTCCGTGTCTGGATCGATGATTGGCGCGCCGAAGCTGCCGCGGATCCGACGGGGCTTCACACCTTGGTAGCCCGCGATGAGACGCATGCCCTCGCCCTCACGCTCCGCCCGACCAAGCCGCTCGTCACACACGGTGCGGCCGGCATCAGCCGAAAAGGGAAAGATGCGGGGCAAGCTTCTCACTACTATTCCTTCACGAGGCTTGAGACCGCGGGGAGCCTGACGATCAACGGTGAAGAATTCGAGGTTTCCGGCCTCAGTTGGATGGACCATGAATTCGGGTCATCCGAACTCGGGGCGGATCAAGTGGGATGGGACTGGTTCAGCATTCAGTTGGAGGACAATACCGAACTCATGCTGTATCGAATGCGTCGGAAAGATGGATCGTCCGATCTTGCGTCAAGTGGGACGGCCGTGTCGCCGGATGGGCGCACGCGACACCTCGAGGTGTCGGACTTTCAGATTGAATCGACCGGAACTTGGACCAGCCCCGAAAGCAAGGCCACGTATCCCAGCCGATGGCGGCTGACGTTCCCGTCGCTCGACTTGGTGCTGGATGTCACGCCATTGCTCGCCGATCAGGAATTGCGCACGTCGCGCAGCACCAAGGTTTCCTATTGGGAAGGGGCGGTGGCAATCACAGGCACCAAACAAGGCCAGCCCGTGAAAGGTCAAGGCTATGTAGAGCTGACGGGTTACGTCGAACGTCTCAAAATGTAGAGGAGACAGGTTAGTCGTCAGCCATCCGGTCCACCACGCGATCCCATTCCTTGAGCGCCGGTTTGACGTGGTGATCGAGATGGGTCAGGGCAGCGTACAGCCGCCCCTCATATTCGTCTCGTTTATCACTGGAGTGTGGGAGAGCTTTCAACAACGTGGTCAACCCGCGAATTTCTTCAATTGCCTCAAGCAGTTCAGAGAAATGATTGTCCAGCAGCGTGCTGGAAGGAGCAAGCAGGGTACCAGACTCAGAAAGTTTTGCCCGCCCTCGCTTCTTAATCATGACGCGTTCCTTTCCTCAACCGTCGCATAAGTTGCGCGACTGTCTGTTCCCACGCCTTGATCTCGACCATCCAATGCCGAATGAGGCTGACGTCGGGAGTCGTACGCTGACGCTCGAGAGCGATTTTGATCTGATGATCGGTGATCCGCTGCTTTAGGCTCTCAATACGTACGCGCAGCTTTTTGTTGCGCCCCCATGCCTCTCCCGATGCTGACAAACCGTACCCGGGCTCCATCACGGCTGTCAACTGGCGGACTCCAAAGGAGATAAGTGGGCTATCCCAACTGCAACACATCGGAAAGTCACAAGACACCCGCAATAAGACCAATCCCAACCACCACCAACAGAGCCGAGACAAGCAGTTGGACCGATCGAAGCGTGACCTTTTTGAGCAACTTCGCTCCGACGTAGGCCCCAATAAAGGCCGAAACGCTGGCGCCGAGGACTAAAGACCATTCTACGGCCTCACCGTAGCCAGAAATATCTGCGCCATAGATGACCATTCGGGCGATATCCACCATAACGGCCAACACGACTCCTGTGGCGACAAACGCCTCTTTCTCCAGACCCGCCTTAATCAGGAACATGCTGCGAAAGGCGCCTTGATGGCCGGACAGTCCGCCAAAAAACCCACTGACCACGCCACCGAGCGGAAGCCATTTGCGATCGAGCGCCGTCTTGGAGAACGTGGGAGAGAGTTCCAAGACGACGAAGGAAATGATGAGGATGCCGATGACTAACTTGAGTACCGACACCTGCCGATCGTTTCCAAACGCACGGTATTCGTAGATCGGCTGGATTTCTCCCAGGTAGGTCAGCAACGCAGCTCCCACAAAGGCTGCTGCAATCGCAGGCAACCCGAACTTCAGAAGAACCGAACCATCCGCCTTTCTGCCGAGCAGGCCAATCTTGAAAAGGTTGTTCGCCAGATGGACCATGGCCGTCATGGCAATTGCCAATTCCAACGGGAAGAAGATGGCCACCACGGGCATCAACAAGGTGCCAAGCCCGAATCCGGAGAATAGCGTGAGTGTGGAGGCCAGGAGTGCTGCGGTGCAGATGATGAGGAGTTCCACTGTGACTCTCCGAAAAGGGCGGTTGAGTATCCTAGCAAATAGTTGGGTAATACAGTCCCTGCGGCACGGTGCATCAATCATGTGAGAACGGCAGGAGCTTATTGGAAGCCGAAGGCCGAGTAGTTGCACCCGAGTGAAAGGGAAGGTCGTGTTTGAGAACTACCGAAAGTCGAGTATGTGAGCGAAACGTAGGAATTGCCATATGATGGATTCGAGAGGCATGCCAAGCACTCATTTTAAGCATAAGTCTTCGTAGTGACTAAAGAGGGCTTTCTCATTTTCCGTTCAGTATGTCCTCGATCGAAACGGTCTCAAGTTGCTCGGTTTTCTTCCGTTGAAGCTCGATATGCTTTCCCCAGGCTCGGTCCAGAATGACAGTCCTGAAGTTATCCAATAGCTCTTGCTTTGTGCGATATCTGAGTACGGGTTTGAGCACCCAGTCGTACTTCTTAAAGTCGACGAACATGGAATAAGGTTCCTCTCCTTCCTCGAGGATCGGTACAAAAGGTATCTGATAGTCGGGAACGGTAGCGGTCAATTCTTGAGGCGCAGATTTAGGCTTCGTGATATCGACGATTACGAACAAGCTTAGCCCCGCCAGTATCTTGATCGTTTCAGTGAAGTCTCGGTTTGTAGATCGTTCGAAGTCAAAGATGATGGGCAATAGGTTGTGTTTGCGCAACTCGTCGGCCAAGGCGTCGAGAAGAGCTTTACGCTCAGCCGTGAAGCGGCCCAGAAGGAGAACCGCCTTCGAGGTAATCGTATCAAGAACATTTCTGAGCTTTTTGCGATTGAGCAGCAGATAAATGAATTGTGCGACTTCAAGCTCATCTACGGTGATCTCGGGTGTGAAGGCCGGAGTGATGATGAGGCCGCGCTGGACCGTGGCTTCGTCGCTCTGTACATCCCATGCGGCAATGCCGAAGATGCGGGCGCCGGTCAGGTCCGCTCCGTTCAGGCGAGTCTCGACGAAGAGGGCCTTCCAGATTTGCGCGCCACGAAGATCCGCACCTGTAAAATCAGTACAGCTGAGGTCGGTTTCGATCAGGAATGCTCCGCTCAATCGAGCGTGGCGAAAGTTGACACCGTTGAGCTTAGCCTCACTCAAGTCCGCTCCGCTGAGATCACAGGCACTGAGGTTTGCCCGAAAAACCGTCGCCAGCCGAAGCATGGCCGCCGACATCATCGAGCCTGAAAAGTCTACATCCTGCAAGTCGGCCTTGTTTAGGTTGATGCCGGTGAGGGTAGCGCCGGACATCCGCGCCTTGGGCATGTGTGCTTCAGCCAGTGTGGCGTTGCAGAGTCTTGCGCCGCGGAGATCGGCCTCCATGAAGTCGGCGTTCCGAGCCTCGACGCGGGTCATGTCAGCGCTATTGAAATTCGCATGGGCGAACCACCCATACGCAAGATCAGCACCGTACAAATTGGCTCGACTGAGATCGATCCCAGTGAGATGAGTCTCACTGAGGTTTGCCCCGCTCAGATCGACTTCGACACCAGGGTGCGCATGGCGCCACGCGTTCCACGCATCAACACCGTTTCGGATGATCTCGACTTGATTCGGGTCTGCCATGCCCTGATCCGTGCCCCGCAAGTATGCGGTAGAGAAAAGTCTTACCATCCACTTCAAAAGTCAAGAGTCATGTCGGACAAAAAGTCACGACTTGACACAACTCGTCGAACGGGTGCTTGAGCATCCTAGCAGATATTCAATGGCCCAAGGTCCTGCTGCTTCACGACCCATTGCGTCCAGTGCGATATCTATCCTCTGCTGGAACGGTTTGATTGGAAGGCGAAGACCGAGCAGGGCTACATCAGAGAAACGGAGTCCATGCACGATGGCGGATCGAAGAAGTGAGGGAGTAAGAAAGGGAGCGATCGATGAGTCAATATGCACCTCAGACGCCACAGACTTAATTTTGACTTCAAATTCATAAACCGCGAGTCGTCCCATCCTCAAAATGGAGCGAATGCCGACAGTCCGGACCAATTGTTTCTATAACCAGTCGAGGTCGACCACCGCGCAGTGCATCACAAATGTGGTTATGAATTTCGTCGAACGTCATGCTCGCGTATTGCTTTCCGTCAAGCATCAAAAGTGGATTCGAATACTCTTGCAGATGTCGCGCGGTTCCCTTCTCCGTCTCCTCGGTGATGATCACGACAGCTCGCATGAATTCGGCATGACCGTCCTCATCCGTGACAAGGGCTGGAGGGAGAAAATCAGCATACAGGTCTCCGTTCTCATAACCGAGTCCCGGCGTCGAAGAGCCGATATGGGGTGGCACCGCTTGCGCCGTCACCTCAATCCATTCGCATCCGGTGTGCATGTCCCCATACCTCGGGAATTTCAGACTCCAGAGTGTTGCGTAGATGCTCATGATGGTCTAGGGTGTCTGTCAGGAAACTGGGGTCAGAGTGCAGTTTCGAAAGAACGGCTCACGTCATTTGTGGGCCGCCAATACAATAACACTCTGACCCCGATTTTTCCTCTTACGAGCCGTACATATCAGCAGGGGGCGCACAATTCTAGCAGTCTGCTGAAAAACCCCTCGCAACGCGGTGTGGAATATGATTCTCTGTTTTCAGGCAGAACGGAGGGGCTATCATGCGCGGAGCATTTGAAGATCAGGGACGATTATTTTCATATATCTCACCGGAGCAACGGATCCCGGCGCACCATCCGCTCAGGACCATCCGCGAGCTAGTGCGGGAGGTGCTGGGCGAGTTGGATCGCGACTTCCGCAAGCTGTATTCAACGACGGGCGTCCATCAATTCCGCCTGAACAGGTACTGAGCGCCCTGCTCCTGCAAGTCTTTTACGGTGTACGGAGTGAGCGTCAACTGATGGAGCAGTTGGACTACAATCTGCTGTACCGTGGGTTCGTCGGGCTTGCGCCGGACGATGCCGTGTGGGATGCGACGACGTTTACGAAGAATCGCGAGCGCTTGCAGCACGGCGATATGTTTAATCGCTTCATGGAGACGCTGTTACATCACAAAAAGGTCACGCCATTGTGGTCGGACGAGCATTTCTCCGTCGACGGCACGCTGATCGAAGCGTGGGCTGGCCATAAAAGCTTCAAGCCGAAGGACGACCAAGATGGCGACGGGAGCACTTCCACGGCACGACACGCAAGAACGTCACGCATGCCAGCACGACCGATCCCGACTGCCGCCTCTACCGCAAGAGCGACGGCAAAGAAAGCAAACTCTGCTACATGGGCCATGCGACCATGGAGAATCGGAACGGTCTGGCTGTCGCGGGGCTGGTCACGCAAGCCAGCGGCACGGCGGAAAGGGCGGCCTCGGAGGAGATGCTGGCGAAGAAAGCCTTGCCCCATGCCCGCATCACGGTCGGCGCGGACAAGGCCTATGACATTGAAGCCCACATTGAACGCCTGCGGGCGAAGAACATCACCCCACACATTGCCGTCAATACGTATGTCACGAAGACCGGAACGGTGCGCAAGACCTCTCTCGACGGACGCACCACCCGACACAAGGGCTACTCCCTCTCACAGCGCAAACGCAACATGATCGAGTGTTTGTTCGGATGGGGGAAGCAGCACGGCACGATGCGCAAGACAAAACACAGGGGAGTGGCTGCAGTTGCCACCGACTTTCTCCTCAATCTGATCGGCTACAACCTCATCCGTATCCCGAAACTGCTGACGCAGAGGGGATAAATGCGGGCCGAACCCACATCCATACCCTGTTACAGCACAAGAAGCCACGTACACTTGCCAGCAGAACACGTGGCTCGCTCACAAAACGGAACCTTCCATCCTAAAAAAGAGTTTTTCAGCAGACTGCTAGTGTTCAGAGTGCCCGTGAGGAGCCATAGACCTGGAGCGCGCGATGAGGCAGATCATGGGGATGATCGTCCGAGCTGCGGACGGGCGCACCGAACCCCCAGCTTGAGTGGTCAGGCTGGCGGTACCCCGGCGCGTCCACAGGAACATACAGCTCACCTACGTGGCGGGATCCATCTCTGCCTTCAACGGTGCGCCTGTTGGCCGGTAAGTCAATCCTCATGCCTGATAGAATGAAAGTTTCTCAGCCCGGTTGGTGAAGGGATCATCAGTCAGCGCCAAGGGGTCATAGCCCACGAGGATCGAGTGCCTGATTGCACGACCGGTGTCCCATTGTTTCATGTGCTTTGAGCACGCATAGGGTGACTGACGTAGTCCACTGAGACTCTGTCGCACTGACCAGGCGAGACTGAGCCGAAGGGAGGCGATAAGTTGACAGGAATTTTCATAGGTGACCCCTGTTCTGACCGGAAAATACTATTTTGGACAGCAGTTCTCCCCGCCCCTTGCCCCCACGTATGGCTAAAATTAGGGATCAGGACCGAAGAGAGCTTTTTATCTTCCTCGAACACTGTTAACCAGAAAGTCTAGGAATCCCGCGACCAATGCCCCGTCGCCCTCAGCTGCAAGCCGCAGTTCTTCCAACTCATCAACTTCGCGCGAGAACTCGCGTTCCGTTCGCCGAACTGGAGTAAAGTCTGGGCGGCGAACAAAGATGCGCTCATATCGACCCTCGACGCGTTCTGATTCAAACCCTTCAATTATAACGATCTGGGGAACGTACTCTCGTATCGATCTTTGGATGCCATCGCTGATAGCCGTCCAGTACACGGAGCTGTCACCCAATCCGACGACATACTTGGGCCGCACCCTCGCCATCACTTGCGAAAGGGCAAAGGCAGACTCGTCTCCGAAGTCCCACTCTTCGGCGCGTTCGCTCTTTCGGGCAAACAGGCCGAGTTCGAAAAGCTCCGAAATCTCTCCGCCTGCATCTGATGTCCCCTGCAGGAACTCGCCATCCCATAAATTTGGGCGCGAAATGAAGGGTAGAAGCTGGATCGGTGAGACGCGATACTCGCCCCCTTCGACGGTACGGGACTCTCGCGCCCCGATCAGGCTCATACCCACTTCGAGTGCGGTGACGGCATCGGCCAGTAGGTAGAGGGGTACGTCCTCTTCAATGCTGAACTCGGCCATCGTAACCGCTAGTTCGATTGCCAAGTCGCGCTTGAACTCAGGCGTGTCGATGAAAGCCGCGATGGACATACCCGCCTCCTAGCAAAGCGTCTGCACGCGGCGATATCCGCTGTACCGTCCGAGTAGTTCTGTCGAGATTTGTCCTGCCAACCAAGTGAGATCGGCTTGCGCCGATGGGGGCAGATGCCGGTGCTGGCCAAGGAGTAGGCGCGGCAGCTTTGCAGAATGAGCAAGTGCGAGGCTGCGAACATCTGCCAGTTGCCCCGGTCTTCCAGACGGCAAGATAATTGCTGAGGCTTTACTCACCCTATCGCACAGTTCCAAAACTCCGCCACCTATGTCATTGACCCTGCCGCCTGCCAACGAAGCGGCACCGGCGACCAGCCCTTCATAGAATGCGCGCCGCCTTAGGCTCGCGACGACCTGTTCTCTGTCAATAAAAGTCAGTGCCCCTGCCAAGTCTCCCGGGTTGAGTATGCCTATGGCGTTGGGCACCACAGCCAAACGATTGCTGCTCGGGATACGTGATAATGCGGGAGCGCCCGGCAACTGCAACGACACCAGGCCCAGCCGGTACCTGTGTGCGAAGCCAATTTCCCAAAGCGTCCATTTGGATTGCAAGATGTTCGGCGTTTCAATCACGAGAAGCGTGGCTTTGTCGGCCATTTCCTCCGCCAGTTCGTTTGGGAAATAGCGCCCGGGACTGCCTGAGAACCGATCAAGGAAAACACGAAAACCACGATGGGCCAGTTGGTCATAGAGTTGATCAACCAGCGCACCTGCCTCACTTCGGCGATAGCTGATGAATAGTCCCGGTTTTTCGAGTTGCAGCGCACGCTCAGCAATGATCGCAGCCAACCTAGCTGGATTCCCCTGCCAGCTTGCGCTGTTCAACCGTGATACTGCCCTTGGGCAACCTGCAAAAGCGGCGCTATGGCTGATACCGGGCAGGAGCGCTGGGACAATCACGGACAGCGATCCGGCTTTGGCCTGCCAATCCACAAGGTCGGTTTCAACCGCCTTTGAAATTGGCGCACCAATGACGGGCACAAGCACTTGCAAGCAGCTCGACTCGCGCCATGTCATGCAACCCCACATACCGGGACCACCGCAATTGTTAGCAGAAACACCGTGTCGAGCCTTCAGTGTCGCTTCTACTTGGTTGTGAGCCGCTTGGGTCTGTGCGGCGGAATGGGTGTCGCACGCATAGAAGAGAACGCGGCAGGGCCGCGGAACGCCGGCTATCGAGAATTGTTGGCAACGCGGATGAGGAGGACTGCTGCTGTTTGGTCCCTGTATCTGGAGAACAACGTTCCACGCTGCCATGGCGTCTATCCTTATTGGTTACGCCAACGGTTTCTTGTCGCGCTCAAAGCTAAGGGTCGGCCCTTGCTATTTGCATCGTCTCATCCGTTTAAACGGACCGAGTGCGAAGATCGCCCACGTCGGTCACGCCGCTACCTCAACGAGGACCTCCGGATGGCGTTCGGCAATCTGCAAGAGTTGCTTCGCGGCGCCGGACGGTTTGCGACGGTCTTGCTTCCATTGTTCCAGGGTGCGCTTCGACACACCCAGCGCCGCGGCAAACTCGGTTTTCAACAGCACAACGGTTCATGCGGCGTGGAGTAGGAACTCAACTTTCACTGAGTCGAACGGAAAGATCACTCGACCATCCTCGCTACGATCGAGCACTCCGGCGTTCAAAAGGGCCGTCACGTCGGTGTGGACGGCCTTCACATCTCGCCGTACACGACGCGCCACTTCACGGATCGATAGAGGGCTGGCTCCGCACATGGCCTTTAGTAGCTGCCAGCGCTTGGCCGTCAGGACTTTCCAAAGAAGCTCCGGAGTGGCAAAGCTAATCCGAGCAGCCTTCTCTCCCTTCCCGGATTTCCAGACTCGGATAAAATCTGCCATCGCTTCGTTAGAGGAGCGGACATCAAGAACGACGGTTTTCACGATTCCACCTCATCATGTCACGTTGAAGTCGGCTGATTCAAACTAAAGTCAAGTTGGCTATCTGCATTGTCATAACTGCTTAATCATGCTGAGCCACCACTGTAACGGGATTAGGGAATACAATCTCAATCCTTTCTGTCGGAACGGTCGACCAATATTCCTCTGCATATCTCGGCATCACATCAAGCATATGTTGGTTAACAGGCGCTACTCTTGTGTAGTTGCCGCGATGAATAGCAACGCCATCGGTTTCGGCTTCCACCTCGTAGACCAGGCCTGTCAATGCGAGATTATTTTTGTACCAAAGGGCTTCTTCAGAAGTTTCAAGAAGAAAGACTGCCTTCAGGCGACTTGGTTTCTCAGGGTACTTGGATTTTCGTATCTCCTCCAAGACATACTCTCTAAACAAGACATCATTTGCTTGTAAATAGACCCGAAGAATGCGACCCCAATTGCCAGGCAAGATAACACTGCCTGGACTAAGAAGAATGGGCGCAACATGGAAGAATTTCGGCATTGAATCCCAATTGAGCTAAAGCGATGGCATTGTCGTCATTTTCTGAGAATGTGTCAAACTTGCTTTGTGAAGACGCCCTTTTAAACGACTTTATGACCGTATTCTGACCATGGCCGAGAACCAAATGGCGAAGACGTTTCGGTCTGCGATCTCTTGACTCCCTACTTCTGGCTGTGTTTAGGTCTGCCGCCACTATGTGTCCTCTACATTCTTTTCGGCTGCTCTTCATTAGCATTCTGCTCATCGTGTTCAGTGTGACTGGCTGTCAAAAGGAGAGCGAGTCGGTCGTCTCGATCGCGCTCCATCCGTCGAATGCCAATATTCTCTACGTGGCCACGAACGATGCAGTCTATAAATCGCGTGATGGGGGAGGGACCTGGGAGCGGTTTCCGAGTTTTAGCGCTCGCCGGGTGACGACGCTCGCGATCGATCCGCTGCTGCCGGCCACGATCTACGCCGGCACGATGGGGGACGCGGTCTACAAGAGCCCTGACGGTGGGCAACATTGGCTGCCGCATAATGTCGGGTTGAAGGAACATGTCTCGTTTGTGAATCAGTTTGTGTTTCATCCGACCGTCAGTGAGAAAATCTATATTGCAACGACGGTGGGCGCGTTCTATTCGAAGGACGCAGGACGTGAGTGGGAAGAGCGGATGAAGGGGATGAAGGAAGTTCACATCGTGACGTCCATGGCCATCAATCCCAAGGACCCCACCATCCTCTTTGGCGGCACGACCGGCGGGATGTATCGATCAGATGACGGGGCGATGTCATGGAAACGGATCAATAACGGGTTGATTCCGGAGAGCGAGCTGATGGCATCCATGGCGCTGGGCGTCAATGCCATTGAAATCGATCGGACGAATCCCGCTGTCGTCTATGCCGGCACGACGAAGGGCCTCTTTCGCACCATGAACAAGGGAGAGCAGTGGGAGCGGATCG
>JBBIKN010000005.1:0-72822 GCA_037445435.1 Nitrospira sp. | reverse complement strand
TCCTTTTTATGCGTGCTGTCAAATCCCGCACCTTCTTCGAGCAGATGAAGGGCCGCGGCGTCCGCGTCATCAAGGCCGACGACCTCAAAAGCGTCACGCCCGACGCGGTAAGCAAGGACCATTTCGTCATCATTGATGCGGTGGGTGTCTGCGAGCAGGACAAGACCGACGCGAGGCCGATGGAGAAGAAGCCCAGCGTGGCCTTCGACAAGCTGCTCCAAGCCGTGGCCCTGGGCAATACCGATGAAGACGTGCTCACCAGCATCGCCGGCCGCCTCGCCCGCATGGAGCACCGCATCACCAAGGCAGACGATCAGGCCATCGTGAAAGCCAGCCTGTCTGCGTCCGTGCCGAAGGCAGACGGACAGGCAGGCGGCGGCCTTACTCTTCGTGACCTCAGTCGCAGTCTTGTGGAGGCAGTAAATCCAGATCGGCACCTGGAATATGCGAGGCAATTGTATAAGACGGACTCACCGACCGAAGAACAGGTCCGAGCGTCGGCGAACCAGCTCATCAAGAACGCGGTTGCACCGTTCCACGATCCGAAGCTCCGCGAGCTGCTCATCGACATCAAGAAGAAGAACGAACTCACCATTGATCACGTGAGCCAGGACCAAGTCATCGAGGCAGGCTTCAGCGCCGATGCCCTGGCTCGTGCACGGTCGATTGTCCAGTCGTTCGAGCAGTTCATCACCAAGCACAAGGACGAGGTCACCGCCTTGCAAATTCTCTACACGGTACCTGCGCGTCACAGAGTGACGCAGGCAGGCAAGCAGCTCACCTTTGAACACATCAAGGAACTGGCCGAGGCCATTGAAAAGCCGCCCTACCTCTGGAACGAATCGCAACTCTGGCAGGCCTATGCGGCGCTGGAGAAATCGAAGGTCAAAGGTGCGAGCGGGAAGCGGATCCTGACCGACCTTGTTTCCCTAGTCCGCTTCGCTATTCATCAGGACAATGAGCTGGTCCCATTTCCCGACCGGGTCTATGCCAACTTCAACGCCTGGCTGGGAAACCAGGAGCATGGAGGGAAGAAGTTCACCTCTGAACAGAGGGAGTGGCTCAACATGATGAGAGACCATATAGCAGCGAATATGGGGATAGGACCGGACGACTTCGAGTATGCGCCGTTTGCGCGAGAGGGTGGTTTAGGAAAGGCTCATCGGTTGTTTCCAGACAGCCTTCAGACGATAATGGAGAGCCTGAACGTAGCGCTGGTAGCTTAATCGGAGGTTGCTATGACGCAAAAGTCTCAAGTCGTGTTAGCAGAAGCCCTTAAATTACCCTCCAATGAGCGTGCGGAGGTGGCCGAGCAGTTGATCGCCAGTCTGGACGAAGCTCCGGATGCCGACGTGGAGGAGGCCTGGCAGGAAGAAGTGCAGCGGCGGCTCGGGCAAATCGAACGGGGAGAAGTGAACACGATTCCTTGGGAGGAAGTGCAGAGACGGCTGCGACATGGCAAGTGAACAGTCCGTCGAGTTTCATCCCGATGCGCTCGCCGAGCTAGAGCGAGCCAAGGCCTGGTACGAGGGACAACGACCCGGCCTGGGAGAGTCGTTCTTCCAGGAAATCAGGACCGCTATTTCCCGAATACGAGAGGCTCCGAAAACCTGGCCGGATTACCGGCAAGGAACAAGGCGTTTTCTCGTGCATCGGTTTCCTTTTGCAATCATTTATATTCAACAATCAGTGGGGCTTTTCGTCATTGCTGTGATGCATCTGAAGCGGCGGCCTGGCTACTGGCAATCGCGATTAGGATAAGTGTGCGGCCTCTCTTCTGAATTGAGATGCGATCACATCGCGGCGAATGTCAGCGTCGAGAAGGACGACTTCGAGCTGGCGCCGTTTAATCTGGATGGTGGGTTGGGAAAGTGCATCAGGTCTTTGGTGGCGAGTTGAACAAGATTATTGAAGAACTGAACGGGGCGTTAGCGGCGTAGCGATGTCGGACAAGACTGTAACTACTTGGCCCAAGAAACCATTGTCCGAGGTAGTGGAATTGAATCCGCGCCTTGTTAAGTCCGCTTATCGGGATGATCTCGAAGTTTCTTTCGTCCCTATGGCTGCGGTCGAAGCTGGCAGCGGACGAATGGATGTTTCTCAGACAAAGCCCTTCAGTGCTGTCAAGAAGGGCTACACGCCATTTAAGGAAGGCGATGTGCTATTTGCCAAGATTACCCCGTGTATGGAAAACGGGAAAATGGCGGTCGTGCCCAAGCTGACAAATGACATCGGGTTTGGATCAACAGAGTTTCACGTTCTTCGCCCCAATGAGGGAGTTGATCCTCGATATGTGTACTACTTCGTGTCAAACCAGAGTTTTCGACGTGATGCAGCGCATCAGATGACTGGTGCGGTGGGGCAGAAGCGCGTGCCGCAGTCTTTCTTGGAGGAGGTATTAATTCCGGTCCCATGCCCTGAGGAACAAATCAGCATCGTCGCGGAGATCGAAAAGCAATTCTCCCGCCTCGATGAAGCTGTCGCCTCGCTTAAACGCACGAAAGCCAACCTCAAACGCTACCAAGCCGCCGTCCTCAAAGCCGCCGTCGAAGGGAAGCTGACCGAAAACTGGCGCAAGGCGCATCCGGACGTCGAACCAGCCAGCAAACTCCTCGAACGCATCCTCGCTGAACGGCAGGTGAAGTCGGATGGAAAAGGAAAGCGCAAAGAAACATTACCACCTGATCTAACTGATTTGCCACCCCTTCCGAGCGGATGGACATGGGCGAGTCTCGAATGGATCGGTCAACATGGAAGGCCCATCATCTATGGAATCATCAAGCCAGGTCCACACATCTCGAATGGTGTCCCTTATGTGAGGGTCACGGAGATGAAGGACGGGCGAATAGATATTAAGAATCTTAGGCGGACATCGCCAGAACGTGCAGCCAAATTTGCGAGGGCCACACTGGCTTCAGGAGATATCCTGATCTCGAAGGATGGAACTATTGGACGCGTCGCGGTTGTGCCACCTGAGCTAGAGGGAGGCAACATAACTCAGCATGTGATGAGGGCTCCGGTTCACTCCATGATGGTGCGGAACTTTGTCGTATGGGCGATTCGATCGGACTACTGCCAGCGCTGGCTAACCGGTGAAACTCGGGGCGTTGCTTTGCAGGGAGTAAACGTCGAGGACTTTCGACGATTACCTATCCCCATCCCCCCACGTGAAGAGCAAGAACAAATCGTCGCCGAAGTCGAGCGCCGCCTGTCCGTCATCGACGAACTCGAAGCCGTCGTCGAAGCCAACCTCACCCGCGCGGAACGTTTACGGCAGTCCGTCCTGACAACTGCGTTTTCTGGGACGCTTACGGTTGGAGAGCCATAAATTTAGGGAGACGCAATAGCGTTATTGCTTCTTCATGAAGATGGAGGTCGTATGGCTGAGACTAAAATGTCACTCGGGCAGGCAATTGACCACATAATCAATGCACTCGATGGACTGGATGAGAACGCACGGATCACGGCTGTCTCAGCGGCATGCAAACATCTAAAGATTCACCTTGCCTTAAGGGACCAAGAGAATGGCAGTGGAGCTGACAGCGGCGAGCAGGAGAAGCAATCAGGTGGAGCAGCGGCTGCTGAGGCAACGACCAAACATGCTGGGCGTCAGATAGATATTCGTTCGCTCAAGGAAGAGAAGAATCCTGATTCAGCCAAGCAGATGGCATGTCTAGTTGCATACTACCTTCAGGAAAAGGCTCCAAAGGACGAGCGGAAACAATCGATCTCTACCGGCGATATTGAGAAGTACTTCAAGCAGGCCAGTTTCAAACTTCCGAAGAAGGTCGATCAAATACTCAAAGATGCCAAGCGATCGGGTTATTTTGAATCGAAGGCAAGAGGCGAATACAAGCTAAACGCAGTTGGCTATAACCTTGTCGTGCACGGGTTGCCCGCCAAGAAAGGGTCTTGAGTGAATGTCGGAGGTTATTAAGTCCTACATTCGGCATGTCGAAAAAGCTAGAAAGGACCTTAATAAGGTCACCGGTCAGGTGCATTCACAGAAGCATAGGGATGAGCTCAGGCGATTAGTTGAGAATTACTTTGTTGAAATAAGGCCTTCCCTAGCCAGCAAACAAGAACAGGACGAGGCAATAAAACAGGTTGACGACCTTATGCAGGAATTACTGGTGCTTTGTCACAAGAGAAGCATGGCTACGCGTTATCAGGAGATTCTTGCGAGCGCAAAAACTTCTCTCATTTCGCTAGATAGCCAAGCTATAGCCACTGCTGCGAAAGCTGCTACCAAGAAACGTCTGGATGTAGTTGATGCTCAAATATTAGAGACCTTGCAATCCGTAGTTCCGTCAGCAGCTCGGTCTTATGAGCAGGCCACCATTGATATTCAATCTGACAAGAGGTGTTCCTGGCGAGGACCAGCAACGGATTTGCGCGAGGCATTGCGTGAGACGCTTGATTATCTAGCGCCCGATAAAGATGTAAAGGCAATGCCCGGCTACAAGCAAGATGCAGACACAGACGGACCAACGATGAAACAAAAAGTCCGGTACATATTAAAAAGCAGGGGGGTGTCAAAAGCGGTTTCAGGAACGACGGAAGAGGCGATAGATGCTGTCGAAGAAGCCGTGGGATCTTTTGTCCGCTCGGTTTACACAAGATCGAGCGTTTCGACGCACACACCCACAGACAAAGCTGAGGTCCTTCGGGTCCGGGACCTCGTCAGAGTCGTTCTCTGTGAGTTATTGGAGATTCACGCGCATTAGTAGCGAGCGCGCCAAAGTGCAATAGAAAGACAATAAATTGACAACCTCAGCCATCGTTCAAAAACTCTGGAACTACTGCAACGTCCTTCCTGCCTGCGCCAAGCCACGCGCGGCAGGCAGGCGCGATGACCTGTCTGCGTGCGACACACAGGCATGCGGGCTGAGCCGGGGCGACTTCGTGAATCACCGATGACTCTGACTATTCGTATCTTTGGGGATGATCGATGAAGGTTGTCCGTGATTGTTTTGGCCGATCTGTCCGACTGACAGATGAACGGATCGCCTATTGCCTTCAACATGCGGAAATGGCCGGCCTGGCCCAGGAGATTGAGCGGGTGCTTCAATCGCCAACCGAAGTGCGGGTTTCGCGCTCGGATGAGACTGTGCGATTGTTCTACGAGTTCTATGCCAGGACGATGGTTGGTGGGAAGTGGCTGTGTGTCGTGGTAAAGTATGCCCCTGAGGATGCTTTTATGGTGACGGCCTATTTGACCGATCAACGTAAGGCGGGAGAGACGATATGGCCGAAAAAGTAAAAGTCTGGTTCGATCCGGACGCGGACTACCTTGAGGTGCAGTTTCGTGAGGCGCCTGGTTTCATGCGACCCACAGCCCATGATGCGGTCATGGAGCGGGTTGATGAGCAGGGACATGTGCTGGGCTTCAGTGTACTTGGCGTGAGCCGTTTCAAGAAGGATCGCCCTCTGGAAGCCGAGCTCATGACCGGCACATGATGGACAATGCGGAGGAATCTGACCTGTCCGTGACGCTTCCGACTTCGTCTCCCACCGGCGCTCACGCTGTTTGGGCACCATTCTATTCCAGATGAGTTCCTCAGCCATCGTCCCAAAGCTCTGGAACTACTGCAACGTCCTCCCTGCCTGCCGCGCGTTGCTTGGCGCAGGCAGGCGCGATGACGGGAATAACCATATGAACGACGAGTCATGATCGAAGTCCTCACCCTAGCCGCAGTCAGAGAACGGTTTGGGACCAGTACGCCGAGGCGACAGTTTCTGTATGAGCGCCTCCGCGCGGTGGTAATGCGGCTTCACGAGACGGGTCAGGTCAGGCACATTTACCTCTTCGGCAGCTTTCCCACTGAGGCTGCACTGCCTAATGATGTCGATCTGTTTGTTGTGATGTCCGCTGATTTTCACACCACCGGGCTCCCCGATGAACTCCTCGCCGTATTTGTGCATGATTCCTGTCGAATCCGCTATAATGTCGATGTCTTTTGGGTCACCGAGTCGATCGGCGCTGAGCCTATCGCAGATGCATTGGCGGTGTTCTCGCGTGACCGGCAGTTTCGTCCTCAACCCATTGTCGAGGTGCTTCCGTGATTGCCAACGACGACGAACTCCATCAGGCTGAAACAGCTGTGCAGAAGCTCTGGCAGTTTCTTGAGCAGGCGAGGCAGACGCACGCACGTACGGACTACGAACGCCTTGCCGCACCATACCTGCTTCAAATTCAGGACCGGCAACAAGAGATCCTGGCCTATCTTTCAACCAGGCCGGAAGTGTTGCGCGCCTGATCTCTGACGCAAGCCAAGTACCGGACCATGATGAAGGAACTCGATCAAGTCGTATTAGCTGCTGATGTTCCCGCTGAAGGGCTTGTAGCGGGAGATGTTGGGACGATCGTGCTTATTTATTGTGAAGGTCAGGCCTATGAGGTGGAGTTTACCACCCTGGAAGGTAAGACTGCTGCGGTCATCACGGTGGAAGCTGCCCAGGTTCGCCCTGTCGGCAAACGCGAAATTACTCATGCCCGCGAGCTTCTTTCGCAATAACCCCCTTCACCCACAATGTCATCACTTCTGCAGGACGCTCTGCCTGACCTTGCGGACGAATTAACCGTGCTTCTCAGAAATCAAGGTGATAGGGATTTGGCCGAGCAAGTACCGCAGCTTCGACTCGTTGACCGGTGGCGCTGTGGTGATGACTTCTGCGCCACGCTCTACACCGCTCCAAAACCAAAGGGAGCATACGGGCCGAATCATGAAAGCCTCTCTCTCTGTCCTTCCTCCGGGGAAATGATTCTCGACCTCGTAGACAGGACAATTGTGTGTATTGAAATTCTCTTCCGTGAAGAACTCAGAAGCAGAGTCCTACAACTGTTCCCGCAGACTTCGGCAGGTCAGCAACTTTCGGAAACAGGCGATCGCCCTCAATGAGCCCCTCCGCCATCGTCCAAAAACTCTGGAACTATTGCAACGTCCTTCGCGATGACGGGATGAGCTACGGCGACTACGTCGAGCAGTTGACGTATTTGCTGTTCCTTAAGATGGCGGATGAACGGACGAAGCCGCCGTACAACCAGGTCAGCCCGGTTCCTGAAAAGTACAGTTGGCAGAGCTTGCTCAAGAAGGACGGCGATGAGCTGTTCGACCACTATCGCCACAGCTTAGAGAAACTGGGGAACGAAAAGGGCTTGCTCGGGCTGATCTTCAACAAGTCTCAGAACAAGTTCCAAGATCCCGCCAAGCTCCGCCGCCTGATCGTGGACCTCATCGACAAGGAAGACTGGTCCACGATGAGCGCCGACGTGAAAGGCGATGCCTACGAGGGACTGCTCCAAAAGAACGCCGAAGACGTGAAGGGTGGGGCCGGCCAGTACTTCACGCCGCGTCCGTTGATCCAAGCGATGGTCGATGCCGTTGCACCGAAGCCCGGTGACACGATCTGCGATCCTGCCTGCGGGACCGGCGGATTTCTCTTCGCTGCGCACGATTATGTGGTGAAGCACAATCCGAATCTGACGAAGGCTGAAAAGAAGAAGCTTAAAGAAGAGACGTTAAAAGGCTACGAGCTTGTCCAGAGCGTCGTCCGTCTCTGCGCGATGAATCTGCTCTTGCACGGCATCGGCTCTCAGGACTTCGAGCCAATCGAGGCGGCCGATTCCCTCGCCTCCGATCCAGGCGAACGGTTCACCATCGTCCTCACCAATCCGCCGTTCGGCAAGAAGAGCAGCTACACGGTCGTCGGACAGGAGGGTGAAGTCTCCAAGGAACGAGAAACCTACGAGCGTGACGACTTCTGGGCGACAACTTCCAACAAGCAACTGAACTTCGTCCAGCATGTAAAGACGATCCTGGCGGTGAATGGCCGCGCCGCTGTCGTGGTGCCGGACAACGTGCTCTTTGAAGGCGGTGCAGGCGAGACTGTTCGCCGCAAGCTGCTCCACGACTGCGACGTACATACGCTGCTGCGATTGCCGACCGGCCTGTTTTATGCCCAAGGCGTCAAGGCCAACGTTCTCTTCTTCGATAAGAAACCGGCGAGCGAAACGCCCTGGACCAGGAAACTCTGGATCTATGACCTGCGCACCAACCAGCACTTCACGCTCAAGACCAACCCGCTCAAACGCGAGGATTTGGACGAATTCGTGCAATGCTACAACCCGGCGAACCGTCACGAGCGGAAAGCGACCTGGTCCGAGAAGAAACCGGACGGCCGCTGGCGTGCCTACGCCTACGACGAACTCATCGCCCGCGACAAAGCCAGCCTCGACATCTTCTGGCTCAAAGACGAATCCCTCGAAGCCTCCGACAACCTCCCCGACCCGACGTGATCGCGCAGGAAATCGTCGACGACCTCGAATCTGCGCTCGAACAGTTCCGCTTGATTGCTAATGATCTGGGAGAGGAAGCAGGGGCGAGTGATAGGGAAGGATCGTGAACCGTGCAGACCCCTATACGGCGTCTCATTGAAACCCAAAAGCTACATTCTGCTACGCCAGAGTGGGTACAGTCAATCTGCAACACCTCTACAGATGCTTTTCAAAGAAGGCTAGTCGAGTGCCGGTCTCACAGGCTTCTTCCAATCGCTCGGTTCCTAACGGCTCGACAGGAGAGCCTCTCTCCTGATACCCTTTCATGCCATGACTCGAAAAACCTCGCAATCCGATTCTTCCCGCGCTTCGCGTGAGCCACAGCCGATGCTTAAACCAAAACCGTCTGCGCAGCAAATGGCGGCGTTGGAAATCTACGACACGACCTTGCGCGACGGGGCTCAGGCGGAGGATGTCAGTTTCTCGGCCGAAGACAAAGTTCTCATCGCGCAAAAGTTGGATAGCCTTGGGGTACATTTTATTGAAGGAGGCTGGCCTGGGGCGAATCCAAAGGACATTGAGTTCTTTAGGATGATCAAGACGATTCCGCTGAAGCATGCGGATGTCATTGCGTTCGGATCGACCAGGAAAGCCAGCAATACCGTTCGCAAAGATCAGAACCTCCAGGCCTTACTCGCGGCCGAAACCAAGACGATCACCCTCTTTGGAAAAACCTGGTCGCTCCACGTCACTGATGCCCTCGGGATTTCGTTGAACAAGAACTTGGAGTTGATCGCCGATTCCATTGCGTATCTCCGCGAGAAGGGGCGTCGGGTGTTCTACGACGCGGAACATTTCTTTGACGGCTACAAGACCAATCCCGAGTATGCGTTGAATTCAATTAGAAAGGCAGTGGATGCTGGTGCGGAGCGGGTGATTCTGTGCGATACGAACGGTGGGACGATGCCGTGGGAGATTCGTGAGATCTGCCAGATCGTTCAACACGAGTGTCGGGTTCCGCTTGGTATTCATGCCCATAACGACTGCGAAATGGCGGTGGCCAACTCCCTGGTGGCGATCGAGACGGGGATCGTGCAGGTGCAAGGCACGATCAATGGGATCGGGGAGCGGTGCGGGAATGCCAATCTCTGTTCGATCATCCCTAATTTAGAGCTGAAGATGAAGCGTCCGGCCTTGAATGACCGATTGAGCCACTTAAAGGAAGTATCAGGTTTCGTGACGGAGATCGCGAATCTGATGCCGAACAAGCACCAACCCTATGTCGGTGATTCCGCCTTTGCCCACAAGGGAGGAGTCCATATTCATGCGGTGCTGAAGAATCCGGCGACCTATGAACATATCGATCCGGGTCGGGTCGGGAATCGGCAACGGATGCTGATCTCCGACTACGGAGGACGGAGTGGTTTGCTGGACAAGATTAAAGCGTACGGAATCACGCTCTCAAAGGACCATTCCAAAGTCGGCGAGCTGATCCATACGTTGAAGGATCGAGAGAGTCAGGGCTATCAATTCGAAGGGGCCGAAGGGTCATTTGAATTACTGATGCGAAAGGCGATGGGCAGTCATCGCCCCTCGTTTCAATTACTTGGGTTTCGCGTGATCGTTGAAAAAAAACAAGAGGATGGAACGCCCCTTTCCGAGGCGACAGTCATGGTGAAGGTCGGTGACGCGGTCGAACATACGGCAGCGGTCGGGGCGGGACCGGTCAATGCGCTTGACCATGCTCTACGAAAGGCGTTGGAAAAATTCTATCCCGAACTTCGAGAGGTGAAGCTGCTGGACTATAAGGTGCGCGTGTTGGCGGCGAATCAAGGGACCGAATCAAAAGTGCGTGTCTTGATCGAATCCGGAGACCACAAAGATAAGTGGGGGACGGTCGGGGTCTCGGAAAACATCATCGAGGCCACATGGCAGGCCCTCGCAGATAGTATTGAATACAAACTTTTAGCCAAGGATTAGAGTATTTTCGTAAGCACTACCCAAATTTATTCTTGACAGGCCTCATAACCTCACGTAACTTAAGCAAAACTCATCGCTTCACGAGAAGAGTCGGTCAGAAGGAACACGCGGCGAGTTGCATCGGTCACGTAGGGGGGTGGCATGAGAAAGGCGGATATCGCTGACGAAATTTTCAAGCAAGTCGGCATCTCGAAAAATGAAGCCGCTGATATCGTTGAGTTTGTACTAAATCTATTGAAGTCTGTCTTGCAGAAGGGAGAATCGGTCAAAATCGCGGGGTTTGGCAATTTCGTTGTGCGCAGCAAGGGAGCTCGCAAGGGACGCAATCCTCGAACTGGAGAAGAAATTGGGATCACTCCCCGTCGAGTCGTGACGTTTCGGCCAAGCCAGGTGTTCAAGAAGTACGTCAATTCATAGCAGGATGCTGAAAAAAACCGCCCGCGTCGTTCTCGCATCGCTCAAAGCCTCACCGTACGGCATACTGTACGACTCGGCTTCTCGCTCGCTGCGGCCTTGCCGGCGGTCTTTTTGATCATCCTGCTAAACAAAAGCAGTCAGGTCAACAACCGGCTCGGCTCCGTCGATAAACCACAAAAGGTATACCGTGAGGCCGGTCATGGGAACTGAACCCAGGCTGGGGAGCAAGGTTTTCTATAAAATCGGCGAAGTGAGTCAATTGACGAAGCTTCCCGCCTATGTACTTCGTTTCTGGGAATCTCAATTCACGTTTTTGAAACCCAAGAAAAGTCGAGGGAATCAACGCCTCTATGTTCAACGCGATGTCGAAACCGTGCTGGAAATCAAGCGCATGCTCTACGAGGAAGGACATACCCTTGAAGGCGTGAAGCGATATTGGGTGCGTCGGGGGCGGGCTGCGTCGCGTCGGCTGCGCCCGAAAGAGATCGCCAAAAAGCTGAGAGGTGATCTCCAAGTAATACTCAAGATTATCGACTCGCATTCCTCATGAGAGAAGGGCAGTTTCACGCAAGACAGTCCCCCTGCTCATAGGTTAAGATAGGCACCTGCGGAGCAAAGAATGTGTCGGGGCGTAGCGCAGCCCGGTAGCGCACTCGCTTGGGGTGCGAGTGGTCGTGGGTTCAAATCCCGCCGCCCCGACCAATCTTCTGAGTGATGAAGGCTGAGAACTGAGCGGCTGTGTCCACCGGCTCGGTCTTGATTCCGGGAGCTGCCTTGCGCAGCTCTTTTTTATTGAACGCCACCTATGCGCATCCTCGTGACCAACGACGATGGTATCCACTCACCAGGCATCGCTGCGTTAGCGAAGGCGCTTGCTGCGATCGGTGAAGTCTGGATTGTCGCCCCGGATCGAGAGCGCACGGCGGTCGCCCACGCCGTGACATTGCATAAGCCATTGCGTATTCATCAACTGCGACCACGTACGTACGCCGTGAATGGAACCCCGGTGGATTGTGTCAATCTCGCGCTGCTTAAAGTGATGCCCAAACCTCCGGCCCTCGTCGTGTCCGGCATCAATAAAGGAGTTAATCTCGGCGATGATGTCATGTATTCAGGCACCGTATCGGCCGCGATGGAAGGGACCATCCTTGGGGTCCCGTCCGTGGCAGTGTCCCAAGAAGGATTGGACAAATTTCGCTTTGACGTCGGTGCGATCTATGCCGTACGGGTGGCTCGGCTTACTCTTGCCCAGGGTCTGCCCGAGGAGACGCTCTTGAACGTCAATATCCCGAACCGTCCGCGTCATGAAATCAAGGGGGTACGGGTTACCTGCTTGAGCCGAAGACGGTTTCATAATCCGATCATCGAGAAGGTTGATCCGCACGGACGGAAATATTATTGGATCGCGGGCGAACGGATTTCGTGGAGTCGTAGCAAGGACGCCGATCACGAGGCGATCGAAGAAGGGTATGTCTCCATCACGCCGGTCCGTCTGGATAGTACTCACCACGGCGTGCTGGATCAGTTCCGCGCGTGGGAACCGATCATAAACCGTGCTGCCAGGAAGTCTTCAACTGCTCGGTCAGTGATTACCGCACAGGACAGCTAGAGACATGATGGGTGGACTGATCGAAGCGATCATCAGCGAGTTAAGTCGATTCATTATCGGCTGTATCTCAAGATTCGGCTATGGGGGGATCCTCTTCACGATGGCGGTGGAGAGTGCCTGTATCCCCCTCCCAAGCGAAATTATCATGCCCTTTTCCGGCTATTTGGTGACCACGGGAGAGTTCACCATGCTGGGGGTGACCCTCGCGGGTGCGGTCGGCAATGTTCTGGGGTCAATTGTCGCCTACTACGCAGGCGTCTGGGGAGGACGACCATTTGCGGAACGCTACGGTCCGTATTTTTTAGTATCCCACCACGATCTCGATATCGCCGATCGATGGTTCGCAAAATATGGCGAAGCTGCGGTCTTCTTCAGCAGAATGCTGCCGGTCGTACGCACGTTCATTTCGCTCCCGGCCGGCATTGCACAGATGAATTTCCCGAGGTTCGTCGTCTTCACCTTCGTCGGCGCGCTGCCCTGGTGCTATCTGTTGGCCTATATCGGCCTTCGTATGGGCGAGCAGTGGGAACATCTTCGGGATTACTTTCATCAGTTTGACATCGTCATCGGTCTTTTTCTTGCGTGTGCCCTTGGCTATTTCCTTTGGTCGCATTGGCCAAGGCGGCGTCCCACGCTCCAATAGAGGGCCGTTTCATGCTTAAGATCTACAATACACTCACGGGGAAGAAGGAGATCTTTGAACCTCTCGTGCCGCAGAACGTGAAGATGTATGTCTGCGGCGTGACGGTTTACGACTATTGCCACATCGGCCATGCGCGGAGCGCGCTGGTCTTCGATGTACTCCGGCGGTATTTGGAGTTCAGCGGTTATCACGTGACATTCGTGAAAAACTTCACCGATGTGGACGATAAGATCATCAAGCGGGCGAATGAGCAGGGTGTGGGTTGTGAGGCTATTACACAGAAGTTCATCCAGGCCTACTATGATGACATGGGAAAGCTCGGCATTCGTCCTGCGTCGGTCGAACCCAAAGCCACCGAGCACATGACCGACATCATCGAGCTGACTGGGGTTTTAATCAAGAAAAGTTTGGCCTACATAGTTGATGGTGACGTGTATTTCGACGTGTCGAAGTATCCTGACTATGGGCGGCTCTCCAAACGCAAGCTTGAAGATCTTCAGGCGGGGGCGCGTGTCGAAGTCGATGAGCGGAAACGGCATCCCATGGATTTTGCACTCTGGAAAAGCAGCAAGCCTGGCGAACCGTCGTGGCCGAGTCCCTGGGGTCCCGGTCGTCCTGGCTGGCATATTGAATGTTCCGCCATGTCGATCCGGCACCTCGGTGAAACGTTCGACATCCATGGCGGTGGAATGGATCTGATTTTTCCACACCATGAGAACGAAATAGCTCAATCATGTGGAGCGACGGAAAAAGAATTTGCGCGCTATTGGATCCACAACGGGTTCGTCGAGATCAACAAAGGGAAAATGTCCAAGTCTCTTGGGAACTTTTTCACGATCCGGGAGATTTTCGAGAAGTCAGAATGGTCGGAGGAAGTCACGGGCGAAATCCTTCGATACTTCCTCTTATCCACGCACTACCATAGCCCTCTTGATTTCTCAGACCAGGCCTTAAAAGAAGCCAAGAACGCCTTGAATGCCTTCTATGATCTTTTTGGGCGCTTAGGCGAGACCGATGGGAATTCGGCTGCCGATCAGGAGCTGGATTTGAGGATAGGTCGATTCAGAGGAGCTTTCACGGCAGCAATGGATGATGACATCAATACTCCGGCGGCGATTGCTGAATTGCAGAAGCTACGGAGCGACACCAACAAACTCCTCGATCGTGGGCTTTCAATCAAAGCCCGAAAGGTAGCCAGAGATGAATTTCGCTCGGTAGGGAGTGCATTGGGACTCCTTCAGTTGGACAAGTGGCAGTTCGGTAGTGCTGTATCAGAAGCTTTCTCAGTCAACACTGACGAAACCACGACTGTCAGATCGGTTCTCAATGAGACGGACATTGAGAGGATGTTGACAGAGCGCAGAGAAGCTCGCCGTCGAAAAGACTTTAGACGAGCAGATGAAATCCGTAAGTCGCTCGCGACTCAAGGAATCATCATCGAGGACAAGCCCGATGGCACAACCCGTTGGAAGCGCTAATGCATCAAGAGATGCTCTATGGTCTCCATGCCGTACGTGAAGCGCTGAAGGCCGGCAATAGGCCATTACACCGTGTGCTGGTGCTCCGAACGGACAAACAATTCACGGATCTGGTGCAATTGGCGCGATCTCGCCGTGTTCCGATTCATGTTCAGCCACTGAGCTCCTTGGACCGTCTCGTTCCCAACGGCAAGCACCAAGGTGTCGTCGCCTTTACCGCAGCCAAAGCCTATCAGACGGAAGAGTCGATTCTCGCACGGGCGGCCCAACGGCATGAGGCGCCGCTGTTGGTCATCCTCGACGGTGTCGAAGATCCACACAATCTCGGCGCCGTGCTTCGCACGGCGGAGGGTGCGGGTGCCCACGGAGTGCTTATCCCCGAACGGCGGGCGGTCGGACTTACGTCAGTAGTGGCTAAAGCTTCCGCCGGAGCGATCGATCATATTCCCGTTGCGCGCGTCACCAACATGAGTCGGTCGATTGAGTCGTTGAAGGCGGCAGGAGTGTGGATCTACGGGGTGACGCCGTCTGCGAATAAGCTCTTTACGGAGATCGATCTGAGAGAACCGGTTGGGCTCGTGTTGGGAGGAGAGGGAACGGGAATCAGACCCGGCGTCCTGCTACATTGCGATGCATGTGTCCGCATTCCCCTTCGAGGACAGGTTCAATCGTTGAATGTCTCCGCTGCGGCGGCCATCGTCCTGTTTGAGGCGGTGCGTCAACGCTGTCCCATCCAGAGGGCGGCCGTTACCGGATTCTGAGCACGCCGCCCTGAATGGCGGTTTTGAGCAGTTGAGCCGTATTCGACACCCGCATTTTCTTCATCATATTGGCGCGGTGTGCTTCGACGGTCTTGACACTGATCTTCAGCCGTTGACCAATTTCTTTGTTCTTAAACCCCGCCCATATCAATTCCAAAATTTCCTGTTCGCGTGATGTGAGCGATTCAGGCCGTTTTGTGCGCGGAGGAGGTTCAAGATCGGTAAGAGATTTCCGAGGCCGTGCCTTTACCGTTGTCTTCGCCATAGTAGTTAGCTCTCCATTTAGTAGGTACGTACATCAGGTATACTTTATAGACTCAAGGATGCATCACACCCCACACAATACAGTGATTATGGAATGGTCATACAAGAATGTAAAGAAAGGCACTTCGGCCCTAGTAGGGTTGCTAGGTAGGGAAAGGACTCTGGGCAATTATGCATGAGGGGCACATACTGCTATCGCTACTGCTCGTTGGCATTTTCGGGGCGCTCATCGGGAGCTTTCTCAACGTCTGTATCTACCGCCTGCCACGGCGAGAATCGATCGCATGGCCAGGCTCTCATTGTCCCACCTGTACTCACTTCATTTCCTGGTATGATAACATCCCCATCTTGAGCTATTTCGCGTTGGCTGGACGGTGCCGCCACTGCGCCGTGGCCATTTCCTTCCGCTATCCCTTGGTTGAGATCCTGAATGCCTTAGGTTATGTAGGGCTTCTCTGGTTCTTCGGCCCGAGCTGGGTGACTGTGGTGTACGGGCTGCTCTACTCAGCCCTCCTCGTGGTAGCCGGGACAGACCTTTCTCATAAGATCATCCCAAATGCCGTGACGTTTCCCGGGATTATTGTGGGCCTCGTTTCTGCCGCCACCATCCTACCCCTTGGATTCATGGGTAGCTTACTCGGAGTTCTCATCGGTGGAGGAATCCTGTGGCTTCTAGCGTGGGCCAGCCCCTATGTTTTTGGGAAAGAAGGGATGGGGGGAGGAGACATCAAACTTCTGGCAATGATAGGGGCATTTTTGGGGTGGAAGCCGGCCCTGATGACGATCATGGTAGGGTCGTTCCTGGGGTCACTTGTGGGGGTGACCCTTATTGCAGCACAGGTGATCAAACGCGAAGATTACATTCCCTTCGGGCCGTTTCTAGTTTGCGGTGCGCTGGTGGCACTATTCTTTGGCCAATCTATCCTTGATTGGTATCAAGGCATCTTGGCAGGATAACGGCTCTGCTGGCCGATTTCCACCCTTTCGTACTGTATCTCTTCTGTAAAGATACTGTATCTCAGGAGGTACTACTCCTCTCTACCGTCTTCTCTCCTTGCATGCACCACGTCTTCCAGGTCTTCCGAGGCGTTCTCGTTTAGATCCATTCATTCAATAGCTTAGGGTCTGGAGCGAGCCCGTGCTGTGTAAGGAAGCAATCCATGAGCGCTTCAACTATGAATGGCATGAGTCTTGACATAGCGTCGGACTACCTAATCAATCGCGGCATAGTGAGGGGAGTATGGAGCAAGAAGGCAAAACATTGACGAATCTCATGGTGGTCGCGGCAATCATAGGGATGGTCGCCATGCTGGCCGTTCCCAGTTACTCAGTTCTCAATTCACGCACGCAGGTCCGTTGTGTGACCGAAGAAATCGCTTCGGAACTGCGCCTTGCACGGCAGCTTGCGATGACTCATCGAGATCGAGTCCGAATCGTCATCGACCTGGAACAGCAGGCGCTTACCACTCAGTTCGTCAACACGGCAACCACGCATCATGCGTATCACTATGGAGGAAAAGGAATCGTCATTGAAGAGCCAAGCGCAGGGCCGGAGATTGTCTTCCATCCAAGCGGACGCTCTGCCAGTGCCACCACAATCCAACTTCACAGCTTGGAAGGACAAACTCAGAAGCTCACCGTGAGCATCACGGGTCGGGTATCGCTGCTATGAGACGAACGATGAAGAACGAAGGTTTCAGTCTGGTCGAGGTGATGGTGGCCATGGTGATCGCAGGGGTTGCACTGATGGGTACTCTTGGCGCAGTGGAGATTTCGTCCAAGCATGTACAACAGGGCGGCCTGAACAGTAAGGCGATCGAGTTGGTTCAGTCAAGATTAGAAGCAAAGCGTTCCGTTCGGTGGCAGTCTCTTTTGGAAGATGATCTCGATCACGATGGCGTTCCAGAAACGCTCATGACCGACGACGGCCAAGGATCAGACAGAACGGCAGGTGATGGGATCTATACGGCTATGTATGAGCGTGACGGAATGACAATTGTGTGGATGATTGAGGCAGAACGTCCAGGACCGCTGCATTCCACTGCCATGGTGACCATTCGAGCCGTCGCGTCTTATCCAGGACTCAACGGGCAGAAGAGGGAAGCGCAGGCGGCAACCATCCGAGCCAATCCAAACTTTGTGGGGCCACGATGAACCAAGGGGATGCCATCAGCTCCGACAAGTACGACAGACGTATCGTGAGCATTGTGTTCGACACCCGCGGTGTGTGTTTGACCGAATTGATGATCAGTTTGACGGTCGGCGTGATCGTCTTAGCGGCAGCGTTGAATGCACTGAATCTCGCGCAGACCCATGTCAGCAAACAGCAACGTGATTTGACACATCAGCAAGATCTCCGACTGGGGTTGGAGGTCTTCGAGCAAGAAGTTCGATTGGCTATATCCGATTCAATCATTTCTGCAACTCCGGATGAATTTCGGTTTCATGCCAATATCAGTGCCCACCGAACGGTGACCACTGGTGCGGTTGTCCCGGGCCAATCGGTCATTGCAGTACAAGATGGCGGCGGATGGGGCGAGGGAAAGACCGTCATCATTTGTGGATCTCAGGCCTGCGAAACGCATCGACTGTCTCGTTCGGGACAACAGTATCAATTGACCTTGACTGAGCCGGTCGCCTTGTCGTTTCCCGCGGGTGCCTCTGTGGAAGTGAATAATCGGGTGGCCTATTACATCAAGCGAGACGAAAACGGAACGATGAAGCTTATGCGGATGGTTGATGGAGGAGCGAATACTCTCATCGGTGACCTGGACAATTTACATTTTTCGTATTGGGATGAGCAGGGCCACATCACGCGGCATCCTTTGTTCGTGAAGCGAGTCATGCTCGAAATCGAGTCGAATCATTCCCTGCATCGAATGATGCGAGAGGTAAGCCTTCGATCATGAGGAGTCAAGACATGTCGGATTTCAAAGTCCAAGATGGTCAGCAGGGCATTGCGCTCTTCGGAGCTATGGTGATTGCGCTCATTCTCTCGATGCTAGGCGCGACGATTCTCAACCTTGCCGGACAAGAGGCCGCAAGTGCTGGGCTGGCAGGCCAGTCGGCAGTCGCCCAGCAACTGGCTGATGCGGCGAGTGAATTGGTGGTGGCCTGGTTTCACAGTCCCGGGACAACTGCAAGCGTCCCCAAGCTCACGCCTCTCCGTGAGAAAAGAAATCATGACAAGGAAGGAGCGCCTTCATTTTTTCATGCGTCCGGTCATTCCCAATTCGTCGGTACGGCAGATCAGCCTGATGTACGGTTACAGGCAGACAATCCCTTGGATAATGGACTGTTGAATGATCCGGAAACAGGGATGTTTCGCGCGATGGCACATCTAGGAAAAGTGGAAGAGCTTAAAGTCTACGCGCCTTCCAAGCCGGGTCTTCTGTGCACAATCGACACCACTGTAGTTACCAACATCAATACCCCTACCCCGGTCAGGCAATCGATACTCATGCAGCTGGGCGCGTTGGACCTGCCGCCGCTGAGAGCCGCCGTGCAAGTGGGCCAGCATCTCGGCCGGTTTCAGCCAGGGAGCGAATCACCGGTTGCCGTGCATTGGGGCGAGCTAAAGGTGGGAGGTGACTTGGTTCTCACCCAGACTGATGAGATCCCTTTAAAGAGTGTGCTTGCACCAATAACAGGGCAGGCCTATGACGACATGACGCCACGAGAAGATCGATGGATGGAGGCGTGGATAGGCGGAACGGTTCAGATGACACAACCCCCTTCGGGACAGGCTCCAAGTTTTCCACATAATCTTCACATGGGCCAGAATCCGATCCCGGGTGTTCGCCTCGATCAGTGGACTTATGAACACATAAAGCGAGTGGCAAAGAGATTCGGACGTTACTTTGCGATTGATCGAGAAGGTCTTCTGTATCCTCAAGGTGTTGTAGAACCAGGACGCGGTATTTCCCCAGACGAGGTATTTCAGTCACGCGAACCCGGCAATCAGCATGGTTTGATCTTCATTGACACCCTCGATCAAACGGCTCCCCGCCTAGACAATCTCGGAGTTGTCAGGCTGCACGCTCCGTACTTTGAAGGTATGGCGGTCGTGCAAGGCCACGTTGTACTTGCCCCCAGCGGGTCAGGACAGCGTATACAAGCACTTAGTCCTCCACAAATAGATCAGAGTAATGATGTCACTCGGACACCCATTCAACTGACCGGCGTACATTTCAACGGGGTGCTCCACGCAAGTGGAGATATTACGATCTCTGGAAGAGTCAGGTTATATGGAGCTGTGGCCGCAGGTGGAACAATCACTTCGGCTGGTTCAGGAAGTGGGTTGGAGGTCTGGTATGACCATGATCTCGGCCAAGGCTTCTATCGCGGATTGCCCGTGGTCTATCGCGCACCAGGTACCTGGATGACACGATATTGAGTCCGAAACGAAGAACGCATGATATCAAGACGAAGAAGACTGACACATAAAAACAACATCTTATTGTCGATGAGAAAGGATGAGATAGAATGATCACGCAACATGTTGACACTCATCACAGACGGCAGATCCTCTCGGTCGCCAGTCTGAAAAAGCCGTCGATGGCAAAGCAACCTCGCAAGATGACAATGGGGCGCAGTCTTTTGGACTGCATCGCATATCGCGGACTTATCAAGCAGTCGGATCTCGATGCTGCAATAGAAGAATCTCTGTCACGTGAAATTGATCTAGAAAGCCTTTTGCTCGATAAGTACCGTGTGCCGAAATCTGCACTCGGGTCTGCGCTCAGTGAATTTTACCAATGTCCCTATGTGTCCTATGATGAACGAACCGTCATAGACCCCGAACTCTTGAAAAACCTCAGTTTCGATTATCTCCGGAGGAACGCCTGGATTCCGTTGAAGCGACAAGGGGTGGTGCTCGACATTGTCATCAATGATCCGCACGATTTGGAGAAAGGCCTTGATATACGGCGCGCATTCCCCGGTACGACGATTCGTTTCTCCGTCGGGCTTCGCCGGGATATCGAACAATATCTCCTTGTCGCAACAGGGCAGGCTAACGGAGGCTCAATCACGGAGATCCTGGGGGAACTCGTCGATGAAGCTGGCGTTGAGCGGAGCGCAGAGGGGGAGTCGGGAGAGATCGATGAAAACGATTCAGCCATCGTACGTCTGGCGAACCAGGTGATCGCCGAGGCGTATCGATTAGGAGCTTCCGATGTCCATATCGAACCTTATTCCGATCGCAAGGAAACGGCCGTACGGTTCCGTGTCGATGGGACTTGTTTTACCTATATGCGCATTCCCGCCGTCTACCGGCGTGCCATTGTGTCGCGGTTGAAGATCATGGCCAACCTCGATATCGCCGAGCGGCGCAAACCGCAGGACGGTAAGATCCGCTACAAATTAGCGAAGGATCGTGAAATCGAATTGCGGGTAGCGACCTTGCCTACCGCAGGAAACAATGAAGATGTGGTGCTGCGTCTCCTCACGGCAAAAGACACCATGCCCTTAGAGGCCATGGACTTTTCCCCGGACATTCTGCAAGCCGTCATAGACCTGTCCGAACGTCCGCATGGAATTTTCCTGTGTGTAGGACCGACTGGATCGGGAAAGACAACCACCCTCCACGCTGTCATGAAGCACATCAACACCGATGAGCGAAAGATTTGGACTGCAGAGGATCCCATCGAGATCACACAGGAAGGGTTGAGGCAGGTACAGGTGCATCCTAAAATCGGATTCACTTTTGCCGCCGCGATGCGCGCATTCCTTCGAGCCGACCCGGACGTGATCATGATCGGAGAAATGCGGGACAAAGAAACTGCTGATATTGCAATAGAAGCTTCGCTCACCGGTCATCTGGTGATGAGCACGCTCCATACCAACAGCGCAGTAGAAACCGTCACTCGATTGCTGGATATGGGTTGTGACTCGTTCAACTTTGCCGATGCGATGTTGGGGGTCCTGGCAATGCGACTCTGTAAGCGTATTTGTTCTCACTGTAAAGAAGCCTATCACCCGACCCAGCAAGAGTATGATGAACTGGTGCAAGGCTATGGAGCACGATACTGGGAAAAGCTAGGAGTTACTTATACGGAAGACTGGACCTTGTATCGTGGGCGTGGTTGTGAGGTTTGCAATCACAGTGGATTTAAAGGTCGGGTGGCACTGCACGAACTTTTGGTTGGGTCAGAAGAAATTAAGAATCTGATCCAAGCTAGAGCGAGGACAGCCGAGATCCTCAGCGTAGCGATGCGGGATGGAATGGTCACCCTGCTGCAGAATGGCATCCAAAAAGTGCTGAAAGGTCTGACGACCTATCGGCAAGTCCGAGCCGTTGCGATAAAGTAATTTCGCTAGGAGGTAAACACCTGTTAGGAGGTCTGCTCTAGCAACAAAGTGAAAGCTCTGAGCCTCATGAGCATATCAGGTCGAACGCGGATGAATTCCAGCCCACATCGGTGCCCGGAAACCCAGCGAACTCCAGCCAATTCGATCTTAGCCGGCTCCTCGCCATTTAGAAGATCGATGTCCAGGGAAACGTAGGTCGAAACGGACGGAAGATGCTCCGCCGTCATCGCACAACCCTGTGCCGAAAGGTTTAAGACAGTTCCACCCGACTTGTTTTCATCGTTCCACAATTGGCAGGGAAGCTGTACTGCAAAACGCTGGACCTTGCGAGACTCTCGATTCATAGGGTTTCCTTTCCAATCACAATAAATCCTACCCCATTAGACGCCTGTCGTCCTGACCCTCCTTTTCTCAGCCGGACATGACTATCCGAAATGTACAAAAACCGTACAAGATCCCAGACGAAAATTGTCGTTCAGAAGCGCGCAAAATGGTCGAAAAGGGATAGCTTCTCTGGCAGAACAATACAATCAAATCAAGAGGTTGGAAGGATGCAATCCATTTCCTGAAGCGGCATGCCCCTTGCTCGCTCAGGAGGCGCCATGAAGGAAACAGCACTGACCTTAGGCAAGCCCCGTTCGAACGAGGAGGGTTTCACCCTCATAGAACTCGCCATAGTCGGGGCCATTCTGAGTATTGCAGCTGCGATGTCGATTCCCAATTTTCAGCAAATGTACGCAAAGCACGAGCTGTATCAAGCAACGACGAGTCTCTATAACCGCTTGATCCTTGCCCGTTCAGCAGCAATTAGCCGCAATGCCATGATCGTAGCCACGCCGGGGATGCCACTTCCCTCAGGGGAAACAGGAATGACATTTACCGCGCCTCTGGGCATCGAGAGGTTCCCACTCAACGTGACATTTGTCGTGCCGTTGCCGGCGCAGCCGATTGGATTTACACCGAGGGGCTTGAGTACGACGCCTTTGGCGACGCAGACAATTCAATTGCAGAGTACGCGTGACCCCAATCTCATCTATTCGATTTCCCTGATGCCATCGGGAAAGGTGGCATGGTGCCGACAGGCGATCAACCCATGCGTCGTGAACGAGGCATCATGAGCAAGAAGGTAGAGGCATCATGATGAAGGTACGCAACGAAAAGGGATTTACGCTGGCCGAAGTGATGATCTCCGCCGCTATTCTGGGTGTAGGGGTTATGGGCATGGCTGCCATGCAGAGCATTTCGTTTACGAAAAATGTCGATGCTAACGACTTATCCATCGTCACTAATGTCGCGGCCGACATGCTGGAGAGAATCCAGAGCAATCGCCGCTTCGCCTGGGCCTATAACAATTTGGACACCAACGGACCGGGCAACTGCTTGGCTGGTGGAATCCCCGCTCCAGCCCCACCTGATCCGTTCTTCTGGGTGGCACCGTCGATAGCGGCGACGAGAGCGATCCAAGGCGATTGTACTCAGTGGCGCACACTGGTTCTAGCCACGAATCTCTTAAACGCACGCGGTACGGTACAAGTCGCTCCTGTGCTTCCACTCAGGGCCGATTCAAGCGCTGTACAGGTCACGGTACAACTTCAGTGGAACGAGCGTGCCGGAACACAGCGCACACGCAACGTGGCTTTCCAAACGCTGATTGAGCCGGAATAGGGGGCTCGCATGAGGCAATCGTCGGCATTGAACGAGGGACATCAGAACGGTTTCACACTGACAGAAATCATGGTCGCGACGATGATGACGACGGCCATTGTTGCAGCAGGGTTCGGCGCATTGGTTGTCAGCCAGAAGACCACACGTATTACGGGACAGGTGGGAAGTACTCAGGCGACGGCCCGAAACACTCTGGACATGATCACGGCGGATCTGAAGTTGGCTGGATTCGGGATGCGTGGCCTTACGGCTCCAGTAGGAGGCTGTCAGATCAACGGCACTCCGTATCCTCTCGTTCCAGGCGACAACAATCCTCTTGGGGCGGACACAGGACCGGATACCATCTCGATGGTTGTTCCGATGACAAACTCCATTGCTGCAGTCGGACCCCTGTGGCAGGTGTTTGTCCCAGCTCTCCCCGGCACCATTGGAGGACTCAATACGCCGATTACGAGTATTCCTATGCCGGCCAATGCCACCACGGCGATGGGGAATGCTATTCCTGGTGGAGGGGCGGCGTTGCTCGGCATGCCTGTTTCAATCGGTGGAGTTGCTGGTTCAACGATTCAGTCCGTCAATCCAGGAGGTTTGACCCTGAACCCCGCGATCCCAGATCCCACGGCCTTTGGGACTGGAACACAGGTGTACTTGCTGCAATGCATCACCTATCAAGTGATTCCTCCGCCGGACAATCTGAATCTTTGTCAAGGCAATGCTCCCTGTCTGGTCCGCGGCGCGGTCCCGGCCATATTAGTCGGTCCTGGAGGGCCTCCCAACTGCAACCAGGTAAATTCAGGCTGCATTCCCATCATGGATGGAGTTGAAGACCTCCAATTGGCCTATGCCTGTGATGGCTGCGATCCGCGTGTCAATAGCGGCATTCCTGATATGCAGCCGGACGATCTCGATCTATCCAATCAGTTCGACCAGGCCGACTTCATCACCAATCGAAACTGGTTCGGCAACGCCGGACCATACGGCACCTTCATGACGCCGAGGACGATTCGATTGGTGCAGGTCAATATCGTCGCGCGGCAGACCAGAGCCGATCAGGGTATGGGGGAGGCGAACTCAACGCCCGTGCATAGCTCGACCTTCCCTGTAATCAGCGATCATAACCACGCGAATGGGCTCTTTGTGGCGGGAGATACCGCTGCTCCGGCACAGCAAGTATCCTATTTTCAGTTTCGTCGAAGAATTCTGACTCGGACGATTGAGCTCCGCAACCAAAGGCTCTAATTTATGATGCTCTCTCACACAAACATGAACCAAAGCCGGTTGTCTCTGAGCGAACGAGGCACCTCGTTCGTGACGGTCATGCTCCTGATGTTGATCATCGGCTCTCTGGGCGTGGCCGCGTTGACGATGACGGGTCTCGAAAACTCGATGGCCGGTGCGATACGAATGGTCGAGGAGGGGACAGATGCCGCAGAAGCGTGTGTAGGGACGGCGGTCCGAGCGATCCGCTTGACGATAGACGATCCTCAAATGACCGGCCCGGCAGCCGTGCTTCTCGCACCGCAGGGACCGGTGCCCGCCGCCAATCAGGCGGTGTTTGCCCAGGAGATCAACGGCACGCTTCGGAACAATGCCGACATCGCCGTTGGAGCGGGTAATGCGCCCAACTTGGTCATGAACGTCAACGGGTACACAGTCAACGGGGACATCGATTTTCTCTATTCCAAGCGACGGACCGGTAGCGACTTCGCCGATCCTGATAAACCCACCTACGATCAGTTCTATCGAGTGGACTGTGTAGCGGCGAACGCGGCAACTGGTGCGACGAGCCGCGTCATTGTCACGTTCGACTGCCTGAACGAAACCGGGGAAGGGTGCATGAAGCGAAGTTATAACGGTACGTGATCAATGGGGGAGCGTTACTATGAACGGCCTAACTCAACCTATCCATCAGATGGCGAAGGACGCTAGCCCGCGAAAGCCATTTAGAATCTGTGGGGCTGTCCTGGTAGCCGCGCTTAGCACGGTCTGTGGATATGCGCTGTTAGCTCATGCGCTCGACCCGATTCCTTCGGCTATCATGAGCGGATTACAAGCCGGAGTCGTGACATCGATCGGGCACCAGTCTCTCGTTATCAGCGGGAAAGAATATACGCTGGATCCCGAAGTCGAAATTCGCGACCAGGAAGATAACATGCTGCAGGCGGACGTCATTAAGCCCAATCACGAGGTGAGGTTTCATCTCAAGAAGGGCGACGGCAACAAGATCGATGTGATGATCGTGTATGTGCCGCAATAGCAGATCGGCGACATGCATGATCGAGCGGGGTGAGATGAACGTGGATGAGGGAGGGACCATGAAAAACAAGACACAGGCCCTTCATGGAACTGTGGGGATCACTGTAATTGGCCTGGCGTGGGCACTGACGGCGTCAGCCCAGACGATGGACCAGTATACATCCGCTCCTCCCTTCGTCTCGGATCAGGTTGCTCCTAACATCATCATTCTCATGGATAACTCGGGGAGTATGAGCAATCGAGCCTGCGAGGTTACGAACTGCGGCACGTTGGCGAGCGGTCTCCCCTCCACGACCCTTACCTTTACGGCCACCACGCGGTATTCGGGATTCGCCGATCCGATGCGCTGCTATGTCTGGGACTCGACCGATAACCGGTTTGAGCACGGCACGGGAATGAAAGCAGCCCTCAACACACCCTGTCCTGGAACCGAATACGATGGGAATTTCGTCAATTGGGCAACGTTCCGCCGGTTCGACGCGGTCAAGAAGGCGATGATCGGCGGGCAATGCCAGAATGGGTTCAATCCGACTCGTAACGCCGATTCAACGTGCAAGCCATACGGGACACCATCCTTGCCGACGGTCAGAGCTCAACGCGGGACAGGTGTCAATACCGAAACAACCGTGGCGGTGGGATATAACGGTGGCACCGGTGATCTCACCTATGTAGGGCGAATTCCGACCACAACACACCCTGGGAATCCAGCCAACATCTTCATCCATATCGAAGATGATGCCGACATGTGCATCGATGATGACAACGGTACCAATTGTGGAAATCCTGGATCATCGGATGGAGATGGTTTCGTCGAAACGGAACTCAACGAAATCGCCTTTGCCATGTACAGCGAGCCGACAGGAGTGATTCAGCAAATCGGGCCACAGGCTCGGTTTGCGCTGGCCGTGTTCAACAATGATGGGAGCAACAACGGACTTCGGGTGTTGACCGGGGTTGGGAGCCGTCAGTCGATCGACTTTGCCGGTACAACAGTTGAGACGTTCAACACCAACACAGCAGCGATGGTGGACGCCGTCGACGAAACGTTTCCCGCGACCTGGACGCCACTGGCCGAATCACTCTACGAAGTCGCTCGGTACGTTGCACAAATCAACTCAGCCTTTTATCCCAACCAATATGTGTACCCAATTGCGTTCTCAGGTGGAAACTCGAACGGAGTGGCGTTTGGAAGCTCAGGAACTGGTGGAATTGGTGGTACAGAGATTTCAGCCCTCACAGCGCCGGAGGTCTGTCCTGCCGGCTATATCACCAATGCCTGTGGGCGTGATCCATTCTTCTACGGGAGCAACCACACGCCGGCCTGGGCCAGTACCTCGACGCAAGTGCGCTGCTGCAAGACATTTGTAATGGTTTTCACGGATGGCGCTCCGACGCAGGATACCGGCGTGCCTGCGAGTATCAATCAATATGCCAATGTCAATGCTCAGCCCTATGCGGGAACGTATTGTAATGGGAATCGGGGAGTGCCTTTTGTGGATCCTCCCGGCGGGACCTGCAATAACGATCCAGCGACTCCCAATAACGTGCTGCTTAAACAGCACAGAACCGACTATGCTGATAACGGGCGGCACTTTTTGGATGACGTTGCCTACTGGTCACACATCAACGATCTTCGACCGTGCAATGGGACTACGGATGGAGTGATCCCTGTGTTGGGGGTCTCGGGGCATTGTTTGCAGGGCCTGCAAAACCTGACGGTCTACACCTTCTATGCATTCGGCAATATTAGTGGGCGGGAATTGCTGATGCATGCCGCTCAATTGGGTGGCTTTGAGGACACCAACAACAACAATCTTCCGGATCTCACCAGCGAATGGGACAAAGTGATCAATGCGACAGGGGCCGCCGGTGTAGATGGGATTCCCGATACCTATTTCGAGTCTTCCAATGTCGATGATTTGCAGGAGCGGCTGCTCGCTTCCCTGACGGCGATTCTCAGGAAAAGTGCATCCGGCACCTCGATCTCGGTCTTGGCAACATCGTCGACCGGTGAAGGGTCGATCTATCAAGCCTACTTCTTCACGAGTGATGTCGGGCAGGGAGGGGTGAACGTTAAGTGGACAGGGTATACCCATGCCTTGTTCGTCGATGGGTTCGGTAATTTCAGAGAAGATACGAATCAAGACGGCAAGCTGACGTATGATCAAGACCTGATCGTGAGGACAAGATATGATAATGATCCCGCGAGTCCGACCTATCAGAAAGTCCTTGTGGACAAGTTTGCAGATACCAGCCCGGCGGATGGAGTCGCGGACAATACGATGCCCATCCTCACCAGCGACCTCAAGTCGATTAAGCCGATTTGGGAAGCAGGTAAAGAACTCGCGAATGGGACGTCTGCTTCCCGCAAGATCTTTACCTGGATCGATGTCAATAACGACGGGATCGTGGACCCCACAGAGCAAATCGAGTTTAGTACGACTAATTGTCTCCTGCTTCGGGACTACTTGCGGTATGCATTAGACACCTGTGTTGGTAGCACCAATGCCACGAACTTGATTAACTTCATTCGAGGTGATGAGATCGCCGGGTTACGGACCAGGATGCTCGAAGTTCCGGTTGGAAGTGGAAACTTCAAGGTCTGGAAGCTAGGTGATCCCATTCACTCGACTCCAACGGTCGTGGGGGCCCCGAAGGCGCGCTACGATCTGGCGTTCGGGGATCCCACCTACACCGCATTTTACGCGAAGTATCGAAACAGACGTCAGGTCGTCTACGTCGGCGCCAATGACGGAATGCTGCATGCCTTCAACGGCGGGTACTACCACAAGGGTGACGATCCGACCACGGCGTCCACTGTGGAACATGGCTGGTACACCAAGAATCCAACAGACAATTCCAGCGGTCAAAATTTGGGAGCGGAACTTTGGTCGTTCATTCCGCAGGAATTATTGCCGCATCTCCAGTGGCTTGCCAGGACGGATTACACGCACGTGTACTACGTCGATCTCAAACCGACGATCGCCGAGGCCAGGATCTTTACATCGGATGCGGATCACCCTGGCGGTTGGGGAACGATCTTGATCGGTGGATTCCGGATGGGAGGCAGTTGCGGAAACTGTGCTGCGGGCTCAGGAGCCCCGCCGATGACGGCCACGATCGGGGGTGTATCTCGCACATTCTATAGTGCGTACTTCGCATTGGATGTCACGAATCCCGAAGTCGACCCAAAGTTGCTCTGGGTGTTTACCGATAACAATCTTGGGTTAACCACCAGCTATCCGGCAGTGGCTCGTATGAACCCGAAAACGGATAGCCCCATCGATCCGACCAATGAGAAGTGGTACGTCCTGTTCGGATCAGGACCGAACGGGTATCAAGCCGATCTCCCATCAGCCCCGTCGCAGGGAGCGAGGTTGTATACCGTCGATTTGAAGAATGGCCCGAAGGTGGCTGCGGGAGGCAGTCTCACCACTATGCCAATAGGAACGTGGCGATCCTTCATGGGGCATGTGGTGGCGGTTGATAAGGATTCGGATTGGCGGACGGACGTGGCCTACGCAGTTCGGACCATTCACGACGGGGCTCTCCCGTGGCGAGGGAAGCTATACCGCCTGACTATGGGATGTTCTGCGGCTCCATGTGACCCCATGACCTGGGGTATTGCCAATGGAGGCAATCGGACTCCGACGGAAGTGATCGATACGTTCTACGATGCAACGCCTGGGTCCCCAACTTTTGGGTCTTGGGTCGAGGTCGGGCCCTCTGCATCAGCTCCAGCCGTGACCCTGGACGATACCGACAAGATATGGGTCTTCTTCGGGACAGGTCGGTATTTTGGTAATACGGATAAGGTAGATAACACGATACAACGCCTCTTCGGGATCAAAGATTCTGTTCTGAATGCCCTGTGCAATGAGAGCTCTACAACCAGCTGTCACGATAATGATCTTGTCGATGTCACCAACGCGGTGATTTGCATCGTCTGTAGCGGCAGCACCAATCAGGTGACCGACCCGACGAATCCTGGCGTGACAACGTTCAATGGCACCGGAACAACTTCGATGATCGGTCTGGTTGCCTCGAAAGATGGCTGGCGCGTCACGATGCCCGGGCCGGTCACCATCACGGACCCTGTTACCGGTGTGGCAACGAGTTATGCCGCTGAACGGTCTGTGGTCAATCCGACTTTGGTGGCCGGGACGATTTTCTTCCCAACCTTTGCTCCAACGAACGACTTCTGTGCATCCGATGGCGCGAGCTATCTGTACGCGCTTTTCTACAAGACCGGCACAGCGTCGACCGCTCCTGTTATCGGTACGGCGAACTCCGGCGGAAATACCAATGTGAATACAAAGACATCCATGGGAACCGGTCTTGCGTCAAGTGGCACGATCCATTGCGGACAAGGGTGTACCTATAATACCCAGATGTCGACGGGTGCGTTCACACAGGGGGACGTGAGCCTCGAAGGCAATTACAGCCGCTACGTCAACTGGGTGCATCAGCGTGACTAGTTTCCGCCGACTCTGAGGGAGCGCGGTGTGAGTCGACACGGAGCACTCAATCATAACCGCAACGCGTCGGTGTGCGGGCTCTCGTTGTCGTGGGCTCTCCTGGTCACTGGTTGTACCGGCGATGGAGTGACGGAGACTGCCTCGCCAGGCAGTCGGTCCGGAAAGAATCAGCCGCCCGTCGTGAGGTCGGCACACATCCTAGATGCTCCACTCACCCAAGCAGCTCCTGCTTCCGTGCAAATTCAGTCAGAGGATCCTGAGCGAGAGTCCATCACTTACCAGTACGAATGGTATGTGAACGATGCTCCCGTGCCGGGGCAGTCGAATCCGACGCTCCAACCGGAATTCTTTCATCGAGGTCAACGGATCAGCGTCGTCATCATTCCCGCCGATTCGGTGCAGAAGGGTCGACCCTATCGAACGGCGAGTGTCGTGGTGGGTAATACTCCTCCAAGACTAACCGCGGTTTCAGTGACCCCTCAAACAGCTCGACCTGGTGATAGGCTTGAAACGCAAGTTGAGGCCAGCGATTCGGACCATGATCGCGTCGACTTATCCTTTAAATGGTATCGTAATGATACGCTCGTGAAGGAAGGAGATGAACCCTTTCTCGACACGACGGGATTCGCTGCTGGAGATAAAATCGTGGTCGAGGCTACAGCTCATGATCCCATCGGTCCTGGAGGTTCCTTAAAATCTGAACCACTCGTGTTAGGCAATAGTGGTCCCAAAATCATATCAACACCTCCTATCTCAGCCTCCCAAGATCATTTTGACTATTTTGTAAAAGCCGTAGACCCTGATGGCGACCGATTGACTTATCAGTTGGAAGTCGCCCCGGTCGGCATGACTATTAGTGAAGAGTTGGGCCACATCACGTGGCAGATCCCCGCTGATCAAGAAGGGACATTTCACGTCAAGGTTGTGGCCAAGGATGGGCAGGGTGGCATCGCTTCACAGGAGTTTGATTTGACACTTACCGCCGCGGCGCCTGCTAGGCATTTAGGAGGTTAAGGTTTTGAAAGATACTGCCCCGCTTGTCCCTGCTATTTGTCGTCTGCTACAATTCCACCAGGATGTAGGAGGGAGACCACCCCAAACTCGTGCGTAAACTCAAACTACGAGAAGGCACTAATACCGCCGTTCTGTTCGGTCATCATGACCGCCATCTTAAGTTGATTGAAGACGAGTTGGGTGTCCGACTCTCTGCTCGTGGCGAAGAACTCACGTTGGACGGTCTTCCCGAGGCCGTTCGTCAAGCTGAACGCATCCTTGTCGAGCTTGCCTCCCTGACTAATCAAGGGGTATCACTCCAAGCAGAAGATGTAACCCATGCGCTCACGGCATTGCGCCGAACTCCAGAGGCGCCTCTGAAAGAGGTGCTTGGCGAGTCGGCCATGATTGTCACGAAAAAACGGTTCGTGGGCCCCAAGTCGCCAACGCAGAAGGCTTACATCGAAGCGATTCAGGAACACGATATTGTCATCGCCATCGGTCCGGCTGGAACGGGCAAGACATATTTAGCTATGGCTATGGCCGTCAGTGCGCTGATGAACAAAGAGGTGAGCCGGATCATTCTCGCACGGCCGGCGGTGGAGGCAGGGGAAAAACTTGGTTTCTTGCCCGGTGATATCTACGAGAAAGTGAACCCCTATCTGAGGCCTCTCTACGATGCGCTGTTTGATATGATGGATATGGAACGAGCGAATCGTTTGATCGAGCGCGGAGATATTGAGATTGCACCACTGGCGTTCATGCGGGGAAGGACGCTCAACGATTCCTTTGTCATTTTAGACGAAGCCCAAAACGCCACCGCAGAGCAGATGAAGATGTTTCTCACCCGACTGGGATTCCATTCAAAAGTTGTCGTGACTGGCGACATCACGCAAGTTGATTTACCGAGCGATCGAGTGTCCGGTCTGATTCAGGTGAAGGAAATCCTTCGCGGCGTTGAGGGAATTGGGTTCGTCTACTTTGATGAAAAGGATGTGGTCCGACATCGACTGGTTCAAGAAATCATCAAGGCTTATGATCGCCATCAACCCGTAAACAGCGGTGATTCTCGACAGGCTCGAGGGCAGGTCGCGTCTCACCAACGCCCATCGCCAAATCCCCGCAAGTCGCCCCCGGCCAGCTCATTGCCACGTGATCTACCCGACAGTTCTCATTGATGACTGTCTATCTTCGCGTGCATGTCACGCGGTTTGCCGTCAGACAAAACACACTGGTCCATCTAGCCAAACGTGTTTTATCGGCCGTCGGGGAGTCTCGATCGGAACTGAGTCTAGAATTGACTGGAGACAGACGTATGCGACGGCTGAACCGTGAGTACCGCAAGAAGGATAGACCCACTGATGTGTTAGCTTTCCCTATTCGTGAGGCCGTGATGCCTCGAGGCACGCGCCCTGTAACCAAGATGCTTGGTGATGTCGTGATTTCGTTACCGACCGCCTTACGACAAGCGAAGGAAGCCGGACGATCGATCAACGAAGAGTTGGCCACCCTTTTAGTGCACGGGGTGCTCCATCTTTGCGGATATGACCATGAACTGAATCCACGAGAAGCGGCGCGAATGTCGCGTCGGGAACGGGCCCTGCTCCATCTAATCTCACCTGTGCCGTGCCTGGTAACCGTTCGTACCGGACGGCAACCAAGAGGTCGTTGACAATGGGATGGTTCCAACGGCTGAGCGAAGGGCTCGGTAGAACACGCAATGTCGTACAGCAGTCCCTAGATCGATTCCTCGGACGTGCACCGGACGAAGAACTTCTTGAAGATCTAGAAGCGGCGTTGCTCGCGGCCGATCTTGGCGCTCGCGTCGTCGATCGTTTGATGCAGCGGGTTAGGGAAGAGACCCGTGGAGCGGAGGCGAAAACGTCGGAAGGGCTCCAAAATGTCTTAAGTCGGTCCCTCTATAGCATTCTAAAAACCATATCGGGTCCTACGATCGATCAGCTGGTCAACGAGGGCCCTAAGCCGTTTGTTACGCTTGTCGTCGGAGTCAACGGCGTAGGAAAAACGACCACTATCGCCAAGATTGCACAGCGGATGACGCAGGCCGGGCGGAGACCTCTCCTTGTCGCGGGAGATACCTTCCGTGCAGCTGCTATTGATCAACTTCAAGTTTGGGGAGATCGGATCGGAGTGGAGGTAATTCGCCAACGGCATGGTGCCGATCCCGCGGCAGTGGCCTTCGACGGCATCGTTGCAGCCAACGCCAGAATGATGGACATGGTCCTTATTGATACGGCCGGTCGCTTGCACACAAAGTCCAATTTAATGGACGAGCTGCGGAAAGTAAAACGAGTGATCGCTCAAGAGTTGCCCGGTGCGCCTCATGAGGTATTGTTGGTCCTTGATGCCACGGTCGGACAGAACGCACTGGCCCAGGCCCATCAATTTCACGAGGCGGTTGGAGTCACTGGACTCGCTCTGACGAAACTTGACGGGACCGCACGGGGAGGGATCGTCGTAGCGATTGCCGAAGAATTGAAACTTCCCCTGCGTCTGATCGGTGTAGGAGAAGGAGCCGATGACCTCCAGGATTTCAATGCCGAGGCGTTCGTCGCAGCTTTGTTTGGACAGCCGACTTCCCGCGCATAACCACGCATTTTCTTCTCATTGTCCACGGCCTCGTGCTATTCTCCTTTCTAGTAGTACAGTTTTGATGGGAGAGGAGCCGAGATCGATGATCAAGGTCTTGATCGTGGACGACGATCAGATGAATTGTGATTTGTTGCAGAGCGTGTTCACCCGTCATGGGTACCGCGTCATTTCGGCGACGAGTGGACGAGAAGGTCTTGATCTATTCCGTGCACACGCTCCACGAGTTACCCTCCTGGACCTCCGGATGCCGGAGATGGATGGATTGACTGTTCTAAAGGAAATCCGGGCGCTCGACCCTCTTGCGCCGGTAATTATCCTGGGCGGTGGTGCAACAGAAATGCAGGAGAATCAAGCACGAGCCCTGCGGGCCACGGATTTCATTAGAAAAGGATTGTCATTGGATGTTCTCGTCGAGGCGGTGAATCAGGTCTCGCGGCAACCTGCGCAGTCGGTAACCATACAGCCTTCGCTTGGCAACGGGCATGTCATCGAGCAGATCGATGAATCGGTCTTGGTAGTCGACGACGAATCGCTCCTGTGCGACCTCTTGGTCCGATTTCTCAGCCTGCGCGGGTATCGGGCGTCTGGCGTCAAAGACGGTCACGAGGCTCTACGGATAGTCGAAGATAGACCTCCGGATGCGATTGTGCTCGACCTGATCATGCCCGGAATGCCGGGGATCGAAGTTCTTCGCACCCTGCGTGACAAGGGTTATTCAGGTGGTATCATCATCATGACTGGAAGTCATAATGAGGAATTGCTTCGAGAAGCGTGGAGCCTGGGCCCTCAGGAGATTCTTATCAAACCGGTGGATCTTGAGCGTCTCTTAACCGCGATCCAGCTTGTACTCGTCTGCCGCGAGTGTTAAAACGCTTCCTGATGGACATCAGGACCCGTCTTCTTGGCTTTTGCTTCATCGGACTACTGTCGACCGCCATCGCACAGGCGTGGACCGTTCCGGTCTTGCTCGCCCAGGAGAAAGTCACCAGCATTCATCACATCCTCTCAGCCGAGTTGGTCCCCGCCACACACGAATTATTTGCAAGCGATCAGATCGAACTGGATCTTGAGCCACAGGCCACTTCGGTCACATTCACGCTTGCACAAGCGTTGCATGTCGAGTCCATCGCCATGCGAACACGCCCTATCTCCGGGGGACAAAAAGGCCTGGACAAAATCGTCCCATTCAAGAGCATGCGCTCTCCCGAGACAGCGGGCCAGCGTATCGTGGTCTCCATTCCAAGAGAGCATGGCCGAAAGGTGACATTGGTGATGAGTTATCGCGGCCAAATCAATGACCCTCCGAGGGAGCCGCGTCACTTACGATTCGTGACACCAAGTGAGACGGCGGGCTATATCGGTTTGGAAGGTGTGTACTTGAGCGGGGAAAGCCAGTGGTATCCCGATATCATCGGTTCCTTCAGTACCTATCGAGTGACTGCTCAGATTCCACAGGGCTGGACGGTGGTGACGTCCGGACGTAAGGACGGTGAGACGACGAGCGAGGGAAAGACCACATCAACATGGATCGTTCAGGATCAGTCCGAGGCGTTCACTCTGGTTGCCAACAAATTTGTGACGACATCGCGGGAGTGGAAAAGCTCGACGGGACAGCGAGTCGAGCTCCAGACCCATTTCTTGCCCGATAATGCCACCTTGGCAGATGAGTATCTCGATGCGACCGCCAGGTATCTCGACGTGTATGTCAGGATCCTAGGGAACTATCCCTTCGACAAATTTGCAGTGGTTGAAAATTTTTTTGCGAGCGGTCTTGGTCTGCCGTCGTTCACCTTGCTCGGCAGCGGCAGCATCAAACGCCACTATGTCCAACCCTATGCCTTGGGTCATGAGATCGTTCATTCGTGGATCGGAAATTCGGTGTTCAATCGAGACGATCATGGCAATTGGGTCGAGGGAATGACGACCTACTTGGCGAATTACTACTGGCACGAGTTGGTTCAGGATGTTCCGCAAGCCTTCGAACAAAGGCGCATGATGCTTCACGGTTACAATCTCTATGTGAAGCCTGACACAGACTACGCGGTTTCTCAATTTCTGCGGAAGCATGACGAGAAAGATAATGCCATCGGCTACCACAAATCGGCCTTTGTGTTTCACCTCCTTCGGCAAGAAATCGGAGATGAGCCATTCTGGCGCAGCTTGAAGACCTTCGTCGGTAGCTACCGTAATCGCCCGGCGGATTGGAAATCGATCGAAGAAGTGTTTTCTCGAGAAAGCGGTCGGAACTTGCGGTGGTTTTTCAAACAATGGGTCGAACAACCTGGTGCCCCGCAGGTATCGTTGCGCGATGCCCACGCTCGTCGCGTGAAGGGAGACGGTGACAGGGAAACTTGGCGGTTGACGGTTCAGATCGAGCAGGACGAGCAGCTTTTTCGAATGGCGATCCCCATCCACATCGTGATGAAGGAATCGACGGAAATCATGTCGATCGTGCTTGGCCTCTCGCAAACGAGCATTGCCGACTTTGTCCTACCAGACCAGCCGTTGCGCGTGGAGCTTGATCCTCACCTCATGACTTTTCACCGGCTGACGAGACATCAGATGCCGCCGATGCTGAACGGGTATGTCACCGATTCACACAAGACGGTGGTTCGGGCGTTTGAGAACCCTGTTTCACCGTTGCAGGAGATTGTGTCTCGCATCTCCGATCACGAGCTGACAGGATCGTCTAGAACGACGGTGGTTTCTCTCAACGAGAGTTCTCTTCCTCACGATGGATCGATCTTGGTCCTGGCAGAAGCCGACCAGCGACAGGCGGTTCAATCAGCGGTGGAGGAATCTTGCGGTGACCGAATTGCTTTGGGAGAGACGGGTTTCCAGATTGATGGTCAGGCATACAATGGACCAACGATGGCGGTCCTCTTCTCCTGCCATCGTGCAAATGTACCGGGCAGCGTCATCACGGTGCTGTATGGCGTGACACCAGACGCGGTCGAGAAAGTTTCACGTTTTCTGTTCTATTATGGATGGCATAGTTACGTCATTTTTCAGAACGGAGTCGTGACAAAACGCGAAGTGTGGCAAAGTTCGCCGGAGGTGAAGGAGGTGCGGATTGATGCAACATCGTAAGGTCGGGGGAATATGGCTATGGGGAGTCTGTGCCTTGATGAGTATTCCCCCGTCTGCTCTGGCCGCTGATCGACCGAAGGAGTCTGCCGCGTCGATTCGTTCGACGGAACCGCATCTAACCAATATCCGGCAGTTGACCTTTGGCCGCCAGAATGCGGAGGCCTATTTTTCGTTCAACGGGACCAAGCTCATTTTTCAATCGACGAACAACTGGATGACGGATTCACCGGCCTCCCTCCGAAAGCCGGCCGAGTCAGGGCTTGGGTGTTATCAAATGTACGTGATGGACGTAGAAAGCGAGACCGTCCACTTGGTGAGTACCGGGAAGGGTGCCACGACGTGCGGCTACTTTTTCCCTGGTGATAGTCGAGTGCTGTACTCATCCACCCATGCCGCCGGGCCCGATTGCCCGCCAAAACCCAAACGGGGTGGCGCGTATCGATGGGCACTCGACGATTACGATATCTACGCCGTGAATCTCGACGGTCAGGACATGCAGAGGCTGACGATGTCACCAGGGTATGATGCCGAAGCCACGATCTCACCCGATGGAAGAACCATTGTTTGGACATCGGTAAAGGACGGAGACCTCGACCTGTATACAATGAACCTAGACGGTTCGAACGTCCGTCGCCTGACGGACGATGTCGGGTACGATGGTGGGGCGTTCTTTTCACCGGACAGCAAGAGAATCGTCTATCGGGCGGCCCATCCGACCGATCCGTCCGAAGTGGCGAAATACAAGGAGCTGTTGGCGCAACGGCTGGTCGAGCCCGGTCAGCTTGAAATTTTTGTCATGAATGCCGATGGGTCGAACAAAAAGCAGGTGACAACGACCGGCGCGTCGAATTTTTCTCCGTATTTTCATCCCGACGGTCGACGTATCATCTTTTCGTCCAACATAGAAACGAGAGGTGAAGGCGGACGCCCGAGTTTTCATCTGTATCTGGTGCGCGATGACGGAACCGGATTAGAACGTCTCACCAGGGAAGGACACTTCAATAGTTTCCCGATGTTCTCGCCGGACGGCAAACGCCTTGTCTGGGTCTCGGATCGCAATGCCAAGGAATCGGGGGAGTTTAATGTGTTCCTGGCCGACTGGGTGCCGTAAAGCACGGGAATCGGCGATGAGCGGTTGGTGATCAGTTCCAGGAGCCTCGTTACAGATCATGGCTCGATGAGCGTCCCCTCCCAATCATCTCAAAACAGGACCTCGTCGATCATTGCAGTCGGATGCTCTTGTGCTGCGTTGGCCATCAGCTTTCTGGGGGTGGCTCAGTTTGATCTGCCGATCACCAAGTATGTGCGATCGGTGACGATTCATCTTCCCTGGGACCAGCTCACCGTTCCATGGATGGCGTTCACCAGCGATATGGGCGACTGGATCGGCCAAGGGTGGCGGCTGGCGACTGTGAGTGTCCTCTTGCTCGTAGGTGCGTGGGCATTTGAAAAGCCAACCGTCAAGATAGTCGCCATCCAGTCGCTGATCGCTCATGGAATCGCCGCACTACTCGCCAACGGGATGAAACACCTGATCGGAAGGCCTCGACCGAAGTTCGCCCACTCGGGGGACTGGCAGATAACTTTTTCCTGGGCATCGGGACTGGATTCCTTTCCATCAGGGCATAGTACGGCGAGTTTTGCCGTCGCGACGGTGCTGGCCATAAGGTTTCCATTCCTTGGACCTCTTTGTATCGCGGTCGCACTTTTCGTAGGACTCAGTCGCATCCTTCGAGGATCGCATTTCCCGACCGATGTTCTTGGAGGGGCGGTGATCGGCATCCTCAGCGGATTTGTTGCGACAGCCCCGTTAAAACAGTGGCGCACTTCAATACAGGATGGACTACGATATGCGGCGATGGGGACTTCGGCGCTATTTTCCTTGCTCTGGGTCCTGTCTCATCAAATGGCTGATGGAGTGGTGAGCATCCTGTTCCTGGTATTAGGGGCTGGTGCGGTAGCGGGCGGCTTATGGATCCGGCGAACTCATTGGCTGCGTCGGGGAGGAACAGGAGGGAGCTGGCATTCGAATACCTCAGTGTTGTTGATCGCGTACGGCCTGGCTGCCATGACAACCTCACCGCTTGTCCTCTCGTCGGTCGGATTCGCTTGCATGGCGTTTTGGCTCCAGGTGATAGGCCGGGACGACGATTACGCAGAGGAATCGCCAGCCTGGTCCGTGGTACGGGAAAGTGTCTTGATTGGGGGCTTGGTCATTGCCATTTTGATTCTCGTTGATGGACGAGGGATTTTGCCCGTTCAGTGACCATCAATACACAGGCGATGCGCGTGGCCTCGTGCGAATTCCCTCAAGGCCATCTTGACCACAGAAAAATGCCTCACCAGTAGACTCGACGAGTGGCAGTCAGTGGCCATGAATTTTGGGCGGCGGTGGGGCAGTATTCTCTGTGCCTTGAGGCAAGGCGACCATCGGTTCATTGCCCAACAAGACATAGCCGTAACGCTTGAGAATCGGCTGAAATCCCTCCGCCTCCTTCGGCAAGGCATCCTGAAAGTATTCCGGGAGGAGGATCATCGTCCGGCCTTCTTTCCCCAGGGCCGTACGCAGGCGATCGATTTCGTTGGCTGGGATAAAGGTCACGGTTCGTCTCGCGTAAAAGGCGGTGGATGGTCTGGTTGAACCGAACGCGATCAGCTGGTCGCTTGGATTCAGGTTCAACCCGGCCGCGTAGGCCAATTCCTGCGGGGGTGCAATGGCGTATCGGTTGAGTCCTGGAACCACCAACAGGATGGCGACAAGAAAAACGCTCGCCAGTGCACCGCCGGCCACCCCGAAGGCGATACCGCGTCGGTTGTCCTTCAGACCGAAATATCCGATTAGCCCCATAGCGACCAGGACGATAGCCGCACCAATGTAAGGACCGATACCCAGATCGAATTGGGTAGCAAACGGGAACTCCTTGACCATCTTCCCTGAGAATTTCGCGAACAGGGAAGGCGCGCTCGCAAATCCAACGGCGAGAAGATATCCGATTCCCATCATGAAGTGGATTGACCCTCGCAGTCCTTTGATCGACGGATCCTTCAGGCCCTGAGCCCAAAATGAAGCAGCCAGGATGGCGCAGGCGGGAAACAGCGGACCGATATAGTGAGGCAGTCGGGTGGAGGACAGGCTAAAGAATATGAATACCCCGACGAACCAGAGTGCCGCGAACCATTCCAACTCCTTGCCGGACCCTAACGGTGTCCCTGATTCAGGTAGTTCGTGGTTACGGTCCCTCGGCGGGCGACATTCTCGCCAGCTCTGATAGGCGCGATAGAGTCCAGCCGGTAAGAAGGTGCTCCAGGGATAAAATCCCAGCAACACGACCGGAAAATAAAACCACCAGCCCCCTCCGTGTCCCTCCATCGGAGCGAGAAATCGTCCCACCGTATGGACTTTCGCTTGAGAGGAGTAGGCATCTCCATGAATAAGGAACATGGCGGCATACCATGGACCGGAGAGGATAAGAAAGAGCAACGTGCCGGCGATCGGCGCGCCTCTCTGCCAAAACACGCGCCACTGCCGGGTGGCCGCGAGATATAGGAGAGCGGTGATCAGCGGAACGGCGAACCCCACCGGTCCTTTCGTTAAGGTCGCCAAGGCCATGCTGGCATAAAAGCCCCAGATCCAATGGCGCCCTGCGCCTGATTCGTGCAGACCAAGCCAAAATCCGTAGAGCGACAGGGTGGTAAAGAAGATTAAGACGCTATCGGTAATCGCCATGCGCCCAAGCGCCAGTATCTCGATGTTCAGCAGCAACGTCAGGGCTCCATAGAAACCGACGGTCGGGCCGCGGAGCCGAGTGAGAAACAGGTAGTGCATCACGATCAACGCCACTCCGAACAAAGCGGAAGGGGCTCGCGCCGCAAACTCGTTCACGCCGAAGAGATAGTAGGATGCGGTCATCAGCCAGTACAGGAAGACCGGTTTGGCGACTCGCAGTTCCCCGTTAAACGTCGGGGTGACTAAGTCGCCGGAGGCGAACATTTCTCGCCCGGCTTCGGCATTCCGACCTTCATCGCGATCTGTCAGTCCCATACTGCCGAGACCGGTGAAAAAAAGTAGACCGGAGAGGAACAGAAGGAGGAACAACTGTATCGTTCGAGCAGACATGCGATCCATGATTGGATGTGGTAGTTACCAGTGGGCGGTGGAAGGCACCGAACGGTGGTTTGTGTCCCTGGGTTTCATGCCTGTGGTCGTGGCTGGTTCTTGGTTTGATCCGCGCGGTGAATGAGGATCAGGTTGCGCAGATACACGACAGCTCCAAGTCCCTGTCCCGAGATAAATACCGGGTCCATGCGGTAGATCGCGTAGGCGAGGGTAATCAACCCCCCGATGAGACTCATGTACCAAAAGGAGAGGGGGACGCGGCTCTCTGCGCTCCGCTCGGACGCGATCCATTGAACCAGCCAACGGCCGAAAAAGAGTCCTTGGCCCAGGAAGCCGATACCAAGCCATATGGTCTCAGTAGTCATGAGGTATTCGGACGGCGGCCGTCATCGTACTTCCGGAATGTCAAGGGGGCTGTCTGGAATGTATCGACTCACGTCACTCGTCACGGAATTTGTAGCGCAGCACACGATCCTGCATCCATCGAACCGCGATCAAATCATAGAGCGACTTAAACAGGCGGTTTCCCATGCCGTATTTGGAGATTCCATGAATGCGCGGATAATGCCGGACCGGCACCTCGGTCACCGTAAATCCATGCATCAAGGCGAGCGCCGGAAAGAATCGGTGCATCCCCTCAAAGAGACATATCCGTTCCAGCACCGGGCGTCGGAAGATCTTGAGCGGGCATCCGGTGTCGTGGACACCGTCCTGAGTGAAAAAGTTTCGCACACGGTTCGCAATTCGGGAGGAGATCATCTTCACAAAACCGTCCTGTCGCTGTTGCCTCCATCCGCAGACCACGTCGTACGAAGCGGTATACGGTAGCAACTTTAAAATATCTTCGCTGTCCTGCTGGAGATCGCCGTCGATCTGGATAATGATCTCGCCCAAGGATTGCCGAAAACCCGCGTCAAGCGCGCACGTCTTGCCGTAATTTCGGTCGAAGTGAAACACCCGCACCTGAGCATGCTCACGAGCCAAGCGGTCCAGCTCGTCGCTGCTGCCGTCGCTGCTTCCGTCGTCGACAAAGAGAATCTCATAAGGGCGGGAACGTGACTGCTCATGTGAATCCATGACTTTCAGCAGGCTTGCGATGAGAGGGGACAGATTCTCTCGTTCATCCTTGATCGGGACGATGATTGAGGCCCAGGGACTGGATGGCGGCGTCATAATACGATAAGCAAACTCGAACCAGGGCCAGGGATTACGACACGAAGTAGGGCATTTTAACGGAAGGGGGAGAGAGGGTCAAACACGTGCCGAGGAAGAATGGGGCAAATCCTCAATCTGACTCTTTCCCAGACGCCACGACGGTGAAACGCATCGTGCCCATGAGGCTCATCTCGTTGACTTGCTCGCCCGTATGAATTTCGACTTTGTACCTGCCCGGTTTCCATCCGTCCCGCGGGGGTGTCAGTTTGAGATATCCGCTGTCATCCTCCAGCGCAATGCGCATCGCGTCTTCGCTGACGATCGTCCCCGGTCTGATACCCTCTACCTGTTCAGGCGTGCACCGGCCGAACACGGTGAAGGCCTGATAATGTTGATGGAGCGAGAACACGATAAAAATGGCGGGGACGTCCGAGCGAAATCGTTCCGTCGGTTTAATCGGCACGATCTCGTGGGCTCGGAGAAACCCCAGGCGCTCTTCAAAGTCTTCCGCCATGGCGATCGAGCGAAACATGCCTTGCGGAGGAGCATCGAAATCATAGGCGTTGACGTCTTCTGTGCGGCTTTGGAACTCCGAGATCGGCACATTCTCCATGATCGGAAGTTCTTCGCTTACCGCTGCTGAGCACCACAAGAAAGCGGCAACCATTGCAATGCTGGCCAAATGAAAATCTCTCGTCGTCATTTCTGACTGCTACACCTGTCGAGGTAGAACTGTCAAGAAATCGACACCCATCGGCCCATTGCGTGGTTTTCCGGCCATCTGTTAGGATTTCACCCGCTGTCCAATCAATTCATCGAGATCGCTCATTGGTGACGGAACGACATGTTGCAAGATGCCGACGCCCTTCCTCAGTTGATCGGGGAGTATAAACCGCTCGATCAGTGGCAGAACCATCTCAACCAGCTCTTCTATGGGCTGCGAGGGGACAAGCTCAGATCGTACTACCAAACGTTCGCCTCTGCCGACTATCGCTTGGCTCATGCGCTGGCGGTTGATTATGTCGAGCGTGTCATCAAACGCGAGAAGAGCAGAAATCATCATTCACCGTCCATCAATCACCGATCGGTCGATTCCTCACGCGTGACGCCTCACGCCTCACCCTTGATCGTTCTTGAGTTGGGGCCAGGCAACGGCAATCTTGCGGCTTGCTTCCTCAGCCACCTCAAGGCGCTCGACAAAGACGGGACGATCTATCCGCGTGTGCGGTACGTCATGGTCGATTGGCAACAACCGGTATTAGAGAGTGCGTTGTCTCATCCTGACCTGGCGGCACATCGGGATCGTGTGAAGACCCACTGTGCCTCGGTTGAGCATGTGAGCGGCGTGGCCGACTCCAGCGTGGATCGGATCATCTGTAACGAGTTGTGGAACGACCTGCCGACGAAATTGTTGGCTAAACATGGGAGCGAGGTCGAGGAGGAGTATCTCCGCCCCAATCTGAGTGAGTCTCTGCATGCCAAGATCCAAGATTGGTCGTCGTTCGTCAGGGCATTTCAGGAAAAGGATCTTGCAATGCTCAAGACCTTTCCACCGTTCCTCGACGAACTGGTCTGGGAAAAAGAGTACCGTACAGTCGAGTGGAAAGACGTGCCCTATCGGAAAACTGTCGTCGAATTCCTCCAGTCCATCGACCAAGAAGTCTTGGTGCCGGTCAACGTCGGCGCCTTCGCGACCCTGAAAGAGGCGAAGCGTCTGCTGGCCCCAGATGCGATCGGATTCAGTGCGTTCGATGCGGGCACCGGGGACAGGAAAGTCCTCAACGATCCGGAGAAACCCTGCTACGGCCAGTTCGGCGGGCAATACAGTTTCATGATCAACTTCGCCTTGGTCGAAGCTGTGGCAAGACATCTCGGGATAAAACAGACGACGCTGGAGCCGCAGCGGGAATTCGTCGGCAGATCATTGAATACCAACGTCATCACCCTTATGGACTTGCTGGCGACGCATCCATCGGCCGGGCCTAAACTCCAAGCCTGGGAGCAAGACAGACTCGTGTTAAAGACCATCAAGGCGTTAAACGACACCTTCGAAAGTCCCTATCGCCGCCGGCTCGAATTTCCGCTCGGCACCGCTATCCCATCGGAAGAACGAGAAACCTTGAGGGCGATCCTGCGTTCACTAAAAGAGAACGGCATTCCAGACACCGTGGCCTACCTAACCGAGGAAGAGCTCATCAGGGCGCAACAGCAATTAGTAGCGATCGGCTACGATGGGGATGCGATCAGAATGGCGTTGAACGCTCCTCCCAGCCCCATCGAATATTGCCACTTCGCGTGTCGATAGCTGAATGGAGCGCTCCTCCTGTCGGCCCCGATACTGAATACTACATGGCGCGCTGGATCAACCTAGGCCGCTTTACGCTCGATATGCCTGTATATCCACACGTTCCCTCGTTTGAGTTCGACCTTGTCGGGAGCAAACTCATTCGTGACGACAGGCGTAGTTCCGGACTCTGAAGGTTTCAATTCCGGCTTAGGCCCTTTGGCTTTCCAACTTCCGGCCTGCCATTCTGCCGCACGTGTATCGATATCCACCGCTCCGCATCGGTCCAAAATGTCGGCTATTTCTTCGGTTCGACCCTCGTCGGCCCTCACGCTCACCACCGTCCCTCCGCGCTGAATCCCCTGCTGATACATAGCCTGATTCGAGGGGCCGAACCCCAGGGTCTGTGAAAGGCTCTCCCAAAAGCCCCTCGTTGACGTGTCTGTTCCACCGGTGAGCTGAAAGCCGGCTTTGTCATAGACCTGAATATCAACGGAAGGATTGCTGAGGGCCATGATATCTGACCTTGCTTGTTCTGCCTGAGTCGGAGTATCGAATAATCCTATGATCGTATTGGTCATCGTCCATCTCCTTTCCTACCACTGTGTGAAAGGCTTGAGAACATTGGTTGTGTCATGCTGCATGCGGCTCAACTTTGCCGCCCTTGCCCTCACACTGGTTCTTGATAGATTGCAGCGCCTTCTCTAGACCTTCCTGGATGGTGCGATGGCGGTCTCCACTCTGCTGGTCGTATTTTTCTGCGATATCCGGACGTGGATCGAAGGAAAGATGAACGGTGACGCTGGCAGTGGCACCTTCATTGGCTTTCACTTCTAACCAGCCATGGTACTGATGTTCGCCGTCAGGGCCCCACTCGATGCGGTGGCGGGTTTTATCGACAGGGTAATAGCCCTCGGCATCGTAGTGATGTTCCCCAGCCTTCCCCTGTACGCGGACACGTTCACGACCTTGCGACATGGCATTTTTGACCGTCGGTAGATATCGAGGCAGGTTATCGATGTTCGAGACAAAATCGAAAACCTGTTCCGGACTTGAGTTGACGGTTGCCGTATGCTCGTACTGGCTCATAGGTGCCTCCCTTTGCTGATGTGCTACACACATACATACCGGACTCCTAAACGACGGATCACTCGGAAGAGCCCTCGTCCTGTGCCAGTGACGGAAAACGGGAATCAGCCTCTTATGCTCCCTGAAAAGGCAGGTTAGGCGGCCCCACAAGGTCCCATGATCAAAGTTCTCGGGCATCTGCTAGTGGCTCCACCTCACGTCGTATAGTGAAATAACAGACCATAGACGTCTTCATCGGGAGTGAGGCTTCGACCTATCGCCGGCTGTTGTGACCCCTCCCTTCCCCAGTTGGCGATCGATTGGGCGGCACGCGCTGCCTCAGGCGCAGACGCGTGCCGCCCAACCGTATTTAGTATTCAAAAATGTCGATACATCTCGAGTCACGAACTTCTGGGATAATGTCGGCCTTCGATGACACCTCGGTGATTAAGTAATCCATCGGTTCCATCAATCAAATGGACATTGTTTCTCACGGTCTCTGGGGTGGAATCGCGTTCGGCCGAAAAAGCCGATTCAGCTATTGGTTGGCATTTACGCTTGGCCGGGCTTGTCCCCGAAACCGGAGTTCAGTAACGGAACGCCGCCTGAATCGAGTATTCCGGCCTATGTCCATCATCTGTACGAGGTGACCCATAGCCTCGTTGTGTTCCTCGCGGCTTTTCTCATCGTGTGGTGGCTATGGAAGCGCCCGGTCTGGGAACTTGGTGCGTGGGGATTGCACGTCATCATGGATGTGCCTACCCATTCATATGCGTTCTTCCCCACCTCCGTACTTTGGCCACTTGCCGAATGGAAGTTCGACGGTTGGCAATGGATGACACCCGGTATCCTTGTCCCAAATTTCGTGGTGCTGTGTCTTCTCTATGCATGGTTCCTCTCACGTACGCGCGAAACGTCGACTCCATGCCGTCGATAAACCAGGGAGGTTGCTGGTAGTCCGGCGACGGGCTGTTTGATCTAATAGTCGCAACGGATGTGAAGGTACTGCGATGGACTCGCTGAGAGGACGAACGATTGTTATTACCGGAGCGTCGAGCGGAATCGGTCGTGCCACCGCACTTGCCTTTGCTCGATATGGCGGTCGCCTTGCTCTGGGCGCTCGAAGAAGGAATGTGTTGGAAGAGGTCGCCGAGCAGTGCCGACAGGTCGGGGGTGAAGCCATCGCGGTGCAGACCGATGTGATAGATCTGGAATCGGTTCGGGCATTGGCACGAGTCGCCGACGAAACCTTCGGAGGTATCGATGTCTGGGTGAACAATGCAGGCACGGGGGTGTTGGGACCTTATGCAGCGGTTCCGTTCGCCCTGCATCGACGGACGATCGAGGTGAATCTGTTGGGGGCAATGCATGGAGCCTATGCCGCTTTGCCGGTGTTTCGACGGCAAGGCTGGGGCACGCTCATCAACAACATTTCGATCGGAGGCTGGTGTCCGACGCCGTATACCGGGGCTTATACCGCGAGTAAGTTTGCCCTGAGAGGATTTGCAGCGAGTCTTCGCCAAGAGCTCCTTGGCTGGCCCGACATTCATGTCTGCGGCGTATTCCCCACCATTGTCGATACACCGGGTCTTGAACATGCCGCCAACCTTTCCGGTCGCCGCATCAATCCGGGACCGTTCCTCTATGCACCGGAAGATGTGGCCCATACGATCGTGGGGTTGGCCATCCATCCGCGCGACGAAGTGGCCGTCGGATGGCCGGCGCGCGTTGCGCAGGTCGCCTACACAGTGGCACCCAGACCGACGGAATGGGTCGTGGGTTCTGCCATGAGGGCGGTCTTGCGACATGCCGATTCGGCGCCACCGTATGAAGGAGCACTATTGAATCCAGTGCCACAAGGCACTGCCACGGCCGGTGGATGGCGGGAGCGTAATCATGTGCCATCGGCGAGAACGCTCACTCGCCTTGGCCTTGCCTGTATCGGCGCAGCGTTCTTTTTTGCCTCGGTCTCATACACCCGGAGATAGGGTCACGAAGTGACGGTCGTCATGGAGGATGGGGAAGGCCGCCATTGCCTCATTCAGAATCCCATAGGAGGTGTCATGGCAGACAGTACGGTCAAAAAAATCGATTCGCACCATTCTCCAAGCGGAAAAATGGGACAAAAGTATCTGGCGTCTGGGAAAGCCGTCTCGATGCGGCTCTGGGAGGATCTGCCACCTGGGACACCGAAGGAGTCACGAGCGCGGGACTACGAGACAGTGGGCTATGCCATCAAAGGACGTGCCGAACTCGATATCGAAGGGCAGACGATCTTGCTGCAGCCAGGCGATTCGTGGGTCGTGCCGAAGGGGAGTTGCCATTCTTTCACCATTATGGAGCCGTTCACCGCCGTAGAGGCGACAGCTCCTCCGGCTGAGGTCCACGGAAGAGACGAATAGCGTCGAGTCGTTCTCTCCCCACGCTAGTTCATTACAGGGCTTGGTCGTTAGCCCGTCGGCGTCAGCGGGGCAAGCAGTAGAGAACTCAAGGGGCTGGCGAGCAAGGGGGCGAGCATGAGCCCGAACTGGGGGAAATGATCCTGCAGGGAGAGAAAAAGACCGTGCTCCTTGAGCCATTCTTCCGGTGCCGAGACGGATTCCTTATTTGAGTTGTCTTGCAGCAGAGCCTGGGCCCGCTTCGCGAGAAGGAACGCGGCTGGGAGATATGTCGAGACCAACATCAACGTGAAAGTGACGCCCCAAAAGAGGGTGATGGCCAAGGCTGCCCCCAGCACGGCTTCGTGCGCAGCCTGGTCGGCGATCAACGCCGCCGGCCACCTGAGCCAGGCTCCCATGTGCAAGACTCCGGCTACGAGAATAGCGGAGGCCGCAGTCAGCACTTCCTTTAACCGCGTCAACTGCATCGCACAAAACTGAGGGTTCGGCTTATCGCCCGAGCTCGGCGGTGCGAGCGTGCTGCAGGCGGCAAGCAGGGCCACCACCGGCACAACCATGGCCTGCACGTTGACGATAGACACGACAATCATGGCATAGCGTAAGAGATCCGGGCTGATTCGTTTAGGCCCGGCCTGCCGCAAGTTATCGTAGCTGAAGCTAAACACGGCTCGATAGAGCGCGTGCGTCTCATCCAGTGCCCAGAGAAAGGCGAGCCCGATTGAGGCCAAAAAGATCCCGACTGCTGTGACCACCACGAACCGCGGTCGTGGATGAGACTGGTAAATGATCATCCCGCATACGATGAAGGCGTACAGTCCGGCTACCAGCGCCACCACTACGGTCGTGAGCCAGATATACCGGGATTTGACCTCTACGAGAAAATGAGTAGGGTCGAAAGTTTCCTTCGACGCTTCTGAAGCCCGGTGCATCAGCCGGCTCGTGAGATTGTGAAAATTGTCCACCGTGATGTTCGAACTGAATTCAAATAAGCCGGCTGCAAGCAGCAGGATGAACAGCGCGGGGATCATGAGGAGTAGAAAACGATAGTCAGAAGCTGGTGAGGCAGCCGGGGAAGTCATGGCATCCGCGCAGATAGCATCTGTGTAAGGGATCGGGTCGCATCCTAGCACAATTGCTTTAGGGGAACGAGACGCGTAAGGTGATTTCGAACAACTGTGCTGTGTGTGGGGCGGGTGTGTCTTGGAAACCCAAAACCCAAGATCCTGAACATTTCGCTGATCGATGGGAGTGAGTCGTCACGAGGCGAAACCGTCAGCGTTGAGGAGGTGTACTTCTAAGAACTTGACTTTGGTATGGCCAAGCAATAGCATATCCATAAAGTGTTCCAAAAGGAAAACTAGGGTTCCGGCTTCCTTCCTTGTCGGAAGGAGCGTCTGGTCCAAGAGTTTTCGGCCTCGCATAACGAGGCTCCACGGAGGGATAAAAGCCCGGGAGATCATGTACTGAGGTACATGGCCTTTTGGGAAGTAACCTTTCCAGTTGGAGGTTCGTTATGCATGTTTATTCCCATCCCATAAAGCCTTACCAGAACAGTCTGACCTGGTGCCAAGTCAGGAAGGACTGTCATGTTAACTAAAGAAATTCCGGATGACGCCCTTCCTGCCACCGCTACGGGCGCTCCCGCGACACTCCGCCGTAGTCTCAGTCTCTGGAACAGCCTGACCATCGGGTTCGCGACCGTTTCACCGGTTGCAGGGCTCTACGCCATTATCGGGGTCCAGACGGTCGTAACGGGCGGCGGTTGGTTTGCGGCGCTGGCGCTCTGCTTAGTGATGCAGTTGCTGGTCGCAACCGTGTATGCGGAGCTGTCGTCGCAGATCCCAATCGCAGGAGGCGCGTATAAATGGGCCAGGCAGCTCGGAGGCGCAACAACCGGCACGTACGCCGGGGCCATCTACGTGAGTTCCACGATCGCGATGCTCACCACGACGGCCTACACCGGGGGAATCTGGCTGGCGATTTTTTTCGGATCAGGAGGTGGAACAGGCGTCACCCTCGTGATCTGGGGGGCGGTGTTTATGCTGATCTGCACCGCCATCAACCTGGTCCATGTCTCTGTATTCAAGTTCCTCATTTCCCTGGGGGTCTATGCGGAAATCGTCGGCTCGTTCGGTGTCGCGCTGCTGTTGTTCCTCTTTTTTCGGCAACATGAATTTTCCGAGCTGTTCGCCCATCTTGGGACAGGAACCGCCCCCAGCCAGACCGCTGCGTTTCTAGCGGCGCTCGCGATTTCCGGGTGGGCGTTCATCGGCTTCGATGCTTGCTCGACCATCGCCGAAGAAACGCATGAGCCCAAGCGGATGGTGCCGCGTGCGATCTTCTTCTCTCTCTGCATGGTGGGAGGTGTGGTGCTCTTCAACTCTGCCGCACTGACCCTGAGTTTTAACCGCGATACGTTGCAGCAGACGAGCGCCACGTCCGACCCCGTCACTCCAGTGATCGTCCAAAATTTGGGAGCCTGGGCGGAAACCCCATTTCTGGCCATCGTCATGGTCGCATTCCTGGCTTGTGGATCCTCCATGGTCCAGTACACGTCTCGTATCGTGTTTTCCATGGCCCGCGAAGGCAGTATGCCGGCCGTTCTCAGTCGGGTCACCCCCGCCGGCGCTCCTCGGAACGCCGTGCTGTTCACGGTGCTGCTGGCGACGCTCGGCCTGCTCTTCGGGCTCAACGATGAAGCGGTCGCCACGGTCCTGGCGTTCGGCACGGGGGGGGTGTACGCCATGTTTGCGATGACCACGGGGGTGGGACTCTACACTCGTCTCACAGGTCGCTGGGATCCCTCGTTAGGTCACCTGAAGCTGGGCTCGTGGGGATTGCTGATCAACACGGCGGCGTTTCTCTGGTCGGTGTTTGAATTCGTCAATATCGCGTGGCCACGTCCCTATGCCACCTCTCCCAACGCCCCCTGGTGGCAACTCTGGGCCGTGCCGTTGGTTCTCGGAAGCATTCTGGGGGGCACCACGCTGTATCTCCTGGTCGTGAGATCGGCAAGGAGCGACGTCTCGCTGAGTCCGAGAGAGTCCGCACCAACTCAAGAATGAAAGACAGGTCGTTCATCAGGTCTCGTGTCGCAACATGGGTTTCACTCAAAGTCAGAATCCATTCATCTACTAGAAAGGAGCATCATGGCGAAAAAGAGAACATACCAAGGCAAGGTTCCACTGCATGACAAATATGGTCCGGAAGCGAAGTATGCGGTCGAAGCCGAGGCGCTGCTGCCGACCACGAAATATGAAGAGGAAGTGGCCCGAGGCCTAGAATTGGGCCTGCCGGGTGCCGATTCCATCAAGGATCGCCGGATCCCCACGTTCAGCCGCGGAGAACTGCCGCACTTTGCTGGCATCAATACTTTTATCAAGGCTCCGTATGTCGAAGATGTCCGCAAGTGCGGCCAATACGATGTTGCCATTCTTGGCGCGCCGTTCGATGGCGGCACGACCTATCGTGCCGGCACCCGGTTCGGACCCCAAGGCATCCGCAAGATCTCGGCGCTCTACGGAACCTATAGTTTCGAGCTCGGCGTGGATCTGCGAGAATCCGTGTCCATCTGCGATGTGGGCGACGTGTTTACCATTCCCGGCAACATCGAAAAGACCTTCGATCAAGTCAGTAAGGGCGTGGGGCATGTCTATGCCAGCGGCGCGTTTCCCGTGGTTCTCGGCGGAGACCATTCCTTGGGATTTGCCACCGTGCGGGGTGTGGCGCAGAATATGAACGGCAAGAAGCTCGGCATCCTGCACTTCGATCGACATGTGGACACGCAGGAGACCGATCTCGATGAGCGCATGCATACCACGCCCTGGTTCCATGCGACGAATATCCCCAACGTGCCGGCGAAAAATCTCGTGCAGATTGGCATCGGCGGCTGGCAAGCGCCCAGACCCGGCGTGAAGGCCGGCCGTGAACGTCAGACCACGATCATGACCGTGACCGACTGCGTGGAAATGGGGATCGAGAATGCCGCGAAACAGGCGCTTGAAGTAGCGTTTGATGGTGTGGATGCGGTGTGGTTGAGCTTCGACGTCGATTGCTTGGACGCCGCCTTCGTGCCGGGCACCGGTTGGCCGGAGCCGGGCGGGTTTCTGCCGCGCGAAGTGCTGAAGTTCCTCCAGATCATCGCCGACACGAAACCGCTGGCGGGTATGGAAATCGTGGAATGTTCGCCACCCTACGACGCGGCGGAGATTACCAGCCTCATGGCCACACGGGTGATCTGCGACGTCCTGGCGTGCCAGGTGCGGTCCGGAAACCTGCTCAACCGGAAGAAACGTTGAGATGCACTGATTGAGAGATGACGAAACGGCTACGAAGGGGCTTGCATAGCTGCAAGCCCCTTAGCAATTTCTCAATAAATAACTCCTGCTGAGGTATTGATTGAATAACAAGCTTGTCATGCTGTGCAGATTTCAGTTCGGCTAGAGATACAGGTCGCGACTCAGATTCGTTTCAAATCTGACGAGTGAGGGCCGTTTCCGTCGGGTCATGAATATCCGGCTCATCCAAGAATCGCAGCATGCTGGAGCGTGCCGCATGGCGGAGGGTCAGCGCCGCCTGGAAATCTCGGCCCTCGGGCTCAAGTGGCGGACAGATTGTGATCGAAAGCCTGCCGTACCGTGGCAGCCAGTTGCCGTCCGGCAGTACCGCCCGGGTGCCACGGAGGACCAGCGGGAGGAGAGGTGTTTGGTTGCGAACTGCGATGGAGAAGGCTCCTAACCGAAATGGCAAGAGACCGGGAGGACGGCGAAGCGTCCCTTCCGGAAAGAATACGAGGCTTTCTCCTGCCTGTAGCCGACGCGCGAGCCGTTCGGCGTCTTCGACGCTCTTGTCGAATGCAAAGCGCTCGACGAATTCGGCACCGATTTTCTCGAGAAACGTGCGCAAGACCCACACTCTCGTGAGTTCGCCCTTGACGATGAATCGTGGGCGGCCGGGCAACCACGCGAACAGCAGGAGGCCGTCAAGGTAGCTGGCGTGATTGGACACCAGAATCTGAGGCGAGTCCGGCCTCACATACTCACATCCGTCGACACGTGGGCGGAGACCGCAGGCACGAAATAGCGCTCGAGCCGACGTTTGTGCCGCTCTGCGGGCGGTTCGTCCAGCCGGCAGCGCCGCCACGAGGAGCCATGTGATTGTGCCCAAGATCGCAAAGACACCGACCGCGTAGATGCCGAACAACCCTCTGGCGAACGAACGCAGCGCATGCCGTGCTCGGATCTCAAGACCGAGGCCTTGGACCTGCGCCAGCTGCCCCCAACCGCTGCGCGGCTCGATCCCGATAAGGCCCCGTTCATATCGGTCGCGCATGGCGGCGCGGCGGATCTTTCCACTGGACGTTTTCAGCACGGCATGGGGTGACGCCAGCACGATGTCATCAGGCGGTGACCCCACCACCTCGGTAGCCAACACCGTGATCTGGCCTCTCAGCCGCTCGCGTATCACCGGGTCCTGCTCCTTGGTTTCCGCGACCACGATCAGCCGCTCTCCGACGGCGTGCGCCTCACGGCTGCCGAACACCGCCACACAGCCGCTGCGCATACCGGGTAGATTGCCGATCGCCAACTCCAGATCGTACGGGTACAGATTGCGGCCGCCGCGGATGATGAGATCCTTGGCACGGCCCGTAATGAAGATCTCTCCGTTGACGGCATAGGCCAGATCGAATGAATCCAGCCATTCCCCCTTCTTGATCTGTGCGGTCTCTTCGGGATTGCGATGGTAGCCGGCCGTTGCGGAGGGACCTGTAAACTGAAGATGTCCTTGCCTGCGGTCCGGCAACGCCTTCCCCTCCTCGTCCACAATGCGGATCCGGTGATCCGGAAGAGGGGACCCGCAAGACACATAGCGCAAGGCGTCTTTCTCGTCGGTCGAGGCGGGGACGGCCATGCCTTCCGAGCGGAATGGTTCAGGCTTGATGTAGTCGATCACCGGCTCTCGACTGGGCGGCGGAAACGTCAATCCAACCGTGGATTCGGCCAGGCCATATGCCGGAAACATTGCGTCCTTGCGGAAGCCGCAACGTGAGAATCGAGAGGTGAATCGCTCGATCGTTTCCGGACTGACCGGCTCCGCTCCGTTGAGGGCTACGCGCCACAAACTCAGATCCAGCTCCTCGATCTCCTGGTCGCTGATCCGCGTGGCGCACAATTCGTAGGCGAAGTTCGGGGCGGCTGACAGCGTGCCGCCATGGCGGTGGATGGCCTTCAGCTAGCGAGACGGTTTGCTGAGGAATCTCAAGGGCGACATGATCGCCAAGGGGTACCCGCAGCACAGCGCTCCCAGCCAGGCTCCGATCAGTCCCATATCGTGATACAGCGGCAGCCAACTCACGAAGACGTCGTCGGGCGTCACGTGAAGCGTGGAGCTCATCGCCCGGATATTGGCCAGCAGATTGGCATGGGTCAGCAGCACGCCTTTGGGATTCCCCGTGCTGCCCGACGTGTATTGGAGAAACGCCGTGTCTTGCGCCGCGACGTACGGTCTGGAAAAGGCATCGGGGTCGCCTTGCAGATCCAAGGTCGTGGCCACGCGTTGAATGGAAGGCACCTTCGCCTGCAGCACATGCGTCACGCGCTTCGCCTCGGGGTGGGTGATCAAGGCCACCGCCTCGGCGTTGGTCAGGATACCCTGCTGCCGGAGCAAGTGGTCGCCGAGCTGGCTCAGCCGAGTCGGGGGATAGATCGGCACGGGAATGCCGCCGGCCAGTTGGATTCCGGCAAAGGCGGAGAAAAACTCTCGGCCGGTCGGGAGCATCAGCGCTACGGCATGGCCGGGTTTGAAACCCGTTCGGTGCAGGCCTACCGCCAGAGCCTGGGCATCTCTATACAATGTTCGGTAGGAAATCGGCTCGATCGCCTCGCTTTCCGCATACAAGTGGATATGGGTGCGCTCTCCGTGATGTGCGGCTTGCCAGGCGAGCGCGTCGGGGAGGGTCTGTATCCCCGCTGGAATCGCAGCGCCGGCTTTCAGGTCCTGGCGGAGACTGCGTTCGGCAGCAGGCGTGAGCCTGGTGCCCACGCCTTTTAGGATTGTGCCCAGAAAATCGCCGGGGGTTTGCGCCTCGGCCAGCAACGACTCCGGAAGATCAACGTTGAACTCTCGTTCCACACGCGCAAATAGTTCGACGCGCGACAAACTGTCGAGTCCCAACTCCCGGTCGAGAATGCTGTCCAAGTTGACCGCATGTGCAGCGGTGCTGCCGGGATGGACTTCCATCACCAGGTTGCGCACGACGTCCAGCAGACGCTGGATATGGTCCTGATCGGCTTGTGTGGCGATGTCCGCGATGCTGGCCACGGGATCCTTCTTGATACCCCTCCGTATACCACGATAAGCCTCTAGAGAGTCGGGACTCAAGTGCAGGGAGATGGAGAGGCAGGTAGATTACTTTTTGAAGAGCCGGGTAGGTTTCTGCTGCGTGAAGTGCTGAAGTTTTTCCAGATCGCCTACACGAGCCGCTGGCGAGGAATGGAAATTGTCGAGTGTTCGCCTTCCTACCACGCGGCGGAAATCACCAGCCTCATGGCCACAAGGGTGGATTTGCTACGTCCTGGCCTGCCAGGTGCGATCCGGCAGCCTGCTCAACAGGAAGAAGCGATGATGCACTCAGGGTTTGCTTCGTGTAAGCTTACCTAAGCACTTCTCAGCTAACAGGTTCGTTCTGCGTGTTGATGGCCAAGCGGATTGTCATGCTGCAAAAACCGGATGATGGCTGAGTTTGGATGGTCCAACTCAATGCTCATGTAGTTTCTTATTGAGAAAGTAAGCTCCACCGTCCAGAAAAGGCAACGCATAAACAAACAAGTAAACACACCCGTTTGGCAATGATTCACCTATGGGCTAGACTCCACTAGAGGATCTTTAGTTATCGGTACGACTCTGTCCCAGGGGCTGTTCCTGAAATAAATGTCCTGTGGTGAGAGTTTGTTCCAATTGTCCCATGAAATTAAAGCAGGATCCTGTAGGTCCACGGGATTTATGGCTTGCGAGCCTGACTCAAACCTTAAGGTAATCTGCATTACTCCGGACTTCATCTCGCTTCTAAGTCTTGGTCCTAGAAGTTCTGAGTTTCCAGGAACAGCGTGTCGAGATTTAGTGAAGGTTATAAAGGAACGGATATTCGGAACAGTGGTCAAAAGCAAAGGTGGCCGAGGGGTTTTAGCTCGAAACCCGATGTATTTCCACGCCTCTTCCCCCCGGTGAATCGCTTGCGTAGAAAGGTAAGTTGGATCTAAAACCATAAAACGAAAAAATTCTTCACTCCCGGGTTCAATCTTGTTCCCGCTTATAGGAAAAGATACGAAAGAGATTCGATAGTATGGTTGAGTCCGACCGTATTCCTCGTCAAGCTCCTCAAAGGTTTTTCCTTCTGCGTTGAAGGCTTCTAAATCGTCGGGATCTGCATCAATTTCGCCCACAATTTCTAATGCCTTAACCCGTTCGATTTTCTCCCCTGTATTTCGGACACGCACGACGAGGCCGAATCCATATTCGTTTTGCCGTATTGTTTCGCCACTGCTTTTGTAACGATACACGTAATGCAGTACGCGTGGCGCCACTTGAACGGATATAGCCGTCTGTATGGTGGATCGTACAAGCCCACTTGTTTCTATAAGTCGCGCTTGTACCCACCGATAAATGTCACTTTGGGCGTCCTGTGGTTTCACGACATCTCGGTGGTCAGCAGGCACAGGAAACATACTGTCGTCACAAAAGGTGGCCGCCGAGACTCGATCAACAATAACAATACCTCCAGTCGGCTTTGTCTCGTACGCGCAATAGGATTTTGGAAAAGGTCGATTCCCTCGATCGCGCATAAGACTCTGCCACTGATTCTCAATGGACTGAAGATACGAGTTTAGATTGGCAGGTTTCATGTCTCGTGCTTGAGGATTGAGACTAAGCAGAGCTGCTAATTGAGCCACGCTCGACCCCTGAGTTGGTGTAGAGATGAGTAACACAGCCTTAATCTTGCGAAGTCTCTCGATCTGAGTTGCGCTGTTGAGATCTGCTAATACTCGTTTTACAACCAGCCCGCCCATACTGTGAGCGATAAGGTATATTTCTTCAAACCTATCGAACGCTCCTTCGTCCTTAAGCTGCCGAAGAAATCGTGTGGCGGTTTCCTCGACCGTCAAAGAACGATCCAGGAGGGGAGTGTCATAATGGTGCATCCAGACTGTAAATTCGCGAAGTCGTTCGTCCTCTTTGATAAGATCCGCCCAGGTCACTCCTGATTGATTTGTCCAAGTGGACAAAGGATCCCCAGTAAATCCGTGGACAAACACGATAAGTTTGTGGGAGGCAACTGGTTGATGTAGGAGAGAAAATGCGGGAATGGAAATGGAAGAGGCCTTATTTGGCCAACAGCCTCCGATTGACGTCAAGATAGTTATGCCGGCTAGAACTATTGCTATGAGGGTGTAAGGCTGTTGCTCGGTATAGAGCTTTTGTAAAAGATAAGTTTGGCGAGGTGAAAACACTGCGCCTGGCATGACGCTCTGTTATTTTAACACAAGCTCTGCCCCGTGCACAGAGCAATGAAGTGGAAAAAGACGGAGAACAGGGGGATCGGTAGAAATCGACGGGTATCCAAGATCGGAAATCCGATTATGGTTTTGCATTCATACCCTGCCACAGGCTGACAGCTACACCACCAGGACGGTCGAGTTATCGGTTAATTCATAATTCATGTATTAAAGCAAGGCATGACAGTCCAGTGGTCTGGTCTTGCTTCGTGTATGCCATGGCATGCGTCGCTTGCCATCTGGCTCTGGCGCTTGTGGACTTCCACGAATTCATTCCCTCACATCCGTCGGCTAAGAGGTTCTAGGAGGTGTAGAACTATGAATATGACTTTCAAAACTCATGTATGGGGCGGATCGTGACCTCCCCGACCTTTCGCCATCGCGTTTCCAAGCTGACGCAGAGATAGCGTTTGGTTTCCGTTCCTCCGCCAGCGCCTTCAACGATCTGAGATGGTTGGGGCCGACTTTTTCACTCGCCTTGAGTTCGATCGCGGTATGATCGCCCAAGATAAAGTCCACTTCGAAGCCGGACTTTGATTTCTAAAAGGCGAGGTTCTCCGAATACATAATCACGCGTGACGACTCTGTCGTCAAATGGCATCCCAAATGACGACTCCCCCGACACTGTGTCAGGCGCCCGTCCCTCACTACGAATTGCGGCGAAGTGAGATGTTGTAGAGTTCTCGCGAGTGTGCGCGCCGTTGCTCGTTGACTCACCTCGGATCCATTTATATACTTCATTTTCAACTGGAGAAGACCTAGATGAAGATTCTGATAGGCATGCTCGTCTTAGTGATCCCGTGTCGAGATGGGGTCAAGTCTTGTTTGTTGCATTTCATAGTATGCTCAGTTCACTGGCTAACTCTTATGGCCATGGCAAAGTGAGGTCCTAATGGGGTCGGGTCTTGCTTTGTGCATGCTCATCAGCACGCTCTGAAAACTATACAGGGCTGGACATTGGCCCACAGCAAGACTACGATGGTCACACCGCTATTGGTAAATGATGATGCATGAAGTGATCTTCGTCGTAGAAGATGCGCCTGAGGGTGGGTTTATCGCGCGCGCGCTCGGGGTGTCGATCTATACCGAAGCAGACTCCCTGGCCGAGTTGCCGGAAAAAGTCCGTGATGCCGTCCGTTGCCATTTTGAGGAAGGAAAAGCTCCGAAGGTCGTGCGTCTGCACCATGTTCGTGAGGAAGTCATCGCCGTATGAGGCTTCCCCGCGATCTGTCGGGAGCCGATCTAGCCCACGCCCTACACAAGCTGGGATATGTCATTACCCGCCAAACGGGGAGTCATCTGCGACTCACGACTCAAGAACACTGTGAGCATCATCTGACCATTCCTCAGCATAATCCTCTCCGTATCGGAACGCTTTCCGCAATCCTCGCGGACGTTGCGAAGCATTTCGAACTGAGTCGGGAACAATTGCTCCACAAGTTGTTCGGCTAAGGATAACCGGCTTCCGGAGTTGGAGAGTGGGTCGCCAATAACGACAATGTCCGCGAACATGGAAAGCATTGGCAGGCTGCGGAAAAACTCGGTTGAGGCCAACAATATGGCTGGAATTTTCCGTATGGTGTTACCGCTGGAATAACTCAGGATGCTTAAAAAGGCCGCGATTCTCACCCGCCCACCCCTGCGCGCCAAGACGCGCATGTCACCGACCAAGGCCGCAGCGAGGGCCGCGACGCGACGAATAAGCGTCACGTCTGCGGATGGGCGCGAGGTCCACGCCATGCCGAATAAGCATGGCACGTCTGTGGACGCCCGCGAGATGGTGAGCGGGCCGTGTCTCCCGAGCGCCCCGTGTCTTAATGCGAGGCGTACTCATTCTCGTACGTTGAGCCTCTGAGGTGCCCGCCGCGCTGAATAAAGCGCGACAAGCTGGTGAACGCCGCCGAGATGGTGAGGCGGCAGTGTCCCGCGAGAACGCCGGTGGGAGATTTTTTCAGCATCCTGCTAGACGGATCGCGAGTCTCGCCTACATACCTGTTCGTTGACTCATCATGAGTCGGTTTATATACTTACGTTCCACCTGGAGGCGATTGAGATGAAAATAGCCATCGGCTTGCTTGTGCTCGTGGTTCTGGTGGTCGGTGTGGTCCTCTCGCTACCCTTCCTGGTCGACCTCAGCAAGTATCAGGAGCAGTACAAGCCGCACATCGAAGACGCGCTCAATCGGAAGGTCCAGTTACAAGAAATTCGTCTCACCGTCTGGCCAAGGATCGGGGCGCGCGTGGCGGGGTTTGCCGTGCTGGATGATCCGGCCTTTAGTTCCGGTCCGTTTGCGTCGCTCTCGTCGTTGGATGTGGGTGTGAAACTCATGCCCCTGTTGAGTGGCAAGGTGGAGGTTGAGGAGATCACACTTCACAATCCGGTCATTACGGTTATCAAGAATAAAAACGGCGTGCTCAATGCCTCGACGATCGGCCGCAAAGGCGTGCCGGTGCCGGAGAAGCCATCGCGCGCTCCGATTCCTTCGACGGAAGGGCCGCTCAAGATTTTAGCGATGTTGGCGGTTGATCGAGTGTCGATCGACGGCGGGAAGCTGACCTACCGTGATCTGTCTGCCGCCACTCCTACCGAATACGTACTGCAAGATCTGGAGTTGCTCCTTCGTGAGGTTCGACTCGGTCAAACGCCGCAGCTCCATTTCGCCTCGCTCGTGCAGCCCTTCAACCTGCCGGTGAAACTCGACGGCACGTTCGGCCCCCTGAAAGAGACGATGGACATCGACGCGATCAATTTCCAGCTTGGCGTAGGGAAAACAGACTTTACCATTAGTGGAAATGCCGCTGGGAACGATGCTACGGTCACTATCAGCTCGCCGGTGATTAATACCGCGAACCTTCCGATCGCGCTTCCCTTGAAAAAGCCGGTTGATATCAAGGATCTCAAAATCACTGCAGAGATCAGGGGACAAGAGGCGAAACTCAATTCCATGTCGTTTCACCTGTTCGATGGCGAGGTGAAGGGACAAGGGAAAATGATCGCCGGGTCGGACGCGCCGCCTTTTAAGGGCGGTGTCACGGTTCAAGGAGTGCAGCTTGGTCCGGCGTTGAATGCTGTCGCCGAGACACCCGTCTCCATCAGCGGCACAGCCGGTGCCGATCTTTCGCTGCTAGGTAAGGGGTTCTCTATACCGGACCTGACGAAGGCATTGGAGGGCACCGGTCATCTGGCGGTGAGGGATGGGAAGATCGAAGGGGTGAATCTTCTTCAAGAAGTGGCCTCAGCCCTCAGGGTGGCCGGTATTTCCCTTGGCGACGCAAAGGCTACGGCGTTTTCAACGATCGAGACGGATCTCGCCATCAAGCAAGGGATCATCAACGTGCAGCGTCTATTAATGGATAGCCATGATTTTCAAGCCACCGGGGGCGGCACGATCGGATTCGACCAAAAGCTGAACTTGATCGTGAATCTCAATCTGTCGCAAGAGGTGAGCCAGAAGCTTGCGGCTGCGTCGCCCGTCGTCAAAGTCGCGATGAAAGATGGCCGGTTGAGTCTTCCGCTGACCATCGCCGGAACGGCTCAAGCCCCGTCGTACGGAGTTGACGTCAAGGGCCTCACCGGAAAAGTGCAAGAGCAGGTGAAGAAGAAGGTCGAAGAAGCCGTCGGCGGATTACTCAAAGGCACCACGAAGCCAGAGGACTTAAAGAAAGAGGGAGAAGAACTTCTGAAAGGCCTCTTCGGGAGATAACGCAATGCCTTCTATGAACGTCGTCGATACGCTCACGCAATATGCCGTGCAGTACGGATTGCAGGCGGCGGTCGCGCTCGGCATCATCGTTGCCGGCAGCATGGCATCCCGCTGGGCCGGGAATGTTGCCCAACAGGCGCTCGAAAAGCAGACCCTTGAACCGCCTGTGCGTCTGCTGCTCGTTCGCATCGTGAAAATCGTGGTGATGCTCTTTACCGCGATGATCGCGCTGCAGACGCTCGGTGTTCCCATCGCTCCGTTGATCGCCGGCGTCGGAGTCGCCGGCGTGGGGATCGGCTTAGCCTTGCAGGGGGTGTTGAGCAACGTGATGGCCGGGCTCTCCATCATCTTCAGCAAGCCCTACAAGGTCGGCGAGCATATTTCGCTATTGGGCGTGCACGGCGACGTCGTGGTCATCGACATCTTCACGACGACGCTGATGCATGCGGACCGATCCCGCGTCATCATCCCCAATCGAAAGATTGTGGGCGAGATCCTGCACAACTTCGGCACGATCCGTCAGGTGCACTTGTCTATCCCTGTGTCTCACCGGACCAATCTCGATGAGGCACTGGCGGAGGTGAAGGATATTCTCCAACAACATCCTAAGATCTTGAAGGACCCTGCTCCTGGGGTGGGAGTATCATCGCTAGGGGAATCATCAATCGCCATTTCCGTGAATCCTTGGACGACTGTAGCTGATTATGGCTCGGTTCCTGGAGAATTGAATAAGTTGATCCTCGAACGATTTCGGGCTCATGGTATCGAGTTGCCATCCTCCCATCATCATATTCACTTGGTGAAGTATTAACAGTTTGTCGTGCATGCATGGCTCGTCGCCCTCCATAACGAAATCCAGCCAAGCTCATCAATCTGCTCTTGTTGGAGTCAGTTGACGGTGCTAGGATACCTACCTGCATAAGGCAAGTAGGATGGAACGCGAATCACTAGTGGCCAATTAATTGGACGAGTATCGTGTGACCCAAGCTGTCATCCCGTCCATCGTGAGCGAATGAGGTGAAGCTATGAGTCGGTTACCCTCTACGGACCCGTCTGCTGTTGTTCATCGAGGTCAAGCCGAGAGGGCGGGTCGCGAAGGTGTCATCTCCCATACTGACGAGCCATCAGCCAGTGGGAATCTCGACAAGATTCGGGACATTCTCTTCGGGGCACAGGTTCGCGAGCATGACCGGCGATTTGCACAACTTGAGCAACATTTGATACGTGAAGCCACTGACCTGCGCAATGATCTGAAACGGCGTTTTGATGCCCTTGAAGGATATGTCAAAAAGGAAATCGACGCGTTGACGAGCAGGTTGACGAGAGAACAGGAAGTGCGAGGAGAATCGGTCACGAGTCTGACGCAGGAACTCACCCATCTGGCTGCCGCTCTTGAGGAGAAAGCCCGTCAAATCGAAATACAAGTGACGCAATCACACACCCATGTGTTACAACAGCTGACAGAACGGACGAGCGAGCTGGCGACTGACGTTCGTACTCGTCACGCCGAAGCGACGTCGGCACTCAAACAGGCGGTCCATGACCTCCGTGCAGAAAAGACGGATCGCGCGACTCTCGCTGCGATCTTGATGGAAGCGTCCAAGCGACTTACCGACAACGACGCAAACTCCGTTCGCACATGAGCTCGAAGATCATGGCTGATTTAGTCCTGACAGGTGTCCGCTGCCTTTCGTAACGGCAAGTCGCTTGCCGGCCTCCTTGCGCGGCTTGGCTTGAACCACATTTGAACCACGATGGCATTGCCATATGTCTAGCGATCCCCTCAGACTCCGTTCCGATTCTGCCTCCTCAGAAGGACGCACGTCCGTAGAGGAAGATTGGACTCAACTCCGCACCTTATTGCTGGCTCCGGAACAGACGCAACTCGACGAACTTCGCGATCGGCTCGACAACCGAGAGATCCAGCCGCGTGATGTCAGTCGAGTGCTTCCCGAGGCGTTCGCCATTCTCGGCGAACACGACCAGCAGATGTCGAGCGTCCTCGCTCCCTATGTCGAAAATGGATTTGTCGCCTCGGTGCGGAAGTCGCCTCGGGCGATCGTCGATGCCATCGCTCCCATCATGGGGCCGGCTATCCGGCAAGCCATCGCGCGGGCCCTACAAAGCATGATGCAGTCGTTCAACCAGTCGTTGGACGAGAGTCTGTCCATCCGGGGCCTTCGCTGGCGAGTGGAAGCCTGGCGGACGGGGAGACCGTTCGCGGAGGTCGTGCTGCTCCATACGCTCCGCTATCGCGTCGAACAAGTATTTCTCATTCATCTGGAGACAGGGCTCTTGCTGCACCACGTCGCGACGGATGCGACCGTCGTGCAAGATCAGCATGTCCTTTCCGGTATGCTGACGGCGATTCAACAGTATGTGCGAGATTCGTTCGGCGTATCCCAGGACCAGACCCTTGATCAGTTCCACGTTGGTGACTGGACTGTGTGGATTGAACAAGGATCCCATGCTTACTTGGCCGCCGTCATTCGAGGCACTCCTCCGGCGAGCCTCAGAGAAGATTTTCGAGCGGCACTGGATGATATTCATGCTCAGCAAGCCGATGCCTTGACGACCTTTGCCGGGGATGCGGCGCCGTTTAAGACAACACAGACTCACCTGGAAAACTGTTTACAAGCGCACTACGAAGCTCCACCGCGACCCAGCGCATTGAAACTCTGGATTCTGGGAGGAGCCGTTCTCCTCCCACTCTCGTGGTGGGGTTTGACGGTCTACCACACCCACGCCCGGTGGTCCGATCTGCTCGCCGAGCTCAGGGCGGAACCGGGAATCCTCGTCACCGCGGCGAAATCGACTTGGGGAGCGCATCACCTCGAAGGGTTACGAGACCCTTTGGCCAAGGACCCTTCGGTATTGATGAGCGAGGCCGGCTTCGACTCATCGACCGTCAAAGCCACGTGGTCTTCCTATTACGCTCTGGACCCTCAGTTAGTTGCGACCAGAGCGCGATCGATGTTGCAGCCTCCGAGCACCGTCAAGCTGACTTTGGAAGGCGACACGCTGGTGGCGACCGGTTCAGCTCCAATCGAATGGGCCAGAGAAACGAAACGTTTGGCGACTTTCATCCCAGGGGTCTCGCGCTATCGCGATGAGGGTCTCGTGACGACATCCATCCCTGATCTCCTCACGCACATCAATCAGACCGTCGTGCATTTCAGCCCCGGCTCCTCGACGGTGGAGCAAGGGGAACTCGCGGCGTTGAGTTCAATCGCAGCGGTCGTACGTCAGTTGGATCAAGCAGCGTTCCAGTCGGGTCAAGGTGTGGCGCTCGAAATACATGGCTCGGCGGACGAGACCGGTCCGGAGTCGATCAACATGCAGCTCAGTAAGGCTCGTGCGGATGCCGTCCGTACCGTGCTGGGAGGCGAGCGTCTTGGTGAGGCCACGACCATCACCACGGACATCGTCTCTGCCGCGAAACGGCGCGCCCACAAAGGCGATTCCGCGGACCGGAGGATCGCATCGTTGCACGCACGCCTCGTACAGGCTGGTCAAGAGATTTCCCGATCATGATGCAGAAGAAGGTGTGCATGCTGGGCGGGTTTGCGGTAGGGAAGACGAGCCTCGTACGCCGATTTGTGAGCAATGTGTTTTCGGATCATTACCATACGACGATCGGCGTGACCGTGGAAAAGAAGAATGTCACAGTCGGCCCTCAGGACGTGATGTTGGTGTTGTGGGACCTCTATGGGGAGGATGAGTTCCAGCGCGTGCGCGAATCGTACCTCCGAGGTTCATCCGGCTATATCTTGGTCATGGACGGCACGAGAAAGGCCACGCTGGACACGGCCATCTCTCTGCAAGAGACTGCTGTACGAACGATAGGAGCCGTCCCATTCGTCTCAATCATCAACAAGGCCGATGTTCGACCGGAATGGGAGATCGATGAGCCGGCGATCGAGCGACTTCGTGAGCGAGGCTGGCCTGTCCTGTTCGGCAGCGCGAAACTGGGGCAAGGGGTTGAAGAGCTATTTGCGCTACTCGCCACCCAGATGATCAGTGCCCCTGTGCTTCCCCGTGATTGACATGAACAGTAGGAATTCCGATTTCGTGCCGGCCGACGATCCCCTGTTCAATCGCGTCCTGTCGATGCTCGATATCGCGGTGCTTGAGCGGGCGGACGAGGCAAATGAGTTTCGGCTCCGAGGTCTCCCGCCTGAATGGTGGCGTCAGTCCGTTGGTCTTGCGGACCGCACCGCGTTAGACCTCAAGCAATGTTCTCCATTCTTGCAGGATTATCTCGCGCACGCTCATCCGGCTTGGGAGGGTGAGCCAGGCGCAATTGAGAAGTCGGGACCCTGGACAGAATCTGATCGACAGGGAGGCACCATGACATTGGAGGCCACCGCGCTCTCGATCGGGTCTCGAAAGCTCCTGCTCATCGAGCGTCTGGGCGCCGGCTTTCAGCAGATGCAAGCCATCGTTCAGCGGGCCAGGGAAAAGATGCTGGCCGAAGAGGTCACCATGAAATCCCACCGCAAGGCTGAGACGCGCCTGATGGGTCAACTTGAAGCCAGCGAACGAACAAAGGACGACGCGCTGGCTCTCCTTCAGTATCTCGGGGTCGCAGCACTTGTCTTAGATGAGCAGGGGAGCATCACGTTTGCCAGCGAGCGAAGCCTTGAGATCTTGGGGCGCACGGCCGAACAGGTGATCGGCCGGTCGTGGGAACAGGCGTTTCCAATCCCTGAGGAAGACCGCGTGAAGGTCCGACACATACTCGATGGCGGCTCAGACAGGCGGACGAGCGGACCATTTTGTATGGAGGGGGCGCGCCTCTCGTGGGTTGAAATGGAGGTTCATCGAGATCCTCGCCATCAGGGCCGGCAAATCGTGGTCCTCAATGACCGTACCGAGCTCCACACGCTTCGTCAGGCGCTCAACGAGCAGGCGTCGTTCCATGATCTCGTGGGGAAAAGTCCCGCCATGCTTCGCGTCTACCAACTTGTGCGGGAGGTGGCACGAGTCGATACGACCGTTTTGATCGAAGGGGAAACGGGAACGGGGAAGGAATTGATCGCGCGCGCCATCCATTTCTCCAGTGCGAGGAAGCGTAAGCCGTTCATCGCGGCCAATTGCGCGGGGTTAACCGACTCGATCCTCACGAGCCAACTGTTCGGCCACAAGCGCGGAGCCTTTACCGGGGCGGTGAACGATCAGCAGGGACTGTTCGAAGCGGCGGACGGCGGCACGTTGTTCCTCGATGAAATCGGCGATATCCCACCGCCGGTCCAAACGGCGCTCTTGCGCGTTCTGCAGGAAAAGGAGATCACCAGGCTGGGAGAGGCCAGACCCCGAAAAGTCGATGTGCGTGTGGTGGCGGCGACACATCATAACTTGAGCGAGGATGTCGTTCGTGGATCTTTCCGAGCGGACTTACTCTATCGTATTCGTATCGCCAGAGTTCAGCTTCCTCCGTTACGTGAACGCCGCGAGGACATCCCCCTTCTCGCCCATTCGTTCTTGAGCCAGATCTGTACCACCACCGGAAAAACGATCGATGGAATGAGTCCGGATACGCTGCGCCTCCTCATGAGCCATGCCTGGCCTGGAAATGTGCGTGAGTTGAAAAGCGCCATGGAATTTGCCGTGATCAGCTGCAAGGGGAAGGAGATCTTACCCGTGGATCTCCCGCCGGAGATTACGGGAAATTCGGTTGCGTCGAGTCCTTCAGTTTGGATCCCGCTGACGGAGCAAGACGAGAAGGCTCGATTACTCGCGGCGCTTTCCGAGGCAAAAGGCAATCGGACCGAAGCGGCTAAACGGCTGGGGGTCAGCAGAGCCACGTTCTATCGCCGCCTGGTAGAGCTCAATATCCCTCCTCGCTAGGTCGAACTGCGGTGCGATCGTCTCTTGGTCCGTAACGGGGCTAATCCAGCCATCCCTCACGGCCGTGCTCTCATTTCTCCGCCTCCTCATAACACCCCATTTCCAGTACCGCGGGATCGTCTCATCAAGCAAGCACTCTGTCTCATGAGACAGATCCCTGTGTCACATGAAACAACGGAATCGATTCCGCGAGGCGCGTGGTTCTCGTCAACTGATTGATTATGCAGGCACTTCCGTTTCTCGTCATGCGGCACGGGGATTGCCATTTCGCCATCGCAGCCATGAGAGCGTGAGGTGATTCGTTACAGAGTGCAGTGATCAACAGAGATGAGATCTGAGAGGTAACGCTGCATGAATGCACGAGGGTTACTCGTGGAAGACCATAACGGACAGGACTTTCTCCTGACCACCGAATCCGACGTTGAGATGAAGACTCATCGATTGGCTGTCTTGCAGCGAATCGACGGTCAGTGGCAACCAGTGAAGGGAACTGAAGAATTGGCTTGTCGTGAGTCGCTGATCGGCGCATTTGTCGATTTCTTTGTGGACTTCTGCAGGGTGTTGAATTCGCCCGGTCCCCATCGCGTCTCTCCAATCACTTCAGTCCGTGGTCGTTCGCAAACGGGTCAACCGGCTGTGATTAAACGGCGGAGGCCGTGATGATGGGTTCAGAAATCCAAGAGTGGTGACCGGAGTATTTCAGCGTCATTAACTCAGAACACGACTCAGAATATGTCGCCGGATACGCGTGCGCTGGGTCCAAAGAAGGACACATCGCCTTAGTGGGAGCGATCTTCAGTACGTCACAAGTGGAATCCTTCAGGAGCCCATACGATGCGATGTAAGCGATGCGCCGGGTTGATGATTGTGGAGCTGTGTGTGGAGGAAGAACTGGAAGAGCAAGTCGCAGGGCGCGGCGCGCTGCGCTGCGTCAATTGCGGGGCTCTGGTGAACGTGAGGATGCTCAGAAATCTTGCGGCGCAGCATAGTCAGGTGGACGCGATTTCAGGCCGAGCCGGACCTCGAGGTTACCGCGCTGCTCCGCGGTTGCCATGAGAAGACTCATGGAGTCGGACGTGCGTCAGTATCCAGAATTCACGACCCGCGCCATTTAGAGGGAAGGAAATCGTCGTGCATGCGTTCAAAGCCGCGATCCTCCTGGTCTGCCTCGCCATGCCGGCCGGTTGCTCGTCTCTACCGCCACAAGCTGATATGGCCGCCCGTCTCGTGACACCCGAACGCGAGCGGCACTGTTGGAGAACAACCAGACGCGGCTGGCGGCGGAGCTGGAAACCTCGAAGCGCCGGAATGTGGAACTAGAGCAGCGAGTGGATGACCTGAGTCGGAACAGCCTTACCAAGGCCAAAGAGAATCTCACGACGCCACACCAGCCTAAATGGCGCGGCAGGGGACCTCCTGAAAAAGGAAGCAATTCTTTGAAAGACGTGAAGCTGAAGTTTTGATAACGAGACACAAGATTCGTTTATACGAGGCCAGACTCATTTCATGGCTGTTGACCGAGCTGTGCTATGGAATCTTCACAAAACAGAGATTACCGGATGGACAAATGGACTGGAATACGAGAACGAATTCGTGTCTTGCTGATCGATGACTCTGTTCTGACGCTCAATGGGCTCAAGACGATTCTTTCGAAAAGCAGCCATATTGAGATCGTCGGTGTGGCAAGGACTCAACCCGATGCCCTGACCGCTATCTATGCTCACCGACCGAATGTGGTGGTCTTGGAAGTACGGGTGGGGCAAGCGAGCGGAATCGACCTGTGCAAAGCGATCCGTGAGTCACATCCGAACGTTGGTGTCCTGTTTTTCACCGCGCATGACGACAAACATCTCTTGCATTCCGCCATTCTGGCAGGTGCACAGGGATACCTCTTAAAGACTGCTGCCGCCGATGCGCTTGTGAAGAGCATCGAGATCGTTGCGACCGGCGAGGCAATCATGGACCATCAGTTGACGCAACAAGTCATCGCGTGGGTTCGAGATGGAAGTCGGGCTCCACAAGAGAACGTCAAGGATGGCTGCTCGAGAGACGATCTTCTATTGCTGTCGCGTGTGGCGGCCGGGAAGACGAACAAGGACATTGCGCAAGAATTGAACGTGGCGCCCGGTGTGGTGGCTACTCGGTTACAGAGAATCTACAAGCGTTTGAAAATATCCAGAAGATCTGAAGCGGCACGGTACTATGTGCAACAGACCACGCATGGGCGTGAAAGCTGTTCTCACTAAAATAACGAATGTTTCACGTCGGTGGTGAAGCCGTCTGGTTATTCCGAAAACGGGCTGTCTCCATCATTGATTGGGCTCGATCCGACGAGAGGGTATGGCATACTGCGACAGCTTGCACGTGTGAACGAAAAGCGAGCCATCTCCACCGGACGTTTGGAAATCAGACGCCAACCTATTGCGGGATCGATGTAAATCAGGTATATGCCTAGGTGAAAATAACCGTCAAAAAGTACTTATTAATACCAAGGAGGATCAATGAAGCAGTCCATTGCGGCGATTGCCATGATCGCGATGTTGTCTCTAGCAGGGGCTTCCGCGTGTTTCGCCTTTGCCGCTGACCAGGTTCCGGTGCCACAGGCAGAGACTCCCGTGTTGGATGTCGTCACGCTGAAAGACGGCAGCGTCATCTATGGCGAAGTGATAGAGATGACGGGTGGGTTGCTTCACATCAAGAATTCCATGGCGGGTGACATCATCAAGGTCAAGTGGGCCGAGGTGAGCAAGCTGGCCGTTTCTCATTCCATTCCCTTTCATTTAAAAGAGGGAACCGTACTGGTTGGGACTGTCGAGGAGAGTGACCCCGGAACAATGAAGCTGAAGGCAGGACCGAGCGGAAGCACGATGGTTGTGCCAATGGACGCAGTGACGCAAGTGAACCCCGTTCTTCAACCGCCGGTCGTGTATACGGGCAGTATCAACGCCGGGTATTCGCAATCGACGGGTAATGCGCATCTGAAGAACGTCAGTGTGATTGGAGACTTCGTGGCTCGCAGTGAACAGTTGCGGCTGACCATGCTGGGGCGGTACGTCTATGGCGACAACAACGGGAGCCTCATTACTCGGAATGCCCGAGGAACCATCAAGTTGGACTTCTTCATCACGAAACGGTTGTTCTGGTTCGCGTCGGCCTACTTCGAGAACGATTTTTTTCAAGACCTGAAATTGCGTACCGCTATCGCGAGTGGTCCTGGCTACCAATGGATCGAGCGGGGAGACTACGGGGGAATCTTCAAGGATATGACTCTCTACATGGAAGCCGGTCCGGCCTATTTCAATGAAGATTTTCGTACGGCCCCGGACCAAGCGAGTTTTCGCGGGCGGGTGTCGACCAAATGGAATTGGCCGCTGTTCGACGATCGACTCACGATCTATCATTACCACGAAATTTTTCCGTCGTTCCAAAATTTCTCGGACTTTTTCTTCACGATGGACAACGGGATTCGCCTCAAGATCTTTGAAGGATTGGCCAGCGGATTCCAAGTGACGACGCGCTACCTCAATCAGCCGCCGCCGGGCGTCGTCAATACCGACAATCTGTACTTGCTCACGTTAGGGTATGCCTTTGATACCACCCGGAAGCGATAGGCTGTTTTTTGGCATCGTCCTGAGGAGCGCTTTCATAAAGGAGGGCACATGTTGAAAGAATTCAAAGAGTTCGCCATGAAAGGCAACGTTCTGGATATGGCGATCGGTGTCATCATAGGGGGAGCGTTCGGAAAAATCGTGTCGTCACTCGTCAGCGATGTCCTCATGCCGCCTATCGGCTTGCTGATGGGCAAAGTCGACTTTTCCAGCTTGTTCATCGATCTGTCTAGAACGTCACCTCCTTCCTTAGCTGCAGCGAAAGCCGCAGGGGCTCCGACATTGAACTACGGAGTCTTCCTGCAAAGCGTGTTCGACTTTCTCATCATCGCCTTCGTGATTTTCATGTTGGTGAAGCAAGTCAATCGATTTAAAAAGGAGGCTCCTCCACCACCGCCACCTGCGCCACCGGAACCAACCAACGAAGAACAATTGTTGAGGGAGATCCGCGATCTACTCAAGAATCGTCAATAAGATTGACATCACACCGAGACCGGTGTGAGAAAAGGAGATTAGACGCTACCTCTCACCGCCAGACATAGAGGAGGAGGTTCTCATGCGAATAGGGAAAGGTTTCGTATTACTGACAGGGCTGGTTGCCTTAGTAGGTTGTGCTTCGTCAGCCAAGCACTCTGGTTCATATATTAAGCAACCAGAGGTGTGCATTGACAAAAAGTGGTATGGCTACCACCTGGGAAGCGGGTGCCCTTCAACTGCGAAAGCAGCGGCATCCGACCATACGACGGACCGCCTTGCAGCACTGGAGCGAGAGCGGCAACGGCTGGCGGAAGAATTAGAAGCGGCGCGGAGACAAAATGGAACCTTGAGCGACCGTGTGAGTGAGTTGGAGCGAGAGCTGGCCGATCGCGATCGTGAGATCGTCGCACTTCGTTCCCGAGCCGGTGATACGGCAGCCCTCGCAGGTCAGCTTTCAGCGGCGCAGAATGAGAAGGACCGGCTCGCCGCGGAACTGGCTGCGTCGAGGCAACACATCGAGGATCATGACCGGCTGGCGGCGGAGTGGGGGACGCAATTAGCGACGGCCAGGCAACGAATCGCAGATCTTGAAGGACAGTTAAATCAGAGCAGGGGGAGTCTGGCAAAGGCAGAGAGGGACCTTCTCAAGGCACTGCAACCTGAAATTTCAAAGGGAACAGTGTCGGTCAATCAAGCGGGGGAGACACTCACGATCAATCTGGCGTCGAGCCTGTTGTTTGATTCAGGACAAGACCAGCTGAAGGAGGGCGGAGCTGATGCCTTAAAACGTGTTGGAAACGTGCTCAAGGACTTTCCGGAAAAATCGGTGCATGTAGCAGGGTATACCGATAATGTGGCGATTAAAGGAGCCTTGCTGAAGAAATTCCCATCCAATAAAGAACTCTCGGATGCTCGGGCGGAGAGCGCGGCTCAAGCTCTGCGGGATGGTGGTGTGGCCAACCTCACGGCTTCCGGTCATGGAGAGACGAACCCCGTTGCGAGTAACAACACGGCTGGGGGACGGGCCAAGAATCGACGAGTTGAGGTTATCGTCCAGTAGCAGAAGAACCAGTTCTTCGCATGATGAGGATTGAAGGGGCTCTTCTCAGTCTGGGAAGAGCCCCTTTGCTTTAGTCCCACGCCAGTACAGCTTCATAATCCAAGATCAGGTAGCGAGGGGTGCATGTCAGGGCGTTTGCCTTGCGCCCAGTGGAACGTTCGTTCCGACTCTCTAATAGGAATGTCATTGATGCTGGCGATGCATCGACGCATGAGGCCATTGTCGTCGAACTCCCAGCTCTCGTTGCCGTAGGATCGGAACATTCCCCAAGTCATCGTGCCACTCATACGCAAAGCGTACCGCGATGCGTGGTCCATGAAACGCCCATAGTTCCTTGATGAGGCGGTAGTCCAGCTCCTTCTCCCATTTACGGCGCAAAAAATTGACAATAGCTTCTCGTCCGACCAGGAATTCCGAACGGTTTCGCCATGCGCTATCGGCTCTCTGTAGGAGAGCTCCATACTCGCAGATCCCAACAGCCGCCCACCTTTGCCACCCTTTACTCAGGAGATTGCCGCCTGCGGCGCAGTTCAAAGTGGTTAAGCGAAGAATTGCCTCATAAGACATTTCTGACATTGCGTTTGAGGCGGTCGCCTCTACTGCGGAATCACGGCTTACTTTGGACAACAGTGGCGTACAGGCGTGTTTTATAGATGCTGACAGATCAAAGCGCATGAAGGTTCAGAAACAGCGCGGGCGACCCTGCACCACGG
>JBBIKN010000004.1:0-77095 GCA_037445435.1 Nitrospira sp. | reverse complement strand
GAGTCAGTGCCTGCACACAAGTGCGTTGGGCCTAATGTCGGACAGGCTCCTAGAGGCCTTATGTTGAAAGCTAATCCATCCCCCTCTCGCTGAAATGGAATAATGTGCTTCTTGAATGCCATCATGAGGCCGTACTCAAGATGTACATTGGGGTTCGGAATCCGCACATCCTTATGCTCTCTGTGCTGCGATGAATTCAATATCACGATACAGAATTGAGACGTAATAATTTTTGAACAGATTTTCGTACAGAAAGCGAGCTTCGCTGGATCTACTTTCTGAACTGCCACATACGCTTCGTAGTCCTTGGCAGCCAAGAGATTCTGGAGAATGTCGATCTCAAGATAAAACTCATCATCACTGGGTGCAGCGATAAAACACATTCGGCTACTGCTAAATGCATAGCCACATGTTGGAAGCCCAATAATGCAACCTTCATTAATCTTTGCTTCATCCATGATCTCTCCAATCGTTCTCAGCACATTGGTCAAAAACTCCCACTCCCGGGCGAGTCTACTGCAAGATCCGCTAAGGTATCCAATGCCTCGATCCTGAATACCAGGAGACTTGAACCAATCGATCCAAAAGACTGCATTGCAGATGCTCCTTCCAATCTTCTCATTATTCCTCTCAAGCGGTGACCTGAATTGGTCCTCTATTGCGAACGTTGAAGGAACACCTCCCTCAATCTGAGAATACGATGACGTCTGGTGTGCGCCTTCCGTGAGCACTCAGGACTAACCAGGCCACCCCTCTTCTCTTTGCGGGGCTAGCCCCGCATGGGATGATGGGCCTTGCTTCCCCGCATCCTTCTGATGCTTATCCAAATTACTTAACCCTTCAATTGTTCTCATAACTTTCTCACTTTCGCACTTCTAGCCGACCGGCACTCCCGTTGCTCAGGCACTAGTCCAACAGGCCATGGGCACCAAGACTGAAAAGGAGGTGATCAATGCGTGAACACCCTGACGCCTGTCAGCTTGTCAGCCAGGAACTTTAAGACTTTCTAACTTTCACACTTTGAATAACGAGGAGGATTTCATCATGCAACACGGTTCACAGGTTTCGTCAGAGAATATCGCCCCCACAATAAAGGGGCCGGAGAGAGATACAAAAGAGGTCATCGTCCTGGCTGGGATCGTTCTCTTTCTTGGAGGGTTACTCGCCGCCGCGTGGCTCTATAGCCAGTCCGGCGACCAGGTGAAGGTTTCTCCGACCACGGACAAGTTCGAGAATGCCGGCGTCTCGGAGATCTTCAAGCAGTCCACGACCCTAAACCAAGCCGGAGCCTCAATCAGCCGCTCATCCCAAGTGGCGGTTCCGGCTGCATCGATGCCGGATATCATCCATGCCGATATCTACTTTGAAGTCGGACGGAAAGGATTGACCGACGAAGGAAAGGCGCAGTTGTTAGCGCAGGCCGACATGCTGAAGCAGCACGAGGACTTCGGCGTGTTGATTCAGGGCTATACCGATCAGCAGGGGTCGGCGAGCTACAACAAACAACTCGGCTTGAAACGAGCAGAAACGGTTAAGGCGGAATTGGTGAATGCCGGCATCGCCGAACACCGGATCAAGACCGTGAGCTTGGGCAAAGAAGGTGTATTGTGCATCGATACCAGCGACGTCTGCCGGCACATGAATCGTCGAGTGCACCTGGAGGTTCGAAAAATCGGCCAGGAACATATGGTGCTTCCGCCCGTTCCTCCAACATCGCCCGATTCCTCAGAGACCGGTATCGATTCATCCACCACAATGAGTGAGGAGAATTCAACGGGAGACAGCCTTCCTCCCTCATGGTCCGAGCCAACCCTCATTCCTGAGCTGCCAGCAAAGGGCAGGTGATCATTCGGTGAGACCTGGGGACGACCTCATCGTCCCCAGGGTTCCTCTGCCGTACTGAACCAACTCCCAAATGTAAACAGACGAGGACATTATGCTGAATGAATTGCTTCAGGCCCAAGGCATCCGTGCCTCCCGGCCTGCTATGTGGTCGCCCTCTGTGCCCTGCGCTCCTTGTTCTGTCTCACTCCCTCCCTCCTCCTGCGTCACCGTCGTGCCTAAACCGTGGTGGACCATTGAGATATGTCCTGGTTGCTGAAGAGAAGGGCACGGTACAAGGCTCAGGCCAGAAGAGCATCCCGAAATTCTTGAGAAGCACGTACCTGAACCAACCATTTGGCTCTGGCGTCAAGAGATTGGTCCCTAGATCGTTTTTGCCATTTGACGGAGCCGTCTTTTTTCTTCTCAGCTCTTGACAGAGACGAAACCTCGCTCCTGATGCGGAGAGCCGCCATCCCCAGAACAGTGATGCACCTGTGGATAGCGATCCGAATGGTGGCAATAGCAAAGACGCTCGGCTGGCCCGATTGAGTGATGTCAAGAGAACTTTCTAGGAATATGCAAAAAAGTAGGGAACTTCGGCTAGATCCACTATTACTTGTGGATCGGTCAATATGGGGCGGATGCCTAAAAAATAGGCGAATCGATAAATCCGCACGTCATTCGCACTATTCTTTCCCGAATTAAGAGACTTGTTCACAAGGTTATCCACAGAAGGTGGGGAATGAGAACCTACATGCCAATCTCTTCAGAAAGGGAATGGTATCGGCCATCCTATGGGATCCTCAGCTGCAACGTCGAGATGGGGTCTATGCGGGCTAGTTGTGATGAGCAGACCTCGTGGATTTCCACTTCCAGGGTGGAACAGGATTGGGGTCCGCCCACAGGCCTGTCCCCGCGGCTTTGGCCAGTTCTTCCAGATCTTTCAAGGTTTGATTGCCGGATCCTCCCGGTTGCACCCAGGCGAGCCCTTCTTTGACCAGTTCATGGGCGATCTGTCGTCCATCGAGCAGGAGGATGTCGGCAGTCATCCGGCCTTGCCGATCCTGTTTCAAATCCCGCACGACCACGTCACGGTTGCCGATGTACGCCGCCGTCGCATGCTTTGCCTGTTTTCCATACGGTTGCTTCAGCTCCGGACAATCCACGTCGCGGAGATGCACCATGTCTTTTCGGCCTTGATGATGGATGGTCAAGCGATCCCCTTCATGGACGGTGAGGACTCGTGCGACAAATTCAGCCCCGGTGACGGTCGGGGTCGGCAAAAGAAGCAGGAGACACAGGAGCAAATGCAGTCGGTTCATGACAGCCTATGCTATCCGTCTCCAGCCCTCTGGCCAACATTTTCTCGGTTTGAGACAGCACCGGATAGATCGATGCGATGTCGCTACGAACCACGCTTGACCGTCGGACGCCGAGAAGCGTAGATTGATTTATTAATGCCGCCTCATCTTCTAGGGGGTGGTCGCCATGTTGGTTGTTGGCGCAGAGAACCGACAGACTGTACATGGCTGGTGCGGTCCCCGTCCTTTTTCACCCCTTCTCCATCATTTCGCTGCGTTGTCATCCAGAAATGGCCTCGGGCGTTTGAGTCCGACGATGTCATCTCTATCACTGTTGCACGTCGCCACATAGAGGGTCCCATGTGGCAAGGAGGCTGATATGTCATACCGTTACAACACCACCGATATCATCGTGGGCGTCGGGATGTGTGCAATTTTCTTTGGAGGGCTCTTGTTGTTTCTCGCTGCCAACGGAACCTATCAAACAGTCCCATCACAAGCGCTCGCGTTTGAACAGCAGGTAGTCATCGATAATGGCATGAGCGTCCTTCAGCCGGCTCTTGGCCAAGCCATCGTTGATCAGATGCTCTTCGAGCGTCGCACCAATCAAGCCGTGGCTCAATCAGTCTCCGAATGGAATCGCGCGACCCTTGCGTATCACGAATGGCAATCGGGATCACGCAGCTTGCTGGGAGCCGTCCTCAACCAAGCCGCCACGATCCCCGTCGATCATCTGGCCCGCGTGGAGGGTGTCAAGGGACGGGCGATCGTCAACTTCACAAAGCGCGGCGTTCGCACCGGTCTGTTGTCGGCCGATCAGTATGGCACGACGTACAACATGAAGATGATCGGCGCCATTGAAGTCCAAGGGCAACGTTTGCATGACGAATTCGCCGCGACCTGGCAAACCACGCTCGGACGCCGCATCGTCGAGGCCGCCCACTACGACTGGCTCCAGGCAGGCGCCATTCAGGAGCGACTCGGGTCCGCACTCGTACAGGTAGTACGTGCACAGATGAACGCCGAACAAGGACGAGCAGCACAGCAAGAGCAGTTGGCGAGTTTGATATTCGCAGCCGTTCGCAACGAGGTCGTCGCAGATCGCCCAACGCAGCTCATTGTCGCAGCACCTTCCGCTGGGTCTTCAGAAGATATCGCCGTTGCGTCTACTGAACCAGCATCATGGCCGGAGATCCCGATGAGCTACTTGATGGCCGCCGCTCTCCTGTTGGCCACCATCTTTTTAGGGGGACTTTCCATGGCGGCACAGAGCAGGGAAGCTAAAGCGCTTGCTCAACTGAGACGGGATTTAGACCGTTGGGCGTTTCGCATGGCGGCGTAATGGAGGCATGAAGGTTACACCGGTGCCCGGCAAACCAGGGAGAAAGCCGCCGGGCGCCGGTGAGGTCACAAAATATGAAAACCGACGCGCACCGCATCGATCGTCGAATACAACCGAGATCCCTCCGACTGCTCATCGTCGAAGCTCAACGACTCTTCAGGCAAAGCCTGCGGGTGCTTTTGGAACGGGAGCGAGATATCGCCGGCGTCACAGAGGCGACGGATGGGCGCGAGGCCTATCGATTGGCGCTTGAACACAAACCCGACATCGTCCTTCTGGACGTCGATATGCCGGATCTCGATGTGGAGTCGGTCACCAAACTCATCCATCAGCACCTGCCTGCAACACGAGTATTGCTCTTGGCTCGGTACGATGAAGACACACGGATCGTGGCTGCGATACGGGCTGGAGCGTTCGGCTACATCCTGAAGGATACCGACCAAACTGATTTTCTGCGGATCATTAGGGCAACCGCGAGAGGAGAACACATCTTATCACCGGTCATGTCCGAGCACTTCGCGCAGACCGTTCCCGGCACACTCCGACAGCCGCATGAAGAAAACAACACCAGGCTTTCCGGTTTGACCGATCGGGAACGGGAAATATTAACGTGCGCTGCAGCTGGTCGGAGCAATAAGGAAATTGCCGACCAATTGTGCGTGTCGGTCGATACCGTCAAAACACACCTTCATCACATCTATCAGAAGCTCTCCGTCGACGGACGTGTCGAGGCGATTCTCACTTATCTCAAGGCTCAGTAATATGCTCATATTCTCCTCACTCTAACGGTGTAGGTACTAATTCCATCTTCTGGGCGATGGCGAAGGAACGATTCACTTCTTAACATACGGATCGAATAGAGGACGGTCCAAACACCCTGAGGTCAAAACAGCACGTTCAAGTAAGGAGGTGACTGATTATGAGTGAAGTACACTTAAAGGACGTAAAGGACGACCTAACACATGAGCCAGCATGGGTGTATTGGTATGGCGCGATTTTTATCGGGATCGTTGCGTTCGCGTTGATGATGGGAGGTTTCGTCGGCTGATCAGCCACAATGACTGACATCAACACCGAAGGAGGTCTCGTTATTGCTCGTTGCCAGGAAGAGTTCTCCCAGAGCCGTCGCCTCGCGACGGCTCTGGCGGTATGTGCTCCATTTCTATATATTCCAACGCCCCCTTACAAGTGATCTAGCATGCTGTGAGGCCCTTTCAACGTCGCCAGCTGGAGGGCTTCATCATGTCCTCCGATTCATACCGCATCCTTGCACATTCGCTATCTAGTTAAGGGATGGTACCCTTGGTCCGTCGGTCGCTCTTACCTCACCCTCGCGCTTCTCTCCTTAATCTGCCCTGCGCGAACAATATCCAGAAATGAAAGGAGTCTCAATGAGCCGCCTCAACTTAGAACCGGTGATGACGTTTTCGGATGGATCCTATCTGGCCATCAGCACGGAGTGTTCGAAGGACGGCGAATTCACCTGTTCCGTCTACAACGTCGTTGTAACGGCCGACCATATGGCGTTCCGAAACATCGCGACCCATGCTCTGTTCGCACCCACCTGCTTGAATGCCCAAGAACAGGCCTACAGTTATGCCGTACATCTTTACCCAGATGCGGCCGCAACCATGAAGAAGCCGCCATACTTGATCTGGCATGGGCCGCAACCGTCAGAGCACTCGTAACTCTTTGACGATGAGAGAACGCTCTCACGTAAGACAGGTGGTAGCTATTTTCTAAACACCTGCTAGGATAACACCTTCGTCGCGCAGGGCCCCGCATGAAACGAGATGACGACGGCCCATCACCGATGTTGTTGTTACCGAGAAATCTGACCGGAAGCCTGACCTAAGCCGCGTCCTTTTGCGTCTTCGACCCTCCCCTTCCTCTCGTGACGTTTTTCTCGCGTCTCCGACAATATCATTTTGGAAGGAGGAACCCCATGGGTTCAAAATTATATGTCGGCGGGTTGCCGTATGCGGCAACTGAATCGCAACTCACCACCCTCTTTGGCGCACATGGTACAGTGGAATCGGCTCGCGTCATCGCGGATAAATTCACTGGCCAATCGCGCGGATTTGGTTTTGTCGAAATGTCGACTTCAGAGGAAGCCCAAGCCGCCATCGCCGCCTTGAACGGCTCACAGATGGATGGTCGCTCCTTGACCGTTAACGAGGCCAAGCCGATGGAACCTCGGTCTGGTGGTGCTGGTCGTTCCGGCGGGAGGCAGAACCGCAATCGCTACTGACGCACCAGCCTATTGGCGAGACCTACCGACGGGGACGCTTCGGCTGAAGCGCCCCGTCACCTCTCATCACCTTCTCACATCACCAATACCGTCGGATTTGAACAGCACTCCTGACCTAAACCCTGTGCGATACAGTTCGCTCACATACTCCCCTCGCTCGGCCTTGGTGAGGAGCTATTTCCAATCCCCGGGGCCGGCGACCATCTTGAAGGTGGTGGCGTATCCATCTGCGGCTTCTTTGAATTCCCTACCACACAAACACCGGTTCTCATCGTCTCGGGGAATGAGTTTTCTACATCGATTCAGGCGAGGTTCTCGCACCCACTGCCTTTCCTCATTCGCAATCCACACCGTTATGTGGTAGACTGCCCCATACTCGTTCTGATCCTCGCGCCTTCCTCCCTGATACGTGCCTGCGCGATTGATTTGATCAGGCTGCGGTAGTTCGTCGGATAACGCCTGTGTCAGTGCAGACAACGGAGGCGCTCCCTCGACACCGCCGTGTCTATCGATGATCCACGTTAGGAGAGAGAGGATAGTGCGGGTTGCGCGTGCACTACATTCAGCAGCCCTCTGTTCTCGAAATCAAGGAGCACAAACAAATGAGAACCTACACTGGAAGCGAATGTCTATGAGCACCTCCAAACTGAATCCACCAATATCTGTTGAGCGTTGGGTCCGCATCCCGGATGGCACGAAAGTGCGTCACCGATCTGAAGCCTATGAAGGAATCATCGACGGGTTGACGGAGATCGTATCCGGATCTGAGCGTAACCCAGACGGGAAAACGCAGTATCGCGTAAATGTAGGTAACGGTACGCGATTGCTCGTCTCGGAAAATCACCTCAATATTCTGCTCGACAACAAACAGTTGGTATTGCTCGCTCGCGAACCCGAACTGTATCGCCGGTCCGTCACCGACCGGCTCCGAGCGGTCTTTCCGGAGGATCGGTTCGTGACTGCTACGGATAAAGCGTCTGCGTCCTTCGGCAAGTCACAGTGATTGCAAGGCGGATATCCTGTCGCCCATTTGTGGGTTTCATCTTTTAAGGTGGAGAAGCAATGAATACATCATGGGGATCCAAAGCCCCACACCGACGGAAGCGAGCCATTCTTCGAGCCAAGATCCGTTGGGAAATGCTGGGGCTTCAAGATCCGGCGCAGTCATCTTCGGTGCCGTCGATCGAGGACATTCGCCGCCAGATCACCTCAGCCGCAAGTCAGGGGTTGAGTCCAGATACAGTCTCCCGCTCTCAACAGAAGGAGAAGGACGGACGCCTTAAATCGGGATCTAATAAGCTGTCGCTGGCTACCCGTAAGCGTGGTGCCGCCCCACAGTAGGCTTTACATAGACACGTCGCACCCTAAAGGAGAGCATCATGGGAGGACCAGGCAAAACCACACTTGCGAAGCGGGACCGTGAAAAAGCACGTCGTCAGAAGCAACGTGACAAGGAAGAACGCCGTGTGCAGCGGAAGGCCGCCAAACTGAATCGACCGGCACAAGATGGCGAGGACCCTGACCTTGCCGGATTGCGATGGGGGCCTCAACCTCCGCTCTATTGACGGACCGAAATGCGCGACGCCTCAAAGGAAAAGTCATGGGCATGAACAACCGCTCCCCCGCTAGATCGGCCTTGTGTCCTTGAATTGATGCTCACGGTAGGCTGCCAATGCAGAAGCAAGACGAGTTTTCAACTCCAAGCGCTTGGGTTTACCGGTTGAGGTGTAGGGAACTTCTTCTCCAAAGCGGATAACCTTGGGGCATTTCGAGAACGGAAGTCGTTGTCGGCAGTGCGCAAGCAATTCGGCTTCCGTGAGAGAGGCCACTCCCTCTCGCAGCACTACATAGGCGGCAATCTCCTCCCCGTAATAACGATGCTCAAAGGGTACCGCCATCGCGAACCGGACAAGAGGATGATTCTTCAACACCTCGTCGATTTCCAGCGGAGCAATATTGACCCCGCCTCGAATGATCAGTTCCTTGAGGCGACCTGAGATGAAGAAAAACGGTCGGCCCAGCTTATCTCGGACATAGAATCCTTCGTCTCCAGAACGGAACCAGCCCCATTGAAACGCCGCGTCGTTGGCGTCGTCCCGTTTGAAGTAGCCGGCGCACACGGTCCCGCCGCGGATGCCGATTTCTCCCCGTGCCATTTCCGGCAGCAGTCGCCCATCCCCGCCCAGAATTGCCATTTCGTTATGTCGCAGCGGGACACCGATCGAGGGGAACTCGTAGTCGCGGATCCAGTGGCGATGCTCATCGCGCGAGAGATCATTCGGCAGAAAGCATGAATAACAGGTCGTTTCAGACAAGCCGTACCCGTGGCGAATCGGAAACCCAAATCGGTCTTCGAACCGGATCGCCGTGTCTTTGAGCAAGGGACCCGCTCCGCAGATGAACCCTCCCAAACCGTCCAGCTTGTATGCGGCCAAATCTTCATCCGCATCGAGAAGAAACTCGAGCAGAGTCGGAACGACACTGACGCAGGTCACCCGCTCTTCGTGCAGCCTCCGCCAAAACATGGCGCTCTTGAACTTGCGATTCAGAATGATGCTGCTCTTGCTATAAAACGGCGTTATCAGCGTGACGACCGTCCCATTCACATGATGAACCGGGAGCACGCACATCAAGCGGTCGTCAGTTCCAAATTGATGCCAGTCGGCGATCGCGTCCGCATCAAGGAGCAAGTTCTCCACGGTGAGCACCACACCTTTGGGCTGGCCGGTGGTCCCGGACGTGTAGACGATGAGGGCTTCGTCATCGAGACCGGGAGTGTGAGATGGCGTACCTACGGACGAAGGGAGAACGTCCGTCTTAGCCCTCACCCTATGCTTCAGGCCGTCTACGAGGCCTTCATCATTCACCCCTATCACATGACGGAGAGATGGAAGTTCGCGTTGAATGTCTTTCACTTCATCAAAATAGGCATGCCAGCAACACACGGCTGACGCTTCGGAATGTTCCAGGACAAAGCGTTTTTTATCGGCGGATTCTTCGACGTTGATAGGGACGACCGTGATGCCCAAACACCACGCCGCGAAGTACAGCACGACGGTGACGTCATGATTGAAGAGCATCGTCGCCAGACGGTCCCCACGCCGCAAACCGATCCGGTCATGGAGGAAAGCAGCCACGAGCTCGACCATCGTCCCGAATTCCCCATAGCTGTAGGTGTAGCGGACCGCCCGATCATCATCGTAATAGGTCAAGAACGTTCGGTTCACCAAGGCGCGGTCGTAGACACGAGATTTGAAGAAGTCCGCGAAAGAGCTCCATGGGAGTGCAGGACAGAGCCCTTTGACTTTTCGCGCCTGCACAATATGTTCAGGTACGCCAATCAATGGAGACATATCCTCTCCTCGATGATCCCACGTCAAAGGGACACAGCTTCATCAATCGTCCCTGTGCGATGGTTCAAGTACGCCGATTAAGGGGGGCATATTCCCTCCTCGGTGGTCCCGTGTAGAGCGCACGCGGCCTCATCAACCGGTTGTGATCCTGCTGTTCGATGACATGAGCGCACCATCCGGTGATGCGGGAACAGACGAACATCGGCGTGTAGATGGTGAGCGGGATTTGCATCAAGAGATAGGCGACCGCCGTGTAGAAATCCAAGTTGGGGTGGAGGCCTTTTTCCTGTTCCATGAGACGGTCGATGGTCGTCGCAATCTCGTACCATTGGTGGTCGCGACAGATTTTGCTCAACGATTCGGCGTGCCGTTGAATGATGGCCGAACGGGCGTCGCCTTTTTTGAGCACGCGATGACCGAAACCCATAATCCGCCGCTTCTTGGCAAGAGCCTCTCGCACCCACGCTTCCGCCCGTTCACGGCTGCCGATATCGAGAAACATCTCGGCCACGGCTTCGTTGGCCCCCCCATGGAGCGGTCCCTTGAGCGTCCCGATGGCCGAGGTAACGGCCGAGTACAGATCCGTCATCGTCGACGCAGTGACGCGGGCGGCGAACGTGGACGCATTGAATTCGTGTTCGGCATACAGCGTCAAGGAGACGTCGAGGACGCGAGCCATGGCTTTCGCAAGGTCATCCCCTTTCCGGCCTGTGAGAAGATAGAGGAGGTTTTCAGCGAAACTTAGACCCGCTTGTGGCCGCACACGGGGTTTGCCGCTTACGAGCCGATAGGAGGTCGCGATCATCAACGGGATTTGCGCCAACAGCCGGACTGATTTCCCTACATTCGCCTCATGGGAATTGTCGGCTGCGTCCGGATCAACCATGCCCAGTAGTGACACACCCGTTCGGACGATATCCATCGGATGCGAGCTGGAAGGCACCGCGCCAAGGAACACGTCGAGGAGACGAGGAAGGACGGCGTGTTCGATGAGTTGTGCTGAAAAGTTCTGCAACTCTTTCTGATTCGGCAGATGACCAAACAACAAGAGATAGGCGACCTCCTCAAACGTGCCGTGCTCCGCCAAATCATGGATCGGATAACCCCGATAGAGGAGACCGGCCTCTCCTTCATCGACAAGGCAGAGAGCCGATTCTCCGGCGATCACGCCTTCAAGGCCGGGGCTATACGCAGGATGACCCTTCGCATCGATCGCGAGAGACTCATTCATGACGATGCTCCACATCCTCCATTTTCGATGTTCCTGAATCGGCGTACCGGAGCAGATCATAGAGCTCTTGTCGTGTCATCATGTGATGAAGCCAGTCTCTCTGAGAGCCGAACAATTTCAGTTCGGCCAACAGCCCTCCGATGGCTCGCAGGGCCGTCCGTAAGGCCGTGACGGGAAAGAGCACGCCGCGATACCCTAGTCTCTCGAATTCCGCGACGCTCAACAGAGGCGTCTTCCCGAACTCCGTCATATTGGCGATCAATGGAACAGTGACACCTCTCTTCCGGATTTCCCGCGCGAAGGTCTGGAACTCTTCGGCGGACTCGAGCGCCTCGGGAAACAGCGCGTCCGCACCGGCTTCCGCGTAAGTCTCGGCCCGTTGAACGGCCGCCTCAAGTCCCTCCACCGCACGGGCATCGGTGCGGGCGATAATCATGAACTCTCGATCTCTTTTGGCATGGACGACTGCCTCGATTTTGGCTGCCATTTCGTCCACCGACACCAGATGTTTCCCGGAAAGATGGCCGCACTTCTTGGTCGTTTCTTGATCTTCGATCTGCATGCCCGCGAGACCGTTCTCCTCGAACGCCTTCACTGCTTCGACGGCGGATAGCGGACCCCCATATCCTGTGTCCGCATCCACAACAGTCGGGATCGATACCGAACGGGCGATCCTCCCCGCCTCGGCTGCCATGTCACTGAGCGTCAACAGGCCGATGTCGGGCACTCCACGGCAAGCAGATACCGAGGCTCCCGAGACATACACCACTTCGTAGCCGGCCCGTTCGATCTGCATCGCCACCAGCGCGTTGAACGCGCCTGGAATGGCGAGGGTGCGTGTGGTCAGCAATTCACGTAACCGAGAGGCCTTTGTCTGCTCCGTTTGACCCATGGTTGCCCTCCGCAACCCATTCCTCAAGCTGAGCCTCGACCTTTCACCCGTAGCAGCGGCATGAGTGTGCCGATGTCTTTGACCCTGTCAAGGTTCCACACCCATTCGATAAGCCGGTCGATGCGGGAACCATCCAGTCGTCCGGCAACTAACCGACGAAACTTTGCTTCCAGATCCCGATCAGACATCGGATTGCCGGGATGTCCGACCGGCAGATCGACCTGACTCATGTAGGTTTTCGCCGCCTTGGTCTTGACCGTGATCCTGGTCGGCATGGCCTTGGGATAGCGTCCCACGAATTCGGGCTGCTGCACGACACGGATTTTCTTCATCAAATCCCGCAGGGCCGGATCTTGTAATCGTTTTGGGCCGAATGACTGTAGCGTCATGGGACCGTAAAGCAATGCTGCTGCCACGCAATAGGGGAAGCTGTGATCGGCCGTCTCCCTCGTGACCGGCCGCCATTTTTCAGGATCGCGTCCGATGATTTCGATGGCGACGTCATAACTCCCGATCTCAACATCCATGACATGATCGATCGCATGAGCTCCTTCTGCTTCCATCAGTTCATTGCGAAGCGCCAGGGCAGCCTCGACTGCAGTCTGCGCGTGATACTCGACCGGGTAATGCTTGATATAGGTGTCGAGAATCTTGAACTGAGGGGACTGGCTCACGGGGACTGACCCTCTTCCCCCGGGATCCGTCCCCGTGAGAACGCGTTCTGCGGCGAATGGTGCCAGCTCCAGTGGCCCGGAAACGAGCTTCATGAAACCCTTTTCACCTTCGAAGATGGGCGACGGTCCTGTCATACCCAGCTGAGCCAGCATGGCGGCAAATACGCCGTTGCGCGCGGCATTCGAGAAGGCGCAGGCTTTCCACATGGACAAATCTCCGACCCGCGTCTGCCGCAGCGCCATATTCGCGACGCCGGCCAGATTGACAGCCTGTTCCGTCCGCGCGCGTGAGAGCTTCATGAGTTTCGCGACACCGAGGACTGAAGAGAAGGGGCCGTACGTCACGTGGTCCCAACCGCGGGGACGCAGCGCCGCCGCATCACAGAGACGGCACTGAATTTCATAGGCGAGCACGATGGCTTCCATGACGCGTTTGCCGGACGCGTGGACGACCTCGCCGACTGAAAGAACGGCCGGAATATTATCGGAAGGGTGCGCCGGCTCTTTCGAAAGATAGGTGTCGTTGAAATCGAGATACCGGACCAACCCGCCGTTGGCGAAGGCAGCAAGATCGGGAATGGTTTTGTGAGAGGTACCCCACAGCGTGGCGCCCTGTGGCATCTTCACGGTCCGGGCTATCCTGCGAGCGACACGGCAGGGCGGTGCGTTCCAGGCCCCGAGCGCACAGCCGAGGCTGTCGAGTACACGCCGTTTGACTTCATGCACGACGGCATCCGGTACATCGCCATAGCGTAATGTTTTGCAATATCGAGCGAGGCGATCTGCGAGCATCGGCTGCTTCTTTCCGATCTATGCCATCCTTGCTTCTCTCCTGTTTGACGTCTCACGAATCAGGCTTCTGTTTCGGTCAATTTCGGCTGCCGCTTTTCCAAAAATGCCTGCACGGCCTCTTGCTTGTCAGGAGTGATACATAATCGGCCGAATAATTCTGCCTCTCTGGCCAGACCCTCCGCCAAGGGGATATCGATGCCTCCTCGGATTGCATGAAGTGCCGCTTCGACCGCGGCTTTCCCGTGCGTGGTGATGGAAGCGGCGAGGCGTTCAACGTATGTGATCAACTCGTGAGGTGGCACCACCCCACTCAGCAGACCGATTCGTAACGCCTCCTCTGCGGAGATACTCGTACCTGTCAAGATCATTCCCGCCGCTTTGGAAGGCCCTACGATCCGCGGCAGACGTTGGGTTCCTCCAAAGCCAGGAATAAGGCCGAGTTTGATTTCCGGTAATCCCAGCATTGCCTCGGGGGCTGCCACTCGGATATGGCAAGCCAGAGCCAATTCGAGACCGCCTCCGACGCAAGTTCCGTTGATGGCCGCAAGAACCGGTTTGTCGGACCGCTCAATACGGTTGAGTAGCGACTGTCCGCGAGTCGCAAATTCAGAACCGCCGTGTACAGTATTGAGGTGAGCCAGCTCGTTGATGTCGGCACCGGCGCAGAAAAACCGTCCCGTACCGGTGACGATCACCGCGCGGACGTACTCCTCTTCCTCCAACTCGTTCAAGACAAGCTCCAGCTCTTTGAGCACAGAAAGGTTGAGCACGTTAGCGGGTGGGTTATGGAGGGTAATCCGTGCGATATGATGTGAGATCGTCAATAATTGATGCGGCATAGATCCTCCATACCAAGCTTCGCTAGAACCGGCGGCTAGGGGCGCAGCTCACGTTATTGTCGCCGCCGGATACCCCCTTCCCCTTTGTTTGTAATACCAAGCCTCGCTTGAGCCGGGGTTAGCGATTTCGGACTTCACCGACATGGTCTCCAGACTTTTGGTGTTCCATGATTGCGGCAGCGAGCTCCGGAATCCCCTCGCCTGTCGTCGCGACCGTACGCAACACAGTCGGACACCATTCCCGCAAATTCCGTAGCGTGTTATCCGCGCCAAGGAGGTCTCCTTTATTCACGACGACAATGTGTGCAACTTCCAATAGTCCAGCCTTCATAGCCTGAACTTCGTCGCCAAGTCCCGGTGCCACCACCGCCACGACGCTGTGCACGAGATCGACGATGTCGATTTCATTCTGGCCGACCCCAATGGTCTCAATCAGGATCACCTCATATCCGGCCGCTTCCAATACCAATGCGGCATCGCCGGTCGACGGGGCAAGCCCTCCATGATGTCCGCGAGTGGCCATGCTTCTGATGTACACTCCGTGATCCAGCGCGTGTTCCTGCATTCTGATACGGTCACCCAGCAGCGCACCGCCCGTGATGGGGCTGCTGATATCGACCGCCAATACGCCGACTTTTATATCCCTCCGCCGATAGAGGCGCACTAAGCGATCGACGACCGTACTCTTTCCAGCTCCGGGATATCCCGTGACCCCGATCACCCTCGCCTTCCGCGAGGTGTTGCTGAGGAGGCGCAGCCCTTCTCTGGCGCCCGGATGATTCTCCAACAAGGAGATCAGGCGTGATATGGCGCGGACGTTTCCCGCTCTCACCTGCTCAGCTAAGGTCACTAAGCTGTGGATGTCGCACATGAACAGGGGCGAGCCCAAGAGACTCATGCCACACCCTCGTACGCGGTTTGTTCTGTTTGTACCTGTGAGAGGCGCGAGGATAGTCGGCGATTCAGAACCTTCCCGATCTCGCTTGCCGCTGCAATGATCTTCCGTTCATCCACGGCGAGAGAGGCACCGGATGCTTTCAGCGCATAGACCACGTCTTCCGTCGCCACATTCCCAGACGCGCCCGGCGCATAGGGACACCCACCGAGCCCGCCGGCGGACGTATCAAACGCCTCGATGCCATACTCAGTCCACGCGGTCAGGACATTGGCGACGGCCATCCCGCAGGTGTCGTGAACGTGAAGCGAGAGACGGCTTCTCTCAATGCGCGGGACTATGACATCCAATAATCTCCGGATGTCGCGAGGGGAGGCCTTTCCGACGGTATCCCCAAGAGAGATTTCATCGACTCCGACATCGAGTAATCGCCGCATCACGTCCAGAACCTGGGGCGGTTGGACAGCCCCCTCAAAGGGGCAATGGGTCACGGTAGAAACATACCCTCGCACGGTCATGCGATCGAGTTTGGCACCACATACCACCGGCCTGAACCGCTCGATTGACTCGCGGACCGTACAATTGATATTCCGCCGGGTGAACGTCTCGGTGGCCGCCGTAAAAACTGCAATCTTCTTCACCGCCACCGCCCTTGCCCGTTCCAATCCCCGTTCATTGGGTACCAGCGCCGAGTAGATGACGTCGGGTCGTCGCTCGATCCTCCGGAACACCTCATCGGAATCCGCCAGTTGCGGAATGGCACGGGGCGACACGAACGATCCCGCTTCGATCTCCGCTACACCACTCTTGGACAAGGCGTCCACGAACGACACCTTGGCGTCCGTCGAGATGATATCCGATTCGTGCTGGAGGCCGTCTCGCGGACCGACTTCGATGATCCGGATTCCTGGCGAATCACGGTTCTGTTGGTGACGTTCTGGCATGATGCGACCTTCTACAGTTTGTCCTCATTCTCCGCCTGCCGACGTGGCCCAGTTCGGCGTTCGGCGTTCGCGAAAGGCGCGAAGTCCTTCCTGAGCCTCAGGCGAGAGGCGTGCCAGAACGTTTGCTTCGATACAAGCCTTCCAGCATTCCTCATCGGATAGACAGCGAAGTCGGCGAAGCAGTGCCTTCGTATCTCGTACAGCCCGCGGAGCAAGGTGGGAGATCTGCTCGACCAAGGCCGCAACACGGGCGTCAAGTGCAGCTGGTTCAACCACATCGTGGATAAGACCGCCCTCTCGAGCGAGCGAGGCGGAAAACGGCTCGCCGGTCAAACAGAATCGCCGCACGAACGAGTCGCCGGTCTTCGCGAGAATAAAGGGCGCGATCACCGCCGGCACTAACCCTAAGCGGACTTCGCTGAATGTGAAGGTTGCCTCCGTAGCCGCCACAGTCATATCGCACGCCGCGATCAACCCGATCCCTCCACCATAGACGGCTCCCTGGATGCGTCCGATGACGGGACAGGGACATGCATCGATGGTCCGGAGCATCCGGAGTAAAAGTTCGGCGTCCTGCCGCGCTTCCGTGAGAGAGATGATCCGGTCCCGGCCCATCCACCGGAGGTCCGCCCCAGCGCAGAATGTGGAACCGGCGCCGCCCAAGATGATCGTGCGCACCGAGTGATCCTGTCCCAATGTCCGAAAGGCCTCGCACAGCTCCTCTACCATGAGCGCGTCGAACGCGTTCCGGCGATCGGGCCGATTGAGCGTCACGCGTGCGCAGCCCTTATTCGACTCGACCAGGATCGTAGAATTCTTCATCGCCTCCTCACATACGGAAAACCGGGAAGTGCGACGAGTGGACCGGCGTCGTCAGTGCGACGTCCAGACACAGACCGAGAATCTTCCGAGTCTCCACCGGATCGATGATACCGTCATCCCAGAGCCGAGCCGTGCTGAAATAGGCACTGCCCTCCCGCTCATACTGTTCGCGAATGGAATCCAGGATCTTTCGCTGCTCGTCTTCCGATAGGGCGCCTTTGTCGCGGGCTCGCTGTTGCTGTTTCACCGTCAAAAGTACCTGCGCCGCCTGTTGCGCCCCCATCACCGAGGTTTTCGCGTGAGGCCAGAGGAAAAGAAACCGTGGGGCGTAGGCCCGTCCGCACATGGCGTAATTACCGGCACCATGCGAGACACCGATCATGATCGTGAACTTTGGGACTTCGGCGGTCGCCACCGCTTGTACCATCTTGGCGCCGTCCTTGATGATCCCGCGCGCCTCATACTCTTTCCCGACCATGAAGCCGGTGATGTTTTGGAGGAAGACGAGGGGCAATCGCCGCTGAGCACAGAGTTGTACGAAGTGCGCGCCTTTCAGGGCAGCTTCGGAGAGAAGCACGCCGTTGTTCGCAACGATGCCGACCTGATAGCCCATCCAGCGGGCGAAGCCGCAGACGAGCGTCCGGCCGTACCGGGCCTTGAACTCCTGGAATCGACTGCCGTCCACCAGACGGGCGATGACTTCACGGACATCGAATGTCTGGCGGGGGTTGCTCGGGATGAGTCCATACAGCTCGCCAGGCGGGAAACGTGGTTCTTCGATCGCTTCCCGCCTGCGAAGGACCGGCCGTCTCGGCAGAGTGTCGACAATCGACCGGCAGATCTCGAGCGCCTCATGGTCATTGTCAGCGAGATGATCGCTCACCCCAGAAAGTCTGGTGTGGAGATCCGCCCCGCCGAGCTCTTCGGCAGTGACCTCCTCGCCGGTTGCCGCTTTGACCAGCGGCGGTCCCGCCAAATAAATGGTGCCGGTCCCTTTCACGATCACGTTCTCATCGCACATGGCCGGCACATAGGCGCCACCCGCGGTGCACATCCCCATGACGACGGCAATTTGAGGAATACCGAGGGCGGACAGGCGCGCTTGATTGAAGAACATCCGTCCGAAGTGCTCCTTATCGGCAAACACGTCGGCTTGCATCGGTAGGAACACGCCGCCGGAATCCACGAGATAGATCGTGGGCAGTCGATTCTCCAGCGCGATCTCTTGGGCCCGGAGATGTTTCTTGATCGTCATGGGAAAATAAGTCCCGCCCTTGACCGTCGCATCATTGGCGGCGATGACACAGGGCCGTCCCGACACGTAGCCGATGCCTGTAATCAGACCGGCAGCGGAGATCTGGTCGTCGTACATCCCGTATGCCGCCAAGGGGCTCAGTTCCAGCCAAGGCGCATCTGGATCGAGCAGCTTCGCGATCCGTTCACGTGCGGTCAGTTTGCCCCGTCGTTGATGAAGCGCGATCGCTTCCGGTGGCCCTCCGGCCCGAGCGAGGGCGAGGTGTTTCTGAAGGTCGGCCAGGAGCCCCTCATAGTGGGAACGGTTCGACGTGAATTCGCCGCACGTCGTCACCACTGAAGTCGTTAACGTACGCATGATGCCTCAGCTGTGCGCTTTGAGTCCTTTCACGAACTTGACGATCTCCTCCATGGGAGTACCAGGCCTGAATAGAGCCTTCACACCGGCCGCCGTAAGTGTGGGCACATCCTCATCGGGAATGATTCCCCCACCGAATAAGGCAATGTCTTCGGCATCCTGTTCTTTAAGGAGTTCGAGGACACGCCGAAACAGCGTGTTGTGTGCGCCTGAAAGGATGCTCAGGCCGATCGCATCCACATCTTCTTGTATCGCCGTACTGACCACCTGTTCCGGCGTCTGATGGAGACCGGTATAAATGACTTCCATCCCGGCGTCACGTAAGGCTCGCGCGATGAGTTTCACACCCCGGTCATGACCGTCGAGACCGACTTTGCCGATGAGGACCCGGAGGGGCGCGCTCGCTACCGCCATGCTGTCACCTCGCGAAGAAAATACTTGCCTTCCCGATCACGCCGAACATAGCCTCCCTGAACCATGGGATCATGCTCGAAGAGCAGCAGCCATCGCTGTTCGAACGCTCGATCCAACACCCACCGTTTCGTCTCAAGGGTCTGGATGGGGAAGAGATCGTAGCCCATAATGTAGGGAAGCGGCAGATGCGACACGGTCGGAATCAAGTCGCCGAGGAAAAACGCCACCTCCCCTTCGGATTCGATCCTGATGCTTTGATGGCAGCGCGTATGGCCGGCGGTAACAACTGCGGTCACACCTGGAACGACCTCCGTATCGCCGTGGAGAAATTCCCACTGATTGATGTGAGCAATCGGAGCAAAATTGTCCTGGCGGTAACTGGCCCTGGTCCGTTCATTAGCGCAGGCTGCATCTTCAAATTCACCCTGTTGAATCAGGTAGCGAGCCTTAGGGAAGGCCGGCCTGATGCTCCCATCCGTTTCTCTTATGGTGTTTCCCCCTGCATGATCGAAATGCAGATGCGTATTGATCACCAGATGGATGTCATCCGGTCCCAGACCTAACCGCTTGAGTGATTCCAGTATCGTGGGTATTCGTTCAACAGCGAACATGCGTCGAAACTTCTCGTCTTCCTTAGGTCCCAGCCCGGTATCGACAAGGATATTCTTCCCATTCACTCTTATTAATAGAGCCGTGAGACTGAGCGAGATCCGGTTCAGGTCGTCGGCTGGACAACATTTCTCCCATAAGACTTTGGGCACGACCCCGAACATCGCTCCCCCATCCAGCCGAAACCGGCCGTCGCTGATGGGATAAATTTCAAACGCTCCGAGTTTCATGGGGTCTCGTCAACAGCCAGTTAGGCTTCCTTCTTCCCTTTCCCCCTCTAACGGCTCAGCTAGGAGGGATAGGCACCAAGCAGAGCGCCTGCTCCTCTACATCCTCCCCTTCGGCCGCGGACGACCGGGATGCCTCCCACTGCGCGCATGCGACGAGCACCGCCCGCTGTGATCACAACCTAATCAGCTTTGTGTGCGCGTCGCGCGAGCACAAGAGGCACCCGGTCGTCCGCGGCCGTCACAACACCACTGGCTCCCGATACGTGCCCAACACTTCTTTCAAGGCCATGCACATCTCACCTAATGTCGCCTTGGCTTTCACCGCATCGATGAGGTACGGCATCACGTTCTCACTGCACGAGGCTGCTTCCTGCAGTGCCTCGACGGCACCGGCCATCTTGAAGGGATCGCGACATTTGCGGAGGTCTGACAGACGCGCCGTCTGTTCGCTCTCAACTTCCTGTCCGATCTTGAGGATCGAGATCGGGCGTTCTTCCGGTTCCACGTAGTCGTTGACACCCACGATGATTCGCTCTTTCCGTTCCAACTCGCGTTGATACCGTTGCGAGGCGTCGAGGATTTCACGCTGTGGGAATCCCTGCTCGATCGCCCGGACCATGCCGCCCATATCATCCAACCGACGGAAGTAATCCAGCGCCGCCTCTTCGAGACGATTCGTGAGGGTTTCGACATAATAGGAGCCGCCGAGAGGATCGACACTGTTGGTGACCTCGCTCTCCTGCGCAATGATCTGTTGCGTGCGCAGTGCCAGTTTCACCGCATCTTCGGTCGGCAACGCGAGCGTTTCGTCCATCGAATTGGTATGGAGAGACTGCGTACCGCCCAAGACCGCCGCCAGCGCCTGAATCGTTGTCCGGACCACGTTGTTCATGGGCTGTTGTGCCGTAAGAGAACAGCCGGCGGTTTGTGCATGGCAGCGGAGTTGCCCTGAACGTGGATCGTTGGGCCGGTACCGGCGCGTCATTTCACGGGCCCACAAGCGACGGGCCGCACGGAACTTGGCGATCTCCTCGAAAAAGTCGTTGTGCGCATTGAAAAAGAAGGAGAGTTGCGGAGCGAACCGATCCACTGGAAGACCGGCTTTGACCGCCGCTTCCACATAGGTCAGGCCGTCGTACAGGGTAAAAGCCAGTTCCTGCACCGCGGTCGAGCCGGCTTCCCTGATGTGATACCCGCTGATACTGACCGGATGCCACTTGGGCACATGCTCGGCGCAGTAGGCGATGGTATCGGTGATCAAGCGGAGAGACGGTTCGGGCGGAAAGAGCCACTCTTTCTGCGCGATGTATTCCTTCAGGATGTCGTTTTGCAGCGTGCCGTCCAGCCGTTCGAGAGGGATACCGCGCTTCTCTGCGACCGCGAGATACATCGCGAAGATGATGGCGGCCGGACCGTTGATCGTCATCGACGTGGTGACCTGATCGAGCGGAATGCCGTCGAACAGTCGCTCCATATCATCGATCGACGAGATCGCCACGCCGCAGTGACCGATCTCGCCGTGAGCACGGGGGTCATCTGCGTCGATCCCCATCAACGTCGGCGTGTCGAATGCGACGCTCAGGCCGTTTTGTCCGTGTTGGAGGAGATATTTGAAGCGGCGGTTGGTGTCTTCGGCCGACCCGAACCCGGCGAATTGCCGCATCGTCCAGAGCCGACCGCGATACATGGTCGGATACACGCCTCGGGTGTACGGAAATTCGCCCGGTGCTCCCAACTCCTTGTCAGGTGACCAGTCCTTCAGATCGTCGTGCGTATACACACGGTTGATGTCGAATCCTGAAAGGGAGGTGAATCGCGATTTGCGTTCTTGCATCGATCTGCTCCAGATCGTGGTGAGGAACCAGATCAGGACCGCCTACTGTTGATTGCTTCCTGTCGTTTGTTCTCCCTTCGTAGTAAAATCACGCTCTACCGCTGAGTGCTTCCTGCCGTTCGTCCTTTCGTTCATAAATATAGAATCCCCGGCTGCTCTTCCGCCCCAACCAGCCGGCGTCGACATACCGACGGAGTAAGGGGCAGGGACGAAATTTTGGATCCCCCAAGTCTTGATGCAGGACCTCGCAGATGGCCAGCACTGTATCCAAGCCGATGCGGTCAGCGAGAGCCAGCGGTCCCACGGGATGATTGGCGCCGGTGGTCAGCGCCAGATCAATGTCCTCCGCAGATGCGACGCCTTCCTCCAAGGCAAAAACCGCTTCGTTGATCATAGGAATCAGAACACGGTTCACGATGAATCCCGGCATATCTTTAGCCAAGACCGGTGCTTTACCCAGGCGCTTTGCCAATTCGAGCGCAAGCTGCGTCGTTTGTTCGGCTGTTTCCAGACCCCGAACGACCTCCACGAGCCTCATCACTGGTGCGGGATTCATGAAATGCAGACCGACGACGCGGTCCGGCCTGCCGGATGCAGCTCCCAACTTCGTGATTGAAATGGATGAGGTGTTGCTCGCGAGCACTGCCTGCGGCACGCAGATGCTGTTCAATTCCGTGAAGAGGTTTCGCTTCAGTGCAAAATCTTCCGGGATTGCTTCGATGACCAACTGGACGTCTCGCAAGCGGTCGAGCTGCACGAATGGATGGATGAGGGCGAGCACCTCGTCTGCTCGACGATCGGTGAGACTGCCTCGTTCAGCTGCACGTTCGAGTCCGACGCGTATCTTCGAGATGGCCTCCGTCAGTGCGGGCTTGGTCACATCCACGAGGAGAACTTCATGGCCGGCGGTCGCGCACACCTGGCTGATGCCCCGGCCCATCTGACCGGCTCCTACAATGCCGATCGTCTTGATCTCGTCGAGTTTCATGGTCCTGATGTAGGTCACTGGTCAACGGCTCTTGGTTGGAAAGAAGCCGCTTCACCGATGACCGATGATCATCGATCATTACCTTTCTACGATCATCGCCAACGCTTCTCCTCCGCCGATGCAGAGGCCGGCCAATCCCCGCCTTGCTCCACGTGCGGCCATCGCATGGACCAGAGTCGTCAGGATGCGTGCTCCGGTCGCCCCGATGGGATGGCCGAGCGCAACCGCCCCGCCGTTGACGTTGACCTTCTTCTCGTCGAGCCCCAATTCCCTGTTGATCGCGAGGGACACGGCTGAAAACGCTTCATTGATCTCGAACACATCAATGTCGCCGATCGTCAGTCCTGTTTTCCTGAGCACTCGTTTGATGGCCTCAATCGGTGCGATCGTAAACCATTCCGGTGCCAGTGCCGCTCCGGCGTAGCCGACAATACGCGCCATCGGGACAAGCCCGATACGTGCCGCCTCTTCTTCCGACATGACAACCAACGCCGCCGCACCGTCATTACAGGATGGGGAATTACCCACGGTGAGGACGCCGTTATCCTGGAAGACCGGCTTCAACTCACGCATCTTGCCGAGGTCGACTCGATTCGGCTCTTCGTCTTCCGCGACCGTCACTGCCGAACCTTTGCGTTGCGCTACCTCGACAGGCACAATTTCCTGTTTAAAGATTCCAGTCGCTATCGCCTCGCGTGCGCGCCGATAACTCTCGAATGCAAAGTCATCCAGTTCTTTTCTCGTCAATCGATACTTGGCCGCGCACAGTTCACCGCCGTTTCCCATATGGAAATTATTGTAGACGTCCCACAGTCCGTCTTTGACGAGACTGTCGATCAACTCCGCATGCCCCAACCGGTATCCTTGTCGTGCTTTCTCAAGCACATACGGCGCGCGGGTCATATTTTCCATCCCACCCGCCACGACGACGTTCGCTTCTCCGAGTGCAATAACCTGGGACGCCATGATCACCGTCTGGATGCTGGATCCACAAACTTTGTTCACCGTCGTGGCACCGACCGAGTGTGGAATTCCGGCTCCGATAGAGGCCTGCCGCGCCGGCGCTTGCCCCAAGCCGGCACTGAGGACACACCCCATGTACACTTGCTCGACACGATCCGGCGGCAAGTGAACCCGCTTCAACGCTTCTGCGATGGCAAGGCTGCCTAATTTCGTCGCCGGCACCTGGCTGAACATTCCATTGAAGCTTCCCATCGGCGTCCGCACGGCACTGACGATCACTGCTCGCTTCATCTCGTTCACAACTTTGTCCCTCCACTCCTCGCGGCTGACTCCTGCCCCCTTACGGCTCACACATTCTTACTCACAAGATCTGCTCCCAATGGCCCTGTTCGAGATAGCGTTTCAGTTGACCCATGAACTGATCCGCCGTCGCCCCATCGATGACCCGATGGTCGAACGACAAGCTGAGGTAGCCCATCGGCCGAATGGCAATCGCATCGTCAATGACGACGGCCCGTTTCTGAATTGCGCCGATGCCCAAAATCGCAATTTGCGGCTGATGGATGATCGGCGTGCTGAACAGGCTGCCGAACCCTCCATGGTTGGTGATTGTGAACGTCCCGCCTTGGACTTCTTCGGGGTTCAATTTCTTGGACCTGGCCCGTTCCGCGAGATCCGCGATTTCTTTCGCCAACTGTGCCAGTCCCTTTCGATCGGCATATCGCACCACCGGCACCAGCAATCCGTCCTCAAGCGCCGTGGCGATCCCGATGTGAATATCTTTCTTCACCACGATTCCTTGCTCGCCCCATGACGAGTTCACGACCGGCACATCGCGAATGGCTTTCGTGGCGGCACGAATGACGAATGGCAGATAGGTCAGGCTGTGGCTCTGCCCTAAGTCTTGTCGAAGGGTGTCTCGGAATTTCGCGATACTCGAAAAGTCGGCCTCAAAAAAGGTGGTGACATGGGCTGACGTCTGCTTGCTCTTGACCATCCGATCGGCGATGGTCTTGCGCATCTGAGTAAAGGGGAGAATTTCTTCGCCCATGGAAGGCTCACTGACTGCTGCGGGAACCTTGGCCTGAGTTTCGCTTCGGGCGATAAAGTCGAGGACGTCCTTCTTGGTAACCCGGCCGCCAACCCCGGTTCCCTTCACCTGCGAAAGATCGATTCCGTGCTCCTTCGCCAGCTGCCGAACGGCGGGAGAATGATGTTGCTCACCTCGTGAGGCTTGTTCCATAGGGCGAACGACGACCCCTCCGACCCGGTTAATAACTTCCGAGGGTGGAGCACTCTCAATGCGTGCGAGCAGGGTGCCGACGGGAACCGTCTGACCCTCATGGACGATGATCTCATTCAACCGGCCTGTGGCGGGCGAGGGAATTTCTAACGTCACCTTTTCGGTTTCGACCTCCAACAGAGACTCGTCCTTCTGAATCATCCCTCCGACGGGGACCAGCCACTTCACGACCGTCCCTTCGGCGATACTTTCTCCGAGCTGGGGCATGATGATGTCGGTAGCCATCTTGGGGACCTCGGTTAAGGACAAGGTTGAGGTTCAGCGTGATTGCAAGTCATAGATCGGCCTCAGCCTTAACGTCGTCTCCTTTCTACCTACTATCTACCTACTAATAAGCTGCCAGTTTCCGTGCCGCGGTAACAATATCGCTCGTCTTTGGAAGGAAAGACTCCTCCAGCGGCGTGCTGAACGGCACCGGTGTGTCCGGCGGCGCTATACGAATGATCGGTCCATCCAAACAGTCGAAACAGTCCTCCGCCACCAACGCGGCGATTTCAGCACCGATGCCGCCGGTCTTGTTGTCCTCATGTAGAAGAATGGCTTTGCTGGTTTTGCGCACGGACGAATAAATCGCTTCCTTGTCGAGGGGCATCAATGTGCGCAAGTCGACCACTTCCAGATCGATCCCTTCGTTGGCTAATGTCTGGGCGGCTTCGAGCGCCAGGTGCACCATCGCGCCGTAGGTGATAACCGAGATATCGTTGCCGACCCGTTTCACATCGGCTTTCCCGAGTGGGACCACAAAATCTTCTTTCGGCAGGGAAGACTTGATGCGTCGGTAGAGAAATTTGTGCTCGAAGTAGATCACCGGGTTGGGGTCGCGAATCGCCGCCTTGAGGAGCCCCTTGGCGTCGTAGGGCGTGGACGGGGCGACCAACTTGAGTCCTGGAGAATGGAAGAACCAGCCTTCCGGACATTCAGAATGGAACGGCCCGCCGTGCACACCGCCGCCGAACGGCGCGCGAATAACCATGGGCACTGCGGCTCCCCATCGATAGTGATTCTTGGCCGCCACCTCGGTGATCTGGTCGAACGCGCAAGAAATAAAATCCGCGAACTGCATCTCCACCACAGGGCGCAACCCCATGATCGCCGCTCCGATGGCAGCGCCCACAAAACCGGACTCGGACAACGGCGTATCGAGCACCCGCCATTCACCGTATTTTTTGAGAAAGCCTTCGGTGATCTTGAAGGCACCTCCATACATGCCGATATCCTCGCCCATCAAAAACACCCGCTCATCGTGAGCCATCTCTTCGTCCAAGGCTTGTGAAATGGCCTCCAAATAGGACACCTCACGTTCGGCAGTGGTGGATGACATAAGTCTTTCCTTCTCCTCCTTAAGAGTTCTTCAAGTTCGAACGTGTAAAGATCGTCCCGAACTTTTACACTTGATCACTTTCCAACCTTCCGACTTCATTTCATAATGGGTGACTATTGGCTTCGGTCGCGAAGACTCCCTCCAACACTTCCGGCCCTTCCGGTAGAGGACTCTGTTCCGCAAATTCCACACCGGCCTCCACTTCGCGCTTCACACGCTCGGTGACTTCTTGAAAAGAGACCTCATCGCCGTAGCCCAGTTCTTTGAGCAGCAGCTCGGCTTTCAAGATCGGGTCTTTTTTCTTCCACTCTTCGAGCAGTTCACGTGGAACGTATTTGGCCGGGTCATGCTCGGAATGGCCGTGCATCCGCATCGTCTTGAACTCAAGGAAGGTCGGTCCGTCCCCTGCACGGGCTCTCACGATGGCTCGTTTTGCCGCCAGATAGACTGCGGCCACGTCGTTGCCGTCCACAATTTCACCGGGCATGCCATAGGCTTTCGCTCGATCGACGACGTTTGGAATCGCCATCTGCAGACGGAGCGGCGTCGAGTAGGCATATTGGTTGTTGTTACAGAAGAAGACGACGGGGAGCTTCCGCACCGCCGCAAAGTTCATCGCTTCGTGAAAATCGCCCCGGCTGGTTCCTCCATCACCGGTTCCCCCAAAGACCACGCGGGATTCCCCCCTGATCTTAAACGCCAGCGCCGCACCGGCCGCCAGTGGCAAATTGTCCGCCAGATGACTGACGAATCCGAAGACTCCTCGCTTGAGATCCCCCATGTGAACATTCCCGTCTTTTCCTTTGGTCGGCCCGGTTCTCTTTCCCAGATACTGGGCGAGAATCTCGCCGGTCGTGAAGCCTCGAATGAGGAAGGCCCCCATGTCCCGGTGAAACGGAGCGATGATATCGTCGCGCTCAAGCGCGGAGGCATAGCCTACGGCGATCGCCTCCATTCCGTGACTGGTGTAAACGCCCCCTACGATACGTCCCTGTCGATAAAGGGCCGTGATCCTGTCCTCCAGCGCTCTGGTGAGCCGGAGGTAGTAGTACATCTGGCGTAGATCGTCTCGTTTGATCTCCTTGGCGACGACTGCAACATCCATAACAACCTCCCCATCGCTGCCTTACAAAGCCGGCATATCCTTCCATGACAACAAAGGCTTATGTGCTTTGCACAAAGGACAATGCGCCGGCTCCCACTGCGGCATGTCGAGATCCGTCGTGTAGTAGAAGGGATACTGCGCGATTAATTCGTTCATCAACGGGAATTGGCCGCTGTCACGGCGTGCGAAGACCATCATCCCTGCCAATAGACCTCCGTGGTCGGTGATCACCTTGCCGAGCTTGCTGACACAATTGCCGCGCGTCGTGACATCGTTGAGCGCCACAAAGCGCTCACCGGGTTTGACGGCGCCGACCACAATGTCCGTTCCGATTCGCCCCGTCTCGCAACTGTACGGCGTCAACGCCATGGCCAAGTGCAAGGTATCCCGAAGTTCAGCCACGACCTCCTCGGCGAGTCGCTCCGCGGCCGAACTCGTCGCTACCAGGCCCGTGATCGGGTGACGTTGAAATGTCCGTTTGATCCAGTCCGCCATATCGTCGGCAACCTGTCGGATCAAGTCTGGAAACCGCGCGATGGATTCGAAGCGCAAATACGTCGCCGTGTGGTGACCCGACACCACCTCCACATGAGTATCAAAGAAGACTGATCGGGAAGATCGCAAAATACAAAGAACGTCCTCCTGAGTCAGTTTGGTGTGCAAACCGGGGCGGATAACCGTCTTCAATTTTGCATCGACCGTCGGCTGCTCTTCATAGAGGACGCGATGCCGAGCCACCACCTCTGCGAGGACCTGCTCAACCGTGCTGACCAGCATCTTCACCCCCTTGCGCGGCGCTCACGACCCGGGTCCTGAGCACCCCGATCGGCTGGATTTCCAACTCCACCACGTCGCCCGGCTTCAAGTAGCGGTCCATTTCCAAGCCACATCCCCCGCCGACCGTGCCCGAACCGAACACATCTCCCGGATAGAGAGTTTCGCCTCGTGACACGTGCTCAATCATCTGGGGAAAAGACCAGTGGATCGTCCCGAATCGCTCTCGCGACCACTCTTCTCCGTTCACCCTGGCAATCATCGTCAGTGCACCCAGGTCGGCAATCTCATCGGGAGTCACCAGACAGGGACCCAGCGCCGTCGCGAAGTCCTTGCCTTTCGCCGGACCCAGCCTGCAAGTCATCTCTTGAAATTGAATGTCGCGCGCGCTGAAATCGTTCATGATCGTATAGCCGGCGATGTAGTGTTCCGCCTGTCGTTCTGGGATGTCCCTGCCCTTGCGCCCGATCACACAGGCAAGTTCCAGCTCGTAGTCCAGCTTCGTCGTGTCGAGTGGCCACGAGAGAGAGGCGTCCGGTCCGATGATCGTGTGATGGTTCCCTTTGTAATAGACCGGAGCCTTGTACCACTCCGGCGGGATCGGCTGGCCCCGCTTCTTCGAAGTCGCGGCAATATGGTCTTCGAACGCGATAAAGTCCCGGAGTGAAGGAGGATTGGGAAGTGGAGCAGAGAGTTGGACATCGGCGACCGAATACACGATCGTCTCACCGGACGGGCCTTTGACTGATGCGGGAAATGCCGCCACATAATCTTTCGCCCTGCGTGCTGCCGAAATTGTGGAAGCTCCTCCTTCAAGGAACTCCAACATCGTCGGTGGAACCTGCGCATCGGCCAAGCGATAAGGCTGCGCTTCCTGTTGATCCGCCAACCACCTTGCATAGGCCATATTCAGGTCTACGACCTGCTGATGGTGTATCGCTCCTACTCTAGTGAAGGTGCCGATAGGGGTCTTGACTCGAAAGCTGACGAGTTTCATGGACGGCTCCAGCTCAACGCGTAGTCCTTGATCTCCACCGCCTCCATCTCCGGCCGGATCACGAAGGGAGCCTTCGACTCGACCATCACCGCCACTTCGCTCGTGTACGTCTTCGTTTTACCGGCTTGGACCGCCTGGGGTTGCGGTCCATGATGAATGCCCTGCGGATGCAACGTGAGCATCCCCGGTTGAATCCCTGCGCGGCTGAAGAACGCTCCATCATGATAGAAAAGCACTTCATCGTAGTCGGTGTTTCGATGGTAAAAGGGGACACGCAACGCCTCTGGATCGCTTTCCAAAGGCCTCGGCACAAACGTGGAGATCAAGCACCCGCCGGCTTGAAACGTTTGATGCACGCTCGGCGGCAGATGATAGCGAGGGCTGACGACCGGCCGAAAATCCCGCACATTGAGCTTCGCGACCCAAAGATCCCCTTTCCACCCGACGACATCCATGGGATAGAAGGGATAGACCACTCGCGTCCAGTCGGATTGGCGCTTGATGTAGACCTCCCACGCTCGACCGTCCGCTTCCAGCGATTCCACTGTTTCCAGTTCGGGAGCAAGCAGCACGCCTTTATCGAACAGCGCATGTTGCCCTAGCGCTCCTCGCTCCGGCACCACCAATGGAGCCGGAGTCTCGACGATGAGGAAAAAAGAGGGCGCTCCATCGCCGTGAGTGCGATAGGTCGTGCCCTTGGGGATCACTACATAATCGCCTGGCTCGTAAGACAGGACGCCATAATCCGTCTCAAATAGTCCCCTGCCCCGATGGACGAAATACACCTCATCCCCATCCGCGTTACGCACGAAATAGGGCATCGTCTCACGTCGCCAGGAGATGTAGAGACCTACATCCTGGCTTTGCATCATCAGCACTGATTGCGTGGTCACGGATGCGGTGATGGAAAATGCAGTCTCGGGAACCTGCGTGCAGGCAAAGGCCCTGGGCTTCAGCTTTCCGTCGATAGCGATCCACCCCGTCGGTGGGTGTGTCCGGTAGAGATGGGAAGCCGATCCCGAAAAGCCGTTTCGTCCATGTTCTTCTTCGTACAGCCCTTCGGGAATGCCGACATGGGCCTGGTTGGGCACTTTTCCTCTCCGCTTGAGATACATGGCCGGCTCCCAAGAAAGAGTGGACCGCCGGGTTATGACGCCTTTTTCAGCGGCTTTTTCTGTTTGTGTTCAGGCATCGACGATGCGTCGTAATCAATGATGGTCTTCTCAACCCCGGATGTTTGGTCTCGTTCGATATCCTTGTACAGCGACTCCACCGTGCTTCTGACAAACGTCCTCGCCGCCTCTTCGCCATGCTGTCGTTGGGTCAACTCGATGAACAGTCCGCTCCGCGCAAAAAGAGGATAGGTGAAGCGTTGCTTGAGCGGTCCAAACCCATCTCTCCCTTCTTTCACCGGTCCACTGAACTTCACACCATGTTCCTCCCACTCTCGACACACCGCCTCGATATCATCGACTTCAAGGGCGACGTGTTGCACACCCTGCCCGTACTTTTCGATAAATTGGTTGATCTGAGACTTCCCCGTCTTGTCTCGACCTTGCATGAGCGCGATCTTGGCGCTCCCACGCTGCACGACAACGGTGTCCATCGACGACATATTGCTTCCCACATCTCTAGCCGACCAGATCACTTCAAACCCGAGGATCTTGGCGAACAAGAATTCGGCGGCTTCAAGATTGTCAACGCAGAGCGTGACATGATCAAAACGGGTCCGTTCCATGGTGCCTCCCCTTCGCCCATCTTGCTGAGAAGATCCCGACATCTCCATGTTCTCTATTATTGCGTGATTCAATACTACTATTATTTCTTACCTGTTACAAGGAGATCTGTAGCGCTGCTTTAAAATATTCACGAGCGTATAGCCATATATTAGGCTAGATTGCGCTTTCTCTGTCTATTGCTATTATGATATAAAAACTATATTATGTATCCTGAACTCAGGAGGTACCCATGGCGTTTTATCATGAAATGAGGCAACTCGTTCTGGAACATGGGGCCATTAATAATCCTTACCTGAGTCGTTTTCGATCGGGAAATCTCTCCGATACAGAGCTCACGGAATTTGCGATCGAGTTCTATAACTTCGCTCGCTTTTTCCCCAGGATTCTGGTGTCCCAGCTCGTGAACACGGAGGATGAACAGATCGCCGACGAGCTGGCAAAGGTGCTGTACTCCGAACTGGGCGATGGAGAAACTCGGCGTCGTCACGAGCTACTCTATCGGGATTTCTTACGATCCATCGGTATCGATGTGCATACGGCCATGTCTCGCCCCATGCTTCCTTCGACTCAAGCCTACATAGAGGGCATGGAGCAACTCTACAGCGACGGCAATCATGCGAAGGCCTTGGGCGCCTCATTCGGTCTCGAAAATATGGCCATCACCATGTGGGATCACTTGATTCCCGGCCTCATGCATCTGAAAGCGACTCGTCACCCTCAGATGGATCTCACCTATTTCACGTTCCACCGACAACTCGAATCGACCCATGAAGCAGCGATGGAACACGCGGTGGCAGCCATCCAAGGTTCTTCCGGTTCCGGAATGTCCGAGCAGGAGAAAAACGACTTTCGGTACGGCGTGAACGCCGTGCTCGGGTTTCTCGAAAGGTTCTGGATAGGACTGGAACAGCGGAGAGCAAACTCCGCCTACACCTGGACAGGGTTCGTTCGTCAGCAGGTGAGTTAGGGCGGCGGAGCAAGACAGCCAGGGCCATGTTGTCTGGAGGGTCAGATGCAGAAGAGGACTTGGATCAGCCAGTACGATCCAGGCGTTCTCCCTAACTTCAACTATCCGGAATGGACTGTGCCGGATCTCCTGAGACACTCAGTGGACCGTTTCGCGAACTTCCCTGCACTTTTCTTTTATGGCACATACATCTCCTACAAGGAACTGGACGACCTCACGACTCGATTTGCGCTTACGCTCCGACAATTCGGTGTCAACCAAGGCGACCGCGTCGCCCTCATGCTTCCAAATATTCCGCAGACGGTTATCGCCTATTACGGAATTCTGAAAGCCGGCGCCGTCGTGGTACCGACCAATCCGCTCTACGTTGAGCGAGAAATTCAGATGCATCTTACCGATGCTGGAGCAGAGACAATGGTGGTCCTTGACCTGCTTTATCCTCGCGTTCGGGCTGTGAAGGAGGCAACGACGCTCCCCAAACGGATTATCGTCACCGGCGTTCAGGACTATCTCCCCTTCTTTAAGAAACTTCTCTATCCCATCAAGGCCCGGTTAACCAAACGGTGGATTTCCGTCGAGAAAGTTCCACCCGTGTATGACTTCCTCGACCTTCTTCGCACGAGTTCCGCAATTGGTGCGGATCATTCCGTCGATCTCCCTCACGTGCGACCGACCGATCTCGCACAACTGCAATACACCGGTGGGACGACGGGAACGGCCAAAGGCGTGATGCTCACACACCGGAATGTGGTCGTCAACACGCTGCAGGGTCGATACTGGTCCCTGGATTTTAGAGAGGGGCGGGAAATCTTTCTGGGTGCAATTCCATTTTTCCACTGCTACGGTCAGGCTACCTGTCAGAACCTGGCCATCGCGACAGGCTGTCCGATAGTCCTCCTGCCTCGGTTTCACGCGAACGAAGCCATCAAGGCCATCCATACACATCGCATTACCATATTTTCGGGCGTGCCTATGATGTATTCGATGATCGTCGAACATCCGGATGCCGGCCGCTATGACTTACGCTCGTTGCGTGTGTGCCTGAGTGGAGCAAGTCCGCTTCCTGCAGACGTGCAGGAGCGGTTCGAAAGACTCACTGGAGCAAGAATTTCAGAAGGCTACGGCTTGACTGAAGCCGGCCCTACGACCCACTGCAACCCGCTGCATGGGGAACACCCGCCGGGCTCGATGGGCCTTCCATTCCCCGATACCGAGGCGCGAGTGGTGGACCCGGACGCCGGACTGGAAGAGGTACCGGTAGGGGAAACGGGCGAACTGATCGTGCGAGGGCCTCAAGTCATGCGGGGATACTGGAACAATGAAGAAGACACGCGCGCGGTGTTGCGCGACGGATGGCTGTACACAGGCGACCTCGTGCGCCGGGATGATCGTGGATACTTCTACTTTGTCGATCGCAAGAAGGACATCATCAAGTCGCGCGGAGAAACGGTGTACCCGCGGGAGGTCGAAGAAGTTTTACGTCAGCACCCGGCGGTATCCGAAGCCGCCGTGGTCGGCGTCCCGGACCACGACTACGGCGAAGTCATCAAAGCCTACGTCGTGGCGAAGCCGGGATCGTTCATCACCGAGCAGGGATTGATCGCACACTGCGCGGGATTGTTGGCGCGATACAAGATTCCGTCGGCCGTGGAATTTCGTCAGGAGCTGCCGCGAACGGTCATCGGCAAGGTGCTGCGCCGGACGATGCGGGCCGAGGCGGCTCAGGCGCGCGCTGAGGAACAGCTTCAACAGCAGGCCGTGTAAGCAGTTGGGACGGAGGCCCCTGTGAGAGACCTCGTAATCGTGGCCGGTGTGCGGACGCCGATCGGCAACTTCGGCGGCGCATTGAAAGATATCCCGGCTCACAGGCTCGGTGAGCTGGTCGTCCGTGAAGTCATCACGCGGAGCGGACTCGATCCCGGACTCATTGAAGAGGTCATCTTCGGTTGCGTCGGACAGCCGAGCGACGCCTACAACATCGCTCGTGTCATTGCCCTCCAAGCCGGACTCCCCCTCGCGACTCCGGCGTACACCGTGCAGCGCAACTGTTCCTCGGGACTCCAGCCGTTCGTGAATGCCTTCCAGAACCTTCAAAGCCACGATGCGGACGTGCAGATCGTGGGCGGCGTCGAAAGCATGAGCCGTGCGCCGTTTCTCTCTCGGGACATGCGATGGGGCAAGCGCCTTCGACATGCTGAGTTCATCGACAGCATTTGGGAAGGATTGACAGACCCCGTTTGCGGCCAACTCATGGGACGGACGGCGGAAACCTTGGCTGAAGAGCTGGGGATCACTCGGGAAGAACAGGACCGGTTTGCGGTCGAAAGCCACCGACGTGCATTCAAAGCGGTTCGTGAAGGCCGACTGAAAGAAGAGATCCACCCTGTGGCGGTATCCAAATCAGTCGGAGGGCGTGAGGTCGCCCCCCTCGTAGTCACGCAGGACGAAGGCCCGAACGTCGCGCTCACCGAACCGCAATTGGCTCTCTACCCGCCTCTCTTCAAGGAGGGAGGCACTGTAACGGCAGGGAACAGTTGCCCGCTCAACGACGGGGCAGCGGCGGCAATCGTCATGTCTGCTGAACGGGCGCGAGACCTCAGCCTGCGGCCGCTCGGCCGTATCAGAAGTTATGCCTTTGTGGGAGTCGATCCGGCGCATATGGGCATCGGGCCGGTGCAGGCGCTTCCGGCAGCGCTCAAGCGGGCTGGCATCCAGTTGGCGGACCTCGGCGTCATTGAGGTAAACGAGGCTTTTGCCGCTCAATACCTGGCCGTCGAACGGCAGTTGGGTCTCAAGCGGGACCTCGTCAACGTCAACGGCGGTGCCATTGCGTTGGGCCACCCGGTTGGGATGACCGGCACGCGACTCATCATCACGATGCTCTTCGAGATGCGCCGGCGGGGCGCCGCTTTGGGTGCCGTGACGATGTGTGTAGGCGGCGGACAAGGAGCGGCGATGATATTGGAGCAGGTGTAAAAACGGGCGTGAGGCATCGGCATTCGATTCCCGCCCGATGACTCGATGCAGATGCCTCGGAGCCAACAGATGAACCGGAGCGACCCATGTACATCTATAAAGTCGGCATTGTCGGGGCGGGCACCATGGGAGCACAAATTGCGGAAGTGGTGAGCTACGCCGGAGTACCGGTCATACTGGCCGATGTGAATCCGACACTAGCGCAAAGGGGGATCGACTCCGTGCGCGCGATCTATCAGGCTCGGGTGGACAAGGGGAAGATGAGCCAGGAGCAATTGGAAGAGAAGATGTTGCTCGTGTCTCCATCATCGGGACTGGAAAAGTTCAAGGATGTCGATTTGGCGATCGAAGCGGTTTCGGAGGACATGAAGGTGAAGGAACTGGTATTCCACGAGTTGGACCGAGTCTGCCCGAGAGACGCGATCTTGGCGAGCAATACGTCGGCGCTGTCTATTTCCGGGCTCGGCGCAGCGACGAAGCGCCCGGACAAGGTACTCGGTCTTCACTTCTTCAATCCGGCCTATGTCATGCGGCTCGTCGAGGTCGTGCCGGGGTTGGCCACTTCCCCGCAAACCGTCGACGATGCCGTGAGTTTCGCCGAAAGCATCGGGAAACTGCCGATTGTGGTAAAGGAGTGTGCGGGTTTCCTGGTCAATCGCGTCCTGATGACCTATGCGAACGAAGCTGTTCGTGCCTTGCAAGAAGGAGCCGCCACGCGACAAGAGATCGATCAAGAAATGGTGGCCTTCGGCCTGCCGATCGGCCCGCTCGCCCTGCTGGATGCGGTGGGTCTCGATATCTCGTTCGAGGTCGCACGCATCTTGTACCGCAACTATGGGCCTCGCATGACGCCGGCTCCCCTGCTCGAAGCCATGCTGAAGACGGGCCGTCTGGGAGTCAAATCGGGCCACGGCTTCTACGACTATGTCAGCGGAGAGGAAGGCGGTCGCGATCAGGGGATGGAACAACTTCTCAACGAAGTTCGGTCGCGCGGCGAACGAGGCGTGACGCGATGGAGCCGGTCACGACTGCTCCTGGCCATGACTAATGAGGCCGTCATGGCGCTCCAAGAAGGAGTCGCCTCCGCAGCGGATATCGATCTGGCGATGATGGCGGGGATCGGCTATCCCAAGGAAAAAGAAGGTCCATTGCATTTCGCGGATCGGCTGGGCATTGATCAGGTTCTGCACGAGCTTGAGGATTTCGCCGAGACATTGGGACCACGCTTCTGGCCTGCACCGATGTTGCGGCGAATGGTGGACGCAGGATTCACGGGGCAGTTGGCCGGACGGGGATTTTTCACGTATTGATAATCTCCGTCTTGCCCACTTGTGAGGTTGCAGGATGTTCAAAAAGTTTGTCAGCGCGGCCGCAGCGAGGCTCGCGACGCGAAGAAGAATGAGCGTCACGTCTGCGGGCGGGCGCGAGTCAGTGAGCGCCCAGGGTCTTGGAGGGCGAGGCGTAATCCTTCTCACCCGCCCACCCATCGCCTGTCGGAACAGGCGTTTTCCCAGGCTGTACGTTAAGCCTCTGAGCGAGGCGAGAACAAAGCTGACAGCTTTTTCAACAGCCTGCGAGAAGGAGGCGTGTCATGACCACCATGACGGGAGCCATGCACAGTTGCAAGATTGAAGAAGGCGTTGCACTGGTGACTCTCAATCATCCACCGGTCAATGCCCTCACACCCGAACTGCTGATTGAGCTGGCCGGCACATTCGACGCGCTCGCCACGGATGATGCCGTGAAGAGTGTCGTGCTCACCGGTGCCGGCCGTTTTTTTGTCGCGGGGGCTGATATCCGAATGCTGGCCTCCATTCCGTCATCGGTCGAAGGCGAAGCAATGGCCCGCCGGGGACAGATGATGTTGAACAAGATCGAGGCCTTCGACAAACCGGTCATTGCGGCGATCAACGGCGCTTGTTTGGGAGGAGGTTTGGAATTGGCGATGTGCTGTCACATCCGCCTTGCCGCAGAAGGCGCCAAACTTGGCCAGCCGGAAATCAACCTGGGCATCATGCCGGGATTCGGGGGTACTCAACGCCTTCCTCGGCTGATCGGCCAATCCAAGGCCATGGAATTGATCCTGACAGGAGAACCTCTCTCGGCTCGAGAAGCCATGCATCTCGGGTTAGTGTCCCAGGTGGTGGCCGTTGATGACCTGCTGCGACAAGCGCAGGGACTGGCGCGCACCTTGGCCATGAAAAGCCAAGTGGCGATCCGAGCGTCGCTTCGGGCGATCCGTCTGGGCGGAGAGCTGCCGCTTTTCGACGGCCTCGCCATGGAAGCCCGTCTGTTCGGCGAATTGTGTGATACCGAAGATCGGAATGAAGGAACGGCGGCCTTCTTGGAAAAACGGCAGCCTCGATTCAAGAACCGTTAGTCTCCAAGAAGACAGCGGGGAAAATATTATGCAGGCTCGACGTCCGACCAAATTGGCCTTGGCGCTGGCAGGAGGCGGCTTCACGGGCTATCTCTTTGAAGTCGGCGCCTTGACCTCGTTGGATGATCTCCTTGGTGAGTCGTTCACCAGCAACGATTTCGACATGTATGTCGGCGTGAGCGCCGGGTCAGCTGTCGCCGCCCTGCTCGCGCAAGGGGTCAAGCCCGAAGAGATACTGGAGACCAATTTGTCCGGGACGCGCCCGTATTACTTTGAGCACCGGGATATTTTCAGACCAGCCATCGGAGAAGGCGTCAAGACGTTCTGGCGGGCAACCAAGCAACTGGTCCCGTTGTTGAAGCTGTATGTGCGCAACTATCAGGAGATGACTTTTATCGACCTGCTGGACAAGGCTCAGGATGCACTTCCCAGCGGCATATACCGATTGGAACCCTTCGCCAAATACCTGGAGAAAACCTTCACGGCCAAGGGGCTGGGGTTGCGGTTTGTCGACCTTCGAAAAGACCTCTATATCCCGGCCATTGATTTGGAATCCGGGGACAGCGTGATCTTCGGTGAAGAGGGCTGGCGGAATATTTCCATCGCCCAAGCTATCACCGCCTCCTCTGCCGCCCCGGTCTATTTCTGTCCCGTCCGCATCAATGGTCGCGATTATATCGATGCCGGCATCGGACGACCCGCTTTCTTCGACCTGGCTATGGCCAAACAAGTGGATTTCATGGTCCTGATCAATCCGATGGCTCGCCTGCCCCTGCCCTGTGCGGCATGGCGTGAATCGGCTGACGCTCTACGTATTTGTCGACTCCGGGACAAGGGATTCTTAACGATCGGTGAGCAGGCCGGCCGCATCAATCTCGACGTTCGCATGTCGCAAGCGCTGGCCATGTTCCGGCAGGACCATCCCGATAAAGAACTGCTGATGATTACGCCGGGTCCCCATGATGCACTCCTGGTTGAGCGGAGTTTTCTGAGCTATCAAGACCGCGTGCACCTCCTACGTGCCGGCTATCAGTCGGTCGCGAGGCTCGTGCGCGAAGCCTACGAGGACCTCCGCACGCAGTTCGCACGCCATGGGATCACGCTCGAACGAACCGCATTTGAGAACCGTGCTGCATCGCGCATGGTACAACTTGATCAGATCATGGCGGCTTCCACTTCCCCACAACGAGCGGCTAAAGGTGTCACGATGGGACTCGGCCCTTCTCGTGGCGCCCTACACCAAGCCAAGTAGGATACGATGGCAAAATCGGATATGAGACCTTTCTTTCAAGGATCCCTCGCCGTGGCAGAAGCCTCACGGGATCGGACTCCCTATTCGGGGTTTCTGGCCGGCCTGTTCGAGGGAGTGGTTCGCCGCGATCTCTTCCGAGCACAATCGATCCCGCCCCTCCGCGATACAGCGAAGGACTTCCTTGAACGTCTCCGCCTCCTTCTGATCGAGAAAGTGGATCCCGAGCGCATCGACCGGAAGGGAGAACTTGGCGAGGATGTGTTGGCGGCGCTCAAGGACATCGGCGCCTTCGGTCTGAGAATTCCAACCATCTATGGAGGACTCGGCTTTACCCAGTCGGAGTACCACCGTGTGGCAACCTTGCTCGGGAGCCATGATGCCGCGACCACGGTGCTGATTTCAGCGCACAACTCGATCGGCGTAGCGGAACCGGTCAAGCTCATCGGGAACCTCGAGCAACGACAACGATTGTTGCCGCGCCTTGCGCGTGGCGACATTTCCGGCTTTGCGCTCACGGAAAAGGGAGCCGGGTGCGACATCTGGGATCTGAGAAGCTATGCCATCCCCGTCCGCCAGGACGGTGTCCTGGTGGGTTATCGACTGACCGGAGAAAAATTGTATACGACAAACGCGCCCAGACGGGACGATGAGTTCTTGGCGTCGCTCCTGGTGGTGATCGCTCAAATCGTAACCTCCCCCGAGGATGTGACTCGCCCTAAGTCGGAACGCCGGTTCGGGGCCTTCGTCGTCGATACCCAGACACGGGGATGCCACTGCACCAGACTCCAGTATATGGGTGTGCGCGGCATCTACAACGGCGCAGTCCGGTTTGACAACGTGTTTGTTCCGGTTGCCGACCGATTAGGAGAAGAGGGAGAGGGGTTGCGACGGGCCTTGGAAAGTTTGACCGTGGGTCGGCTTACCCTGCCCGCCGCCTGCCTGGGAAGCCTGAAACAATGCCTATGGCTGGCCCGAAGCCGGGCACAACAGCGCGTGCAGTATGATCATCCGATCGGCGAGCACACAGATATCGGGGCCAAGATCGTGCGCATGGCCTCGCGCGTCTTGGCGCTGGAAGCGTTGGTCATGATCTCGGGAGTCTGGGCCGATGCCAAGGTCGATGTACGGCTTGAGTCGGCCGCCGCCAAAATCCTTGCGACCGAATGGCTGCTCGAATCCGTGCTCGATCTCTTCCGCATTTATGGCGGACGTGGGTTCGAAACGTCGGAATCGCTCCGGCTTCATGGAGACCTTCCAGTCCCGATCGAGCGCATGGTTCGCGACGCACTGATTAATGTTATTTGGGAAGGGACGAACGGTATCTTGACCCTCTGGATCGGGCGTGAAGGATTGGGTGAATACGTCTCACAAGGTAGAGCCTTCTTGGAATTTCAGATCAGCGAGATGGTCCAGGCTCTGCCGTTCTTCGCCAAAGTCGCGAGCCGCTCTCTCAACCGCCTGCCTCGGATCGCAGGATGGCCGGCTTCTGCGGCATCCGAATCGATGTGGGAGAGGTTTGTCACAACGAAGTCCCGAGAACTCGCACAGAAGTCGCTATGGGCTGCAGCCCGTCATCGTCAAGGCCTTGCACGTAAGCAACTCTTGACGGCGCGCTTGGTCAAAGCCGGAATGCACCTCTTTGCGATGGAATCGTTATTATGGTACGCATCGCAACGGCAAGTCTCCCAGGATCATCGGTTGGCCGATGGGCTCGTACAGCACTTTTGTTCACAGGTTGAAGACGAGTTCAATCCGAAGCCCTTGCTCTCTTTCAGACGGTCGCTATGGCAGGACGACTCGCACGTGTTCCGTTTAGCACAGGATATTCTTGCAGGGAAGGCCGAGTGGTTGGAAGACGGAATCTTGGCTTGGCACCCGGCCGGACACAGTCGGGACGACCAGCTCGTGTCCACGATGGGAGAACAGTTAGCCGGATTTCGCGTGAAGCACTGAACGAGAGAAGTTGAAGCGGGCGTTTCATCCAGGACGCCTCTAGATATGAAGATCACCCCATGGTGAGGTCGGCATGACGGAAATTGCAGAATACTTCGAATTGGTCAAGGATCGGTATGGGTTGAGTAGCGATTACGCGTTGGCGGAGAAATTGGGGATCGCTCAGCCGGAAGCCAACCTAATGCGCCGTGGACTCAAAATCCCGAAGCCGGAGTTGTGCATCAAGATGGCAAAACTCCTGAATAAGAACCCGGTCGAACTCCTCCTGATCGCTCAAAAGGACAAGGCCCCGAAACAAGCCAAGGAATACTGGACTCTCGCCCTGACGGCAGTCGACGTCATGCTCCATGTTCCCAAGCACCCTAAATACATTCCCCGCAAGGTGGAAGCCATCGGGAAAGAGCTGCGCGAACTTGAAACGCAGACCTTGACGTACCAAGGAGCCGAGGCGAATGCCGAGGCCGTCCGGTTGGTCCAAACAGCCGAACATTCGGTCGATGCGTTGATGGAGCGATGGAATATCTGGAAGAAGGGCGAGGCGCTCTATCCGAATTACCTCTTGGCGAACCAGGAGGCCGTGAAGCGCGGCGTGATCATTCGCCGCTTACTGGTCCTGACAAGGGAACAAATGGCGGAGGAGCCGGTCGTGGCTGATGCCATACAGGTCATGGAAGACCAACAGCGAGCCGGAATCAAGATATGCTACGCGTTTCGAGAGGAGTTGGAACGTGCTCCTGCGTTCAAGCGCTTCGAGGAAGACTACAGGCGACAAGGCGCGGCGAGAGATCTCAATGCCGCCATGTTCGACAGGGAAATACTCATTTTCTCTCAATCCTACGGCCAGGTGCAGTTGGGGGTGGTCGGCCCGCCGACACCCATCACGATGATCAACCAATTGGAGATCACCTGGAAACCGGACTTGCTGCGCGATCTCGATCCGGCTCCCCTCTTCGACATGACCCGGTATGTGTTCGAATATAGCGACCCTCACGCATTCAGGACGGAATTGACACGATTTCAGAGGTCGGTCCGATGAAATTTCCCACCGAGCCGTTCAAGATCAAGGTGGTGGAACCCATACGCCGAACAACGCGCGGGGAGCGTGAGCGTTTGCTCCGCGAGGCAGGGTACAATCTCTTTCAGGTCCCCGCCGAGAGTGTCTACGTTGATCTGCTCACCGATAGCGGCACGTCGGCCATGAGCGATAATCAGTGGGCGGGCTTGATGCTGGGAGATGAGTCCTACGCCGGCAGTAAGAACTACTACCACTTCGAAGAGACTGTTCGGTCGATTTTTGGGTACAAGCATGTCATTCCGACGCACCAGGGACGCATGGCCGAGAATCTTCTCTTCTCAACGGTCGTCAAGCCGGGCATGTACGTCCCCAACAACATCCATTTCGACACGACGAGGGCCAACGTCGAGCATCAGCACGCTGAGGCACTCGACCTGGTGATCAAAGAAGCCTACGACCCGCATTGCGAGTGGCCATTTAAGGGCAATATGGAGATCAGCCGACTCGAGGAAACTATTCATCGTGTGGGCCGCGAGCGTATTCCGCTCGTGATGATCACCATCACAAATAACAGCGGTGGAGGCCAACCGGTTTCGATGGACAATATCCGACGAACCAAGGCACTGCTCGATCACTACGAAATCCCCCTCTTCTTCGACGCCTGTCGATTTGCCGAAAACTGCTACTTCATCAAAGAGCGTGAACCAGGATACGCCGACACATCCGTCCTCGACATCGCTCGGAAACTCTTCAGCTACGGAGACGGCTGCACCATGTCCGCAAAGAAAGACGGCCTCGTGAACATCGGTGGATTTCTCAGCCTGAACGACGGGCGATGGGCGCAGGACATTACGAACAGGCTCATCCTGATCGAGGGATTTCCAACCTACGGCGGTTTGGCAGGTCGTGATCTTGAGGCGATGGCGAGAGGGTTGCAAGAAGTGTTGGACGAGGATTACTTGAGCTTCCGGATCGGGCAAGTGCGCTATTTAGGAGAGTTGCTGGATCAAGCAGCCGTGCCCATCCTCAAACCGATTGGCGGCCCCGCCGTCTATCTCAACGCCAAAGCGTTTCTTCCCCACATTCCGCAAGATCACTTTCCCGCGCAATCACTGGCCGTCGCCCTCTATCGGGAATATGGGATTCGAGGAGTCGAAATCGGCACGGTGATGTTCGGAAAGAAGGAGCCGACAACCGGCTGCACGATTCATCCCGAACTTGAGATGGTCCGGCTGGCCATTCCGAGACGTGTCTACACGAACATGCAGATCACCTATGTCGCAGAAGCGATTATCGAGCTCTACCGACAACGTGACCGGATTCATGGCCTGACCTTGACCTATGAAGCGCCGATGCTGCGCCACTTCACGGCGCGATTTGTCGAACGGCAAGCATCAGCATCCCTGGAACCGATGACTGTCTGAGGAACCATCATGGCCGCCCTGTTCAAAGGGTTCGAGCGGATCGAAGAGGCCCGGCAGCGGTTGACAGGCCAGAGTTTTATGGCGGGGCTGTTTGCCGGAATGCCCGATTTTTCACTCCTGCTCATGCCGGAAGAGTCACCGGAAGAGAAGACCGCCTGGGAAGAATTCCGCCCACGCCTGGAAACTTTTCTCACGACGCATGTCGACCCCGATGAAATCGAACGGACCGCAAGGATCCCCGACTCCGTTCTGAAAGGACTCTTCGCCCTCGGTGCCTTCGGCATGAAGATCCCCCGGCAGTACGGCGGGCTCGGATTCTCGTACACGAACTATGGACGCGCCCTCATGCTCATGGCAAGCTGGAGCAACGCGCTGGCTCTCACCGTCGCAGTGCCGCAATCGATCGGCATCGCGATGCCGATCCTCATGTTCGGCAGCGAGGAGCAGCGGCGCACGTACCTCCCCCTTGTTGCGCGGGAAGCCGTGTCGGCTTTCGCCCTCACGGAACCGATCACCGGGTCTGACGCCGCAAACATTGCGACGGAGGCTATCTTGGATGCCACCGGGACGATGTTCGTCGTAAACGGCGAAAAACTGTGGTGCACGAACGGCCCCATCGCCCGTTATGTGACGCTGATCGCACGGGTGCCGGCCAAACGGACACAACAGAACGGGCAGACCGCGTGGGAACCGGTTCCCAACGGCGAAGGGGCCGATGAACAGGTTCACACCGCCTTCATCCTCGATATGCAGGCATCCGGTGTTCATATTCGACAGCACTGCCAGTTCGAGGGCTGCCGGGGCATCGAGAACGCCCACATGACGTTCACTGACGTTCACATTCCGGCTGAGAATGTCATCGGTGAAGTGGGTCGAGGGCTCAAGTACGCGTTATCCATCCTCAATGTCGGCCGGGCGGTCAGTATCCCAGCCATTTGCTTGGGTATGGCTAAACAAGCTTGGCAACCCACGCTCGATCGGGCCAACCAACGACTCACCTTCCAGAAACCTCTAGGCATCCGGCAGACCCAACGCATGAGGCTGGGCCGGATGGCTTCGAATCTCTTCGCCATGGAGGCGCTCGCATTGACGGCATGGCGGATGGCGGACCAGCACGCGTTTGATGTCCGGATCGAGGCCGCCCTCGTCAAACTCTTCTGCTCCGAGACGACCATTCAGTTCTTAAAAGACGCCCAAGTTATCTTCGGAGGGATGGGGTACGAAACAGCCCATTCGAAGTGGCTTCGTGGAGAGCCTGCGTTCGGCATCGAACAGCTGGTCCGCGATGCGGAGATGTACCGAATCGGAGAAGGTGCAACTGATATCCTACGACCATTCGTCGCTCGTGAGGGGCTCAACCTGCATGTGGAACGGGCCGGGCATCTCTTCGACGAACACACCAGAGGCGTTCGTCAGTTCATCGAGTTTCGGCGACTCCTGAAATTCTATGCCCCTTGGTACGTGAGCCAATGGAGACGCCGTCGATTACCACTTCACCCGGCGTTCCGACATCCGAAGGTCCGCTCCAACTTGCTTTTCGTCGAACGTGCCAGTCGTCGACTGGCCCGCACCACCTTCTACGCCATGCTCCTCCATCGGCAGTCGCTTCGAGACGATCAAGGCCGACAAAACCGGATCGAGATGATCGGCGAAGATCTTCTGGTGATCGCCGCCACCGCTCTTTACGCCGGAACGCAGGAACGGATCGATGCACATCCGGAGGTCTGGGATCTCGCCGAAGAATATTTTCGGGAAGCCAAAGACCGTCTCGAACAAAACCTCCACGAACTCATTCGCAATCAGGACGCGGGAGTGACGTCCGTCGGCGTCAAAGCCCTCAGCGGTCGATACGCTGCGCTTCATAACGGAATCATACGGCGTGGGCTTCAAGACTATGTGAGACGAGAGAGAGCCTTGAAGGCCGAGGAAGAACATATGCGGAAGGTCGTTTGATTCCTATAAGACGTTCCAGAAGAATGTTCGGAAACTCTTATCCATCACAAGATTCCCCCGAAGCAAAGACCGGCCTATGCGTGCCTGGTTGATGGACTCCTATAATGGAGTGGAGCGGTTGCGGCTTGGCGAGGTGCCGGATCCTCAGCCGGGCCCGACAGAGGTGTTGCTCAACGTGAGGTATGCCGCGCTCAATCCCGCGGATGCATTTCTGGCACAAGGACTGTATCCAGCAAAACCCGTCCTGCCACACATCCTCGGACGTGACGGGGTAGGTGACGTGTTACAGATAGGAAGTGAGGTAGACGACATCCGCGTGGGCGAAACAGTCGGGATCCTGCGCTGCTCGGCGGGAGTAGACATGCCAGGCACTCTGGCCGAGAAAGTCGTGACACCCGCCGAAAGTCTCGTCCGAATCCCTGTCGGCTGGTCTCTCGAGGAAATGGCCGGCGCCCCGCTGGTTTTCCTAACCGCCTGGCAGGCCCTCACACAATGGAGCGACCCACCTGCTCCGCCACCGGAAAGATCCGTGATCCTCGTCACCGGTGCATCAGGCGGAGTCGGCGTGGCATCAGTGCTACTCGGAAAATCGGTGAACCTGATCGTAGTGGGCTTGTCCCGCGATGCGGAGAAACGAGCCAAGCTCAAAACGCTCGGAGCCGATTTCGTGTTTGACTCAGAGGAGAGGAATCTAACGAAGTCTGCCTCTGCTGCGATCAGTCCGAGGAAAGTGGATGTGGTTATCGACTGCGTGGGTGGCAGGTTGTTGCCTCGCGTGATCGCTCTCCTTGGCTACGGCGGGCGGGTTAGTATCGTCGGCAGGAGCGGAGGCACGGTCCCTGAATTCAATACGGCGACGTTGCTATTCCGCCGCATTCGTATAGGCGGCGTCGCGGTCGGTGACTATACGACCCAGGCAGCCCAAGCTGCATGGAAAGAGATTGTCGACCGGCTGGAGATGATCGGACGCCGTCCACTGGTGGACAGCATCGTTCCATTCGAGGAGGTCAAGAAAGGATTCACACGATTGGCACAGGGCCCGATGGGAAAAGTGGTAGTGCGCGTCGCAGGCTAATAGCTGTGATTCGGCATGGCACTATTGCTCATAACCCATGCGAGCAGCAGCCCCACAGGTTCCATTGACCGCAGCTACTTCACGCTGAAAGCAGAATTACTGGATTGCGTTGGCCTCTATCCGCCGGTCGTCATCACGATAGAACGATAAATAGACCGGCGGTACACACGAAGTGCGGTTTGGAGCCGGCGACCCGGATTGAACGGGCGACCTGCGGTTTACGAAACCGCTGCTCTACCAACTGAGCTACGCCGGCACCTGGCGAGGTAGAAGAGAGGTTGTACAGAATCTTGGTCGGCATGATAACGGTCATCCGGCGAGCCTGTCAATGAAGCCGACCGGCTTACCAGCCCTTATGGCCCGATCCGCATCGGACCGGAGGCCGGTCCTGATGTGTCTGCGGGAAGGGTTGGTTCTTTCTGCATCGGAACCGGCTTGGGGTTATTGCCTCTCGCCACCGGATGTATGCGCACCATACCTTCCCGTCCGGTAGCGGGTAAACAGAGCACATCTTGTTTGTTGGTAAATTGTTCACGCGCCACACGTGCCGTCTGACTGCGAGCATAGGTACAGAGTTCGCCTGCGATGACCGTCCCATCTCGATCCACATCGGCAATCCCTTGTAACCCTCTTAGGAGGTGGTACGTAAACAATCCATGCTTGCCTTCGTCATACGCATGGGCTTCTTGCAGGCCTCGATTGCCCACCATCCACATCTCCACATCTTTTCTTGCGTCACTGACCGAGGATTCCCAGGCCGGCATGGGGATGTCGGCAAGACCGGCGCCGGGAGACGGATCCATCGACACGTCAAACATCAGAATCGCTCGCCGGATCGGAAGTCGGTAGAGCGCTTCCTGTAAACGGACGAGGGGATAGAGCGGCTTCGCCCCGGACAATGTCCCATCATATGGCACAAGCGAGATCGCACCGGTCCCGCCGTCTACCAGTGCTCGTCCGGCAAAAAACACATAGACAACCGTCTCCCGATCCACCTGTTTTCTAAGCCATCGCTCAAACGTGTCTTCCAAATCCCGTTCGCGCGCCTGTCGTTCGAGCAATATACGTATGCGATCCCCTGGAACTCCATTGATGACGCGCAAATATTCAGCCATGACTTCCGCATCATGGCGGGCATACTTGACCGGCGGCACCTGCTCATCGCGAAATGTCCCGATACCGATCGAAATAATGACGGCCTTCGGCTGACGAAACGCCGCCAGAGAATGGGGCAGGTTGTCGACATCCGAAACCAACGTGGGGTCGCTGATTCTGGGTTTTATTCCAAAACTAAATACCTTTGGCGGAGGAACGGAGGTCACCGGGCTGGTCGTCCGCAAATTCAGCGTCAATTCTCCATGGAGATTCTCATGGGATGCCGTGACCCGTTGCGTGATCGTGGTGTGTCTCACCTCTCCCGGTTTAAGGAGGCCGATGTGGACTTCGGAGGGAAACAAGGCGACCAACTCGGCTTTCCCTTCAGCCGTGACCGTCACGTCTTTGGCTTCCCCCAGGCCCTCGTTTTTCACTTCGATTTCCATCGTGAGGGATTCGTCCGGCTGAAGGAATTGGTCCTGATTTTCATCTCTGATGATGGCACGGAAACTCAGCTGCGCCGGCTCATCCGTCTCGGTCAAAGCGACCCGAGGCGATTCCATCATCGGCTCGGCCGCCGTAGCGGACGACGTGACGGTCTCCGTTGTCGGTGCCGCCACAGGAGAGCGTGGACGGGCCGTCATCGGCACCCATGTGTCTCGTTGAGCGGCGTACTCCCGGATCTGCACCGATTGCGCAATGTGTTGAGCCAAACCGTTGGTCGCCGAGTGGACGGCATCCTGGACAATCGGCTCCAATCCATCTACCTGACACGACTGTTCCCCGACGACCACCGTACCACGACCGATACCTTCGAGTTTCTTACTGAAGAGTAGCGTTCCATCGCGGGCCAAGAACACCATTTCCATTCCCACTATCGCCGTCGCCGGATAGGTTCCTGGTACTTGCTGTGGTATGGCAAGTTCGATTCGCTTCGCTCCCACACCGACCTCAAGGACGCCGTCGGATGCGATGGGTTCATCAGTCTGTCGCTGAGCCGTCACACCGGTAAAGACTCCCGTAAACTCCTTGGGGACGGAGGCGATAAGCGCCTCGCCCAATGCGAAGGATCGTGTCTCGCCGCACCCATCGCGATATGGTACCTCAGCCGTCGTTACGCTGGGTGAGAACCAGATCACCGGTATGAGGGGAATCGGTTGGGAACTGACGAACTCCTTCTCTCGCGTGAGCAGCGAACAGCCGACACCCGACAGCGCGAGTGCCAGCACCACACTGAACGTGATGACGCGACGGCATGGCGGGAAATGGACGAACGACATGGGTTGTAACTTGTTTACGTTGTGGTTATACCGAATTCGCACTGATGTCACAACCAGGGAAGACGCATTGACAGCCTGTTTCCCCTCGGCTAAGGTCGCTCCATGTCCACTCCGGTGGTATCTTCATCTTCATCTTCAACTCCGCCGGGGATTCCGTGGTCGGCACTCGCTCGATTGATCCGGCTGCCGAACCAGACCGGCACCTATCTGTTGCTGCTCCCGACAATGTGGGCGCTCATCCTTGCAGCCCGTGGGTTTCCACCACCTCATCTACTCGCGATTTTCATCGGTGGGTCGTTTTTGATGCGGAGCGCGGGAGTGATCTTCAACGACCTAGCGGATCAATCGTTCGACCGGCAGGTGAGCCGGACCAAGACCCGCCCACTGGCATCCGGCGAGCTCTCCCGCCGCCATGCCTTCGCCCTGCTCAGTCTATTGTTGCTGGTCGCGGCAAGCCTGATGTTTGCGCTCCCTCCACTCGTCGCTTGGCTTTCGCCCATCGCGGTTTTCTTAGCAGCCCTGTATCCGTTTTCTAAGCGGTGGATCCAGATCCCTCAAGCCATGCTTGGCATCGCCTTTGGCTGGGGAACCATCATGGCCTGGGCCGCCGTGCGAGAACAGGTGGAGGCCTCTGCCTGGCTCCTGTTCGGCGCAACGGCCGCCTGGGCGGTGGCCTATGACACCATCTACGCGATCCAGGATCAGGAGGATGATCGACGCATAGGGGTCAAGTCGGCAGCTCTGTACTTCGGGTCTTCCGTGCACCAAGGAGTGGGCTTGGCGTTCGGTATCATGCTGGCTTTCTTGACTGCAGCCGGGTGGCTCTCTCAACTGGGATGGCCATATTACGCGGCTCTCCTGGGCGTGGCGGTATTTTTTCTCCTTCAGATCGATCAACTACGAAGACCGATTGCCCCTTCTCACGCATTCGACATGTTTCGAAAGCACGTATGGGTCGGTGTCGCAATCCTCGCCGGATTCCTCGCAGGCGTGCTGGTCTCATAGCCGGCGGAAACCCTCGGTCGATACCGATAATAGAGCTGGAATTGTCCGTACTGCGCTAACGCCAGAAGAATTTCAGGATGCTCAAAAAGGCCTCTTGTTCTCACCCGCCCCAAACCGGCGCGCCAAGACACACCACTCCCTAGGCAAGGCCGCAACGAGGCGCACGGCACGATGAATAAAGAGCGCGCACATCTGTACGAGCGGCCCTTCCTCGGTGGCACGTTGAGCCCCTGAGCGATGCGAGAACGCCGTTGGCAGACTTTTTCGGCAATCTGCTAAGGTTTTTCCACTGGCCTCTGTGCTACAGGCTCTGTTTTCGGCGCACGCAATGTCGAGACATACATCGTCACAGCCTTTGCATCCTCATCATTCAGGCCCAACGCCGGCATGCGCGTTGCCGAATCCATAGCTTGAGGATTCTTGAGCCAACGATAGATCCAAGGAACATTCAGCCGAAACCCAGCCCGGTCCAAGGCAGGACCGATCTTGCCGCCTTCACCGCCGAGATTGTGGCAACCGTTGCAGCCGTACTTATTTTCGTAGAGACGTTTACCACGCTCGACCAATCTTGCGGCTTCCGCCGGCTTGACCGTGAGATCCGGCCTCGGAACGCTGACGCCTTTTCCTGGTCTGGTGGAGAAATTGTTCAGGGCGACCTGGGCCGCATCCAACTCCTTCTTGGCCTGCACCATCGCGGCCAGTTCTGCCGCATAGGCGGATTCATCCACTTCGACATCTTTCTTCAACTGCTCACTCTTCCGCTCCGCTTCTTCGTTCGCCTTCTTTTCCGCCGCTTCATAGGCCTGTTTGGCCTGTTCAAACTTCGTCTGGGCGGCCTTGAGTCCTTCTTCAAGCGAGGCCTTGCGTGCCGCGACGTTAAACTCCATCTTCATCCCGTGCAACGTACGCACATGCCCGACGATGGCCCAGATCTCCTCCTCGGACAGCGTGTATTTAAAAGTCGGCATCGTAGGGACGGCGAAGTCATCGTCTCCGATTTCATCTCCACCTTCCTCACTGGTATCCAACATGTCGCGTGAGATGGTATTGAAGAGTTCTTCATCCTTGAATGTGCCCATCTCGGACTTATTGGACAAATCTTTCGGCTTGGGATCAGGCATGAAGGACCAATTAAACCCTTCGTTTTGTTTGCCACTCTCACCGTGACAATCACTGCAATAGTGCACATAGAGGTCGTGACCGCGTTTCTCCTGCTCGTTCGCACACCCACCCGCGAGCAAAGCCGCACCCCCCAGGACTCCGACCGCGAACGCAACGACACCCAGCCTTGCCGCCTTCATGCTCACTGCCCTTTCTTGAGTTTTCTGATCAGGACGAATTGAAAGCCCAGGGCCAATGCAGCAGCTATCGCCGCATACAAATAGCTGGAATAGTCCGGCGGAGCATCGGCTCGGAAATACCACCACGATGAGACGGCCTTTTGAGACCCTTTTTCCACCAGTTCCCCCGCCGCATCTTTTCGTCCATCCCAGACTGCAAAGGCGATATTGATGAATTGCCCCGGCGTAATTTGAACGTCTTCTTCGGGATGGTCGGTCGTGAGTGTCCGGGAAAAGACCACTTTCCAGGTCCCGTTTGCATAGGCGCCCTTCGCGTTCACATCTTGATGCGCTTGCGGCTTCAATGTACCGAAGCCTTTTGCACTCATATCGATGGCCTTGCCGGCCTTGTTTTTCCAAAACCAAATATTCACCGGCCCGCCTTCGACCTGGAGCATCGGTTGTCCATGGGCGAAATGCGCTTTTTTGTCCCCGACCATGAATTCGAGCGCCGCTCCATCGTCCGGATCTTGAGTGGGGTCGGCATATTCCAGAAGAAAGGCGACCTGTTTGCCGTCGTGAAAGGCGCGCACGATGACATCCTTGACCGTCACTTCCTGAATACGATTCGGCCAATGCACCTGCGGCGACATCGGAAACGACGCAGGCGTGGCACTGCTCCAGACGGCGGCGTTCGGATCGTCGAGAGGAAGCCCGCCCGTCATCAGCGCAGCTCGAACCGCCACGCTTTCCTGCGCGAAGCTGAACGGAGCGCCTCCGATAATCATGGCTGCGATGACGGCTGCCCCTCCCCGCAAAACCTGGTTCATCCTATGATTCGCCGGTTTCATGCTGACCTCGTTCTCTCTACACAGCTCAGTACATCCACGCTATCCTCTCTTATTCCCAGGTTCGTGGGGATTGATGTGCCCCGTCGTATTCGCCCATGATGATCTTCCAAATCCACTCGTCCGGCAATTCCACTTCCCACCGGGGCATGGCGGACTTCCATGGTGCACCTTCAATCGGAAGGCCGACGCCACCCTTTTTGATGCGCCAGAACAAATAGCTTTCCTGCAACATGGCAATGGTCGTCGGATCGGCAAAATTGGCAGGCGCCGGAATAAACCCACGAGCGGCCGGTCCTTTGCCGTCAAAGTTCCCGCCATGGCAAGGCGAGCAAAAGGCCGCGTAGAAGCCCTTCCCCTGCATGATGTTTTCCGGGGTCTTGGGAACAGGGTTCGAAAGTCCGGTATATTCTCCGGGCGGCGCTGGGTGTATCGTCCTGCTTTCCGTCGGCGGCAAATCGCTGACTGCCGTACTCCCGTACGTCTGCCACCCGACCAAAAGAGGAAACAGAATGAGCACTCCATAGCGAAGAGCTTGCATGCCTCCGATATTTTCACCGGTCAGAAACCGTTGGATCGGCCCCCAGAAGGCATCTTTCGATTCTCCACTCAAGGTCTCATAAATCACGATGCCCGACGCAGTCAGGATGAGATAGAGGAAAATCAAGCTGGAGGGAAGAGGCGCCGATCCGGGAATGTTGGGCAGCACAAACTTCAGGAACAGGTACATGGCAACCATGAGTATGACCGGCTTACCTAACGCGCCCATATGTTCCTCCCTCATGCACTTGTGCGATGGCTAATGGAGCAGCTTCCGAGGCTTTAACTGGAGCCGACGGTGTCTGACCCGGTATCTCGAGTTCCGATAGACTGACGGAGATCGGCTCGCCGCTCATCTGCTGCAGAAATGCGATGACGGCCAAGATTTCATTCTTAGAAAGCCCGATGGGGTCCTTATTGATAGCGGGCATAGTGGCCGGATATTCCTTCGGCGCGCCGCCATGTCGGTAATCCTGATAAATGAAGGCCTGAGGATCCGTCAAACTTTCATAGAGGAAATCCTTGCTCAGCTTTGCACCGATTCCCTTCAAATCCGGACAGCGAGCGGATTCGCTGGGGCCGATGGAATGGCAGAGTGCACATTGGCCTTTGCTAAAGAACACCGTCTGTCCGATCGCCGCGATGTCCGTCGGTGTCTTGATGCTCACGAGGTCGATCTTTTCTTCCGCTGGAGGAAGAGACGCCATCTGCGGCACGGCGAGTGACATGAGCGAAAACAACCCCAGTACGATGAACACAAACCCCGTGACACGAACAAACGTGGCCTTGATGAACAGGAGGATCAGAATTCCAATCCCCACGATGGACAGTGCGATCAACTGTAATTGTGCGACTTCACTCATGGCTCTCCAACTCGCAAGTGTGTCGTTCCGTGCATTCTTGATTCATATGACGCTCCCTTCTGCCTGTTGTCGCTCCTCCGGAGCTCCTCCGGCCATCGCCGGGATACCATGCGGCAACTCTCCCTTCCCTGATGCCGTAGGCGTCTTGGCCTTGTCACCCATCGTAGCGACCCAAAAGATAAACGCGACGAGGATGCAGAAGAAAAATGTACAGAAAGCCATGATCAGCGACGCGCTGCCGAGTGCCGGAGAATAGGCATAGGGCGACGAATCCCGCATGACCCCATACACGTGCCAATGGACACGGGAGGATGATCGCGCGTACCCCATCAACGTCATGAGGAGGATGACCATGACGGCATTGAGGACCAGCGCATAGCCGGCGCGCGGAGGCATACTGCCCCACACCATCTCCGTCGTCGTCTTGGCGCTCTTGAGCAACAGCGCCGTCAACGGTGTGATCGTTAGTATGACAAAGATAACGATCAGTACCTGGGACGTGGAGAAATAATTGATGCGGACAATCGCCGGTACGAAGTACCCCCATATGCCGAGAACAATCACGGCGAGGCTGGCCAACACCAACACGGCACCCATGACCGCCTTTCCCAGCTTTGCCCAACCAGCGGTGTCTTGCTTTCCCGCCCGCCAATACATGACGAAGCTCATGAAGGTAATGAGAATCATGAGGTTCGACACCGTCATTTTGGCCGACATGACGCCAAGGACACCGAGCAAGGGGTGGTGAGCCCCTCCCATTTTCTGAGCCTCTTCGATACTGGCGACGAGCGAGTGCGGCGTCATCCATACCGCGAGACAGAACAGCAGACTGATCAGCATCCACAGCATCGGTCGCCGATATTTCGCCATTGATCCGGGAATGCGATAGGTAATCCCCAGCCAGAAATAATAGTTCGACCCCATGAACAGGACCCCAATCAGCATGGCTTGGATGATGAAGAGCCAGGAGAGGAATCCTCCCATCAACGTAATGCCCATTTGCTGGTTGTACTGGTAGATTTCCCGCATGAGCCAATAGCCCGCAAAAGGCAGGGCCAAGAGACCGAACACGCCGATGAAGTTACCGACGTATCCCATCCAATCGTAATGCTCGCGATCCTCGGTGCTCTTGACCGACAAGTACCGAACTCCGGCATAGGCCCCGCAGATGTATCCGCCGAGCACGACATTGGCAATGAACCGATGGATGTTGATCGGCCACCAGGTTGGATTCCACGTCGCGGCCCAGGCCCGTTCGAGGGCCGTTCCTTCTGAAATGACGACCGGGCTGGCCTGGAACGTGGCCCAAGCGTTGGGCACGATCATGATGAACACGGCGAAGAAGTTCAGCAGGAACCCCAGGAACACGTGTAAGGTTTTCTTCCTGCCGTCCTGCATGGCATCCCACCCGTACCAATAGAGATAGAGCGTCGCGGTTTCGAACAGGAACAAGAGGCAGTAGAGTAAAAAGGACGGGAAGAAGACATCCGTCAAATAGTTCATCAATTTGGGGTAGAACGCCACCAACAGAAACAACAGGATGCCGCCGAACAAGGCGGTGGTCGCGTAGGCAGAGGTCAGCAGCTTGGTAAACTCCTTGGCCAGCTTGTCGTAACGCTTTTCGCCTCCCCTCCAGGCAATGACTTCGCACAACCACGCAAAGATCGGCACGCCCAAGACGAAGCCGGCAAGCAGGAGGTGCAGCTGCGCGACGAACCAGACGAGATTCCGGGCACCGATATAGGGAATATCACGATATTCCGTCGGACCAGCCGCGGTTCCTTCTGCCGCGAGGCCGACCGAAGGAAGTGCGAGCCAGACCGCCGTCAGCAAGAGACCTGCGAGCCACCCTCTGTGACTTTCAACAGTCCGGAGAGCTCGTTGAATTGTTCCGATCTCTTGTTGTATGGGTATGGCACTCACCTCATCACCTCGCAAGTTACGGTTTCATCTTGGCAGAGGAGTCCTTGGCCGTTCCAGCTTCGGTTTTCCCCTTGCCCTTTTCTTTTTGACCTTTCGTTTCCAGCTTTTGCTTCTCCATCGCCTCAACTTGCGCCGCAAGTGACGCGATTCGCTGTTCATTCTTATTCAATGACTCGACTGGTTTGAATACCGGTTCGGCCTGCGCTTCAGGTTTTTTACAGCACTCATGCGGGTGGGGGGTGGTCACCGGAAGAATGGTCCAAAACATCAATGACAGGACCACTCCAACCCCTGTCACTGAAGCCAACAACAACCCTTGGTCGGTCGGTACACGCATCAAATCCCAGCGGGTCACGAGCCCTTGATAATTTTCCGATGCCGCACGGGCGTTTTCCGCCATGCGTCGAATGATCTGCCCGAGGATGGATACTCCGATCACCGCCAAGACCATCAGGACCGCGGTGGAGATGGATCCCCAGATCGTCAACTCAAGACCGATTCGTTCCGCGACCGGGAGACCTGTGTCGAAGATATGCCGCATGCTTTCCATTTCCGCCATCGAGTGCGATGCAGAAATGGCGATCTCCGTCACATGGCTGACGATCCACCAGAGAAGCGGGAGAAAGAAGGTTCCAATGAGAGCTGCTCTCCACCAAATCGCAAACCCCAACCCATCGTGTGGCGGTTCTTTCCGAAGACGCTCCAGGAAAAACGTTTGGCCGACGACTCCCAATGCCCAGATGTCGATGGGGATCGATGCACCGAAGATGAGCGGGAGGCCGATCCCTTCACCAAAATGCGTTTCAAAGATCGTCATTATGATGGGGGCTGCGAAAACCGTGACGGGACTGGCCAGAAGCATCAAAAAAGCGAGCCCAAACCGTCCTTCGAAATGCACCAATCCCATTGTCATGAACAGAACGGCAATCACCGCCTTGATGGGAATAGCCGTCCAGCAGGCCGGCCAGAGGATGCCGAATCCGATCTTCGTTGGAGACATCGATTCGCGTTCTTCAGCCATAGCCGACGAAGAAGATCAACTAATCCAGGAACTCACGGTTAATGACGGCTGCGACGGTGAACAAGGCGATCACCACCATGATCGCAATCCAGCTGATCAGGGCGATCGGTCTTTTGAAAATATTCCGTTCAGGATCCTTGTCGAAAAACGGCAGTGCAATGAGCAACGCCATAAACACGGCCGGCAATAACACGGCCCCCAAAAATTGACCGAACTGGCCCGCAAACAACTTGAGTCTCAGTAATTGAAAGTAGAACAGAAAATACCATTCCGGTTCGGGATGGTAATCGCCTGGGTCCGGCGTGGCCTGGTCCAGCAAGACAACCGGTTCCCAAAGGGCTAAGGCACAAATACCAAGGAAGACGAAAGCCATCCCGACAATGTCTTTCCAAATTTGTCGAGGGAAGAAATAGTCGGTCTTCGCCTTGATCTCCTCCGGCGTGCCGCGAAACGGCCCGGCCGGAGCGGCGACTCGAAACAAAAACAGATGCAATCCAGCCAGGGCCATGAGAGCCGCCGGAAGAATCATCACATGGAGGACGAAGAATCGACTCAAGGTCATCTGACCGGGAGTCGGCCCACCTTTGAGAAACCGGGCGATGAAATCACCGACGACCGGAATCTTATCCAGGATTTCGACGCCCACGATCGTGGCCCAAAACGCCCGCTGGTCCCAAGGCAAAAGGTACCCCGTAAAACCGAAGGTGATCACAATACCAAACAGCGCGAGACCGACAAGCCACAGTAATTCTCGCGGCTTCTTATAGGCACCCCAGAGAAACACCTGGGACATGTGAGCAAAGACACAGACGACCATCGCACTGGATCCCCAGAAATGGTAACTCAGCAGAAACCACCCATAATCGACTTCGTGAATAATAAATTGTGTGCTGTCATAGGCGTGGTCTGCGGTCGGCACATAATAGAACATCAGCAAGATGCCGGTCAGCGCCTGCATGGCGAAAATGAACAAGAGAACGGACCCGAACACGTAGGCCCATCGTGAGCCGCCAGGGATCGGTTCGTTCAGCATCTTAGCCTGCATTTCCTTGAGGCCGACACGTTCATCAAGGAACGCGACGAGCTTTTCAATCGTGCTGGGCGGATGCTCGGAAACCGTTGCAGGGGAAGATTGCTTGATATCCATGTGACCAGTTCTCACACGATCCGGATTTGCGATTTCGTCCCGGCCTTGAACTCCATATCGATGATCTCAACATCCCCGTTCGCGGCGACCTTCACTGGCAGGGCGTCAAGGCCACGCGGAGCGGGGCCGTCGAGGACTTTGCCGGATGCATCATAGATGCTCAAGTGGCATGGGCAGAGAAACACTTGGCCGAGAGCTTTATGCTGGCGCCACTTGAATCCACAGCCCAAATGTGGGCACTTGCCAGAGAACGCGATGTAGGGAACCTCTTTTTTGTTTGTCCAGATCGTCCTCCCCTTGGAATCGCGGAACTCCATGTCCTTGTCTTTGTAAACTTTTTCGAGAAGCTCCGAGGACCCTCGTAGAATCCAGACGTTCTTGTCGATTTCGGACTCCGGCATGAAGGCTTCTTTCACCTTTTTCTTGTACTTGAACTGCACGCCGACATCCTCTTGCTTGATCTTGCTGATGTTTCCCACTTTCAGCCATTCGTTGTTAAATTCCGCGTACATCGGCTTCATGAGAAAACGGAGAATAGGATAGGCGATCGGGAGTCCGATCAAAAACCCGATGACATGCGTGAAATTCATGAAAAACGTCCGGCGCTTGACGTTCTTCTCGAGATCGGGCAAGGGCACCAACACCTCGCCCGGTGTCACATGGAGGTTATCTTCGAGGTGTGAAATTTCTACTTCGTGCGTGGTGACATAGTCCTCCCTCTTGAAAGGAGGCAACGCCAGAATATCGGTGGAGAGCGCACGGAGTTGGACGAGGTCTTCGGTGACAGTCTGGACATGGCCCATTGCGATCTGTCGTTCACCGCTCCCATTCATCGAGACCACAATGTGGCTGATTTCGTGGGAGAGCGGGTCGAGCACGATCTTCGAGACCTCGCCGATGTCGAGGTCGGTGCAGCGGACCTTGGATTTCAGCTTCGGTTGTAACATCAGCTTTTCTTGATCGGCTTAGGGGTATTCACCGAGGTATTTTTGAAGCTACTTAACCAGGTGGCGAGCGCCAGCATTTCTTTGGGATCCATGAGGTCTTTGAACTTGTTGGGCATGATGCCCTTCTGCCATTCCTTCTCATAGCCTTCGGCCATGAAGCTCTTGGGGTCCGCGATTTTCTGTTGAATCTCCTCGACCGTCATCAACGAGCCGATGTTATCCAATTCAGGACCACGCTTCTTTCCACCTTCGCCTCGAAGCTTATGGCAGTTGTAGCATTCTTGCAGTTGCCACTGCTCTTCACCCACTTTCATCACGTCGCCTGAAGCTCCCCCCCCTCCGCCGACTGCGGCAGAAGGCTTGTCTCCAGCTGGAGAGGACAAGGCTGCAGTCGCTACCTGACCTCCGCCCACACCTTTGAGCCGTTCTTCAAGAGCCTTGAGTTGCTCATCAAGAGCCTTGGCGCGAGCGATCAGCTCTTCTGTCTTCCCCTGCGCCGACTGCTTCCGCTCTTTATCGAGTAGCTTGCCGATCTTGGCCTTTTCGTCTTCCGGATCAAACTGCGGTAGCAGTGACGCACCGGCTACACACACTGTAATCAGAAAGATCCAAAATGCCACGACGGCCGCGAGGGATTTCCCGCCACTCATGGTTCTGATCGGCTGTGCGTCCAGCAGTATGAAGACAAGCGCTCCGATCACCGAGATAACAAAGAACAGGAGTTGAAAGTCGGCTGGCACTTCCTGTGATCGTGCGATACCGACCAACACCCCACCGACCGCCAACCCAATGCTTAGTTTTTTGAGTATATTCCCCATGCGAATTCCCGTTGCCTTAATAGGCGCGCTGTGATTACTTGGCCGCGATGGGGACCGGACTCCCCTCGAGCTCTCGTACCCTCGAAACCGAAGGCCGAAGAGCGACCAGCGCAGCCAGACTGACGATGGCAATAAAGAAGACGGTGATCGCCGTAATCCACCACGCCGAATATGAGAGCGTCGGAGTAAACGACTCGGCGCTGAGGTCCGATACCAGACTATAGGTATGGAAATATTTCTTCAGTAGCGACCGCACGGCTCCCATCAAACCCATGATCCACGTTGAGGTGAACGCCAAGAAAATCAGAACAAACTGCGAGACGAAATCGATTTTCCCCCAGAGAATCGTGCCCTGCTTGATGGTGCGGTTATACAAAACGTAATTGACGACCGTCACAAATACCAGGGTCAAGATTGCAGAGAGCTTTGCCGGCATCGACGACAAATAGTCCCACCCTTCGGGTAATTTCAGCTCATCGGGCATATCGGTTCCCGTCGCCACGAATCCTGCGGGAGTCAGCCAAACGGCGTCGCTCACGAGCATGACGATAAAGCCGATCTTGATGACGGTCCGTGCGGAAACGGTCTTGGGAACAAACCGACCCAACAGGAACGGTGACACCGCAAGGGGCAAGAGAAACGCCAACGACATGGGGTCTGGGATCCAATATTTGTCCATCACCCACATGGTGACGGGAAGGAGAACCACAAGGACAATCGGAGCCAGGATTGTCATTCGCACATTGTCGGCCCCTTCGATTCGTTTGACACTGAGCCAACTGTAATAATTGATTCCCAAAAACAACAGCCCGATCATAATGCCCTGCATTTCAAAAAACATGGAAAGCTGATCGGCCATCATGTAAGGGCAGAATGAAAAATCGTAATCGCACATTTCATACGCCAACAAGAGTCCCGTGAACGGCTGCAAGAGCGACCCTCCCACTGCGATCCAAATCGCGGCGAACCCCATCCAATCGTAATAGGCCTTCTCTTCCTGCGTCTTTGCCCCCATGTACATGTAGGCGGCGATCATACCGGCAATAAACCCCCCAAACGCGACATTCCCATCGATCCGGTGAAGGCTCAAAGGGAACCAGCTTTGGTTCGCGATCTTATCCCACAAGGTCGCTGCCGCGATGAAATCCTGCGGCGAAACCCCTTCGGCCTTTGGGGGCGTGTTCATGAACGACGTGGGACCGTTGATCACGAACAAGATGAGCAGACACACCAGGTTCAAGAGCACGCCAAGAGCAATATGACGCCCTTTTTTTTCACCTTTCCAGACATCCCAGGTGTAGAGATAGGCATACATCAGGATGGTCTCAGCGATAAACAACGCCGGATACAGGACCGCGAACACCATATAGAATTGATTGATGAACGAGGTCGTAAACTGTGGGTAAGCGGCAAGAAGGACGAAAATAAACAAACCGCCTGTCACCGCCGTCATACTAAAGAGGATGACCGTAACCTTCGTGACCTCTCTAGCCAGGCGATCATACCGTGGATCCTGCTTGCGATAACCCAACCATTCTGAAATGACGACGAAGATCGGCGCACCCAGGATGAATGCGGCAAACAAGATATGGAGCTGGGCGACGACCCATACGGCCGTTCGATTGCCGGTATATGGAAATTCTACTGACGATGCCCCAAGCTCCTGGGCATAAACGCTGGTCGCCCCTAGTACACAGAGCGCGAGAAACGTACCGAACGTTAGGAGACTGTGCGACAGTTTTTTCACGATGTCTCGATGCTCCCTCACTTTTGAATAAATCGGCGCAGTATCGCATCTTCCTCTAGACTGACCGCCAGAAGACGCATGGCAAACCCCTGAGCAAGACAGCGGTGGAACCAGACAGTTATTTCTATTTGGCACTCGCATCAACCCACTGCTTCCTCTCTTCATTCCATACTTTCCCAGCCAATCCAAAATTCCTCTCATAGAGCACGAGTCTCCATCGGTCTTCGTCCGAGAGCTTGCTTTTCCAGCCTTTCATCTTGGTGTTCGGCACTCCCTCAGAAATACGCCAAAACCACACGGCATCCGAATAGAGCTTCATACGTTCAGGGTTGCGAAAATCCGTGGCACCCGCCTTGACCGGTTTTCCATCTTTCCCATGGCAACTAGCACAGTTCACGTCAGGATTTGTCTCACCGATGAAGAGCTTGCGCCCCTCTTCCAGCTTCTGGGCGTCACCCCACCACTCCGCCGGCATATGCTTATCAGCATATTCAGCCGGCGCAGGAGGCGGAGGAACGATCGGCCCGTCTCCACCTTGCTCTCCCCCGCAACTCGATAAGAGACCGAGGATCGCAATCAACACGGCGTGAATCGAGTCGATTCTCATGCGCATTACGATCCGTCACTCCGGCATTGAGAGAGAATCTCGCCTGAGCCGCAAAGCTCATACGAAATGCGTAGACAAACAAAAAACGCTTCTGCCGAGGTGGTCGCACCCCTAACAAAAGCGCTCCCGCTGCACCCTTCTTGATAGCTCTGCACAACGGCCCTCGCCCCATCGACCGATTCGGCGAGGCACCCCGCAGCCCCCAAGGCCCGTCATCGGCGATTATGCTTTTCTCTGTCTCTGCGATTTCCCTTTGACCCGTTCCTGCTTCCGATAAGAACGGACAAGCTTGATGCCAACTATGGTACCAGCCACCACAACCATTGCGCCACCTCCCCACAAAAGCCAGGCGGGAGGACCGTTGACATCGCAACCGATTCCAAAGTTAACCCTGATTTTCCGTTCGCTCTCCAGATCTTTCGGATCGAATTCTACTTTAAGATTCTGCTTTTCACCCCCCGCTTCTACGAGAAGGGGATCACCAAGATTGTCATTGTGGAGATGGAACATCGCTTTGTAGTAGCCATCTCCATCCGTCCGTACGACCTGACCGTATGAAATCCGGGTATCCTTGACGAGAACGTCCGTATTCGCAACACCTTTTCCGTCTTGGCCGCAAACATACCCCTCAACCATGAAACGATGATCCGCTTCATGTGTGGCAGGAGCCACAGGAGGGAACGTAACATTAAGTGCGAGACAGCAAGCTAGAATTAGTAGCCTTGCCTGACTTCGTCTACCAATCTTCGAACGAGATCGCTGACTCGTCGCTCGCTCCTCGGAAAAATGCGCGCTGCGACACAACGAGCGCGCTACATTTGGGCAGGGGTTTCTAGCACAGCACTCCGTCTTTGTCAATGAAAAGACTGGGCCGTTTAGTGCTCTATGCCAGAGAAGAAACAAGTTTGTTAGGATTAAAAACTCGGTGATAAGAAAGTGCTTTAGAGATATCCTCGCGTGCGTGCATCTGCTTCAACTCTTGCAGCTTCCGCACGACGCTCCGACTCTTTTTTGGACACCCATGCTTCCCACGATTTTCCGTTCGCCGTGTCCTCCCCGGTGAAAGCAACCGCAGCGATGTCGGAGTATGGAATGCGCTGAGCATCCAGACGATCGGCAGGAAACAGCTCAAGATAGGACTCTGTGGCGGTGATTTGTCGATTGTAGATATATCCGGTGACAGACTGCCCCGAGCGTAGCGTCAACGTCACGTCGCCACGATAGTCGAATGCGAGCTCGACGGCTTCCATTATTTCCACCGAAGAAGCCGGCTTGAACACTCGCCCTTCCAGAGAAACAGGAGCACCGGCTATGTGATTCTTGGTATCAGTCATCGAGAGATCGCCATCCGGAACGCGTGTCTCATGAAGTGCATGATCGCCCTGCAAGTGAGAAGCAATAAACGCTCCTCATGCGCCGAATCACCGCGAGGTAGGCAACAGAGTCAACTTGGCTGTTCGAGCAAACCCGGAAACGGTACTAAAGGTATCCTCAACGGCCGACGCCTCATAACCGCAATGAACCATACAATCTGCGCATTTTTCATTTCGACCAGTCCCGTACTTATCCCACTCCGTCAATTCCATCAGTTCGCGGAATGTTTTTGTATACCCCTCTTGGAGCAGATAACACGGTTTCTGCCATCCGAACACATTATAAGTGGGATTGCCCCACGGCGTACATTGATACTCACGCCGACCCATTAGGAAATCCAAAAATAGAGGGGATTGATTGAACTGCCAACCGGGCTTGGGACGAGCAAGGATCTTGGAGAAGAGTTCTTGAGTCCGCGCCCGCTTCAAGAAATGTTGCTGATCCGGGGCCTTTTGATAACTATATCCGGGTGAGATCGTCATCCCCTCGACACCGAGCGCCATCATTTCATCGAAAAACTTTCTGACTCGTTCAGGGTTTGCGTCGTCAAACAATGTCGTATTCGTCGTGACCCGATGACCGCGCTTCACCGCCGCCTTGATAGCCTTCACTGCGACGTCATAGACCCCATCGCGACAGACCGCCAAATCGTGTTCATCCTTAAGCCCGTCCATATGGATGCTGAACGTCAAATACTTGGAAGGCGTGAACTCGTCGAGCTTCCTCTCCAAGAGGATGGCATTCGTGCAGAGATAAATGTATTTTTTTCGATCTATCAAGCCCTGGACGATCTTCGCAATTTCAGGATGAATGAGCGGCTCCCCTCCTGGAATGCTGACCATGGGTGCTCCGCATTCCTCTGCTGCCGCCCAACATTGTTCCGGCGTCAACCGCTTGTCGAGCACATGATCGGGATACTGGATCTTGCCACAACCCGCACAGGCAAGGTTACATCGGAAAAGCGGCTCAAGCATCAGCACCAAAGGGTATCGCTTTACGCCCCTCAGCTTCTGGGAGAGCACATACGTCGCCACTGTATACATCTGAGAAATCGGAACAGCCATTCCGCTCTCCTTTATTCGCTCTGTTCTATTTTGCGATCCTGTATATATGAACGGCCGCGAGATGCAGCCGTACCGGAGGCACAAGAATAGGCGGGATTCTAACATCATGTAAAGGACTCGTCAATTTGCTTGTAGTCATATACGTGCCGCCGGCCAGGATCAAAGATTTCTCGCCTGGAATTATCACCCAGTTGTCTTGACCTAGGGTGAGCAGCCAAGTCAGAGAGCTCGCCATCAGATTCTCCTCTGGCTCGTTCATGGTGTCTAGGCTCAGGACTCATTCTTTGAGATAGAAGATGACGGTTGCGGCGAGACAGATCGCCGAGAAGAAGGTGTGGGCACAGCAATCATACCGCATGGCAATTCGGCGCCAATCCTTTATCCGGCCGAACATGCTCTCGATTTTGTGCCGCTGTTTGTAGAGGGTTTTGCTATAGCGGCGCCGTGTCGTGCGGTTCTTGCGCGGTGGGATACACGGTGTGACGCCCTGCTTCTTCAAGACGGTGATGAGCCAAGTCGCGTCATAGCCGCGGGCGGCGATCAGGTGTTTGGCTTGTGGAAGGCCGGGCAGGAGGCATCGGGCTCCCGTGTCATCGCTCATCTGCCCTTCTGACAACAACAGCCGCACCGGTTTGCCATTGCCATCGCAGACAGCATGCAGCTTCGAGTTCAGGCCGCTTTTGGTGCGGCCAATACAGCGGGGAAGCGCCCCTTTTTGAGCAGGCTGGCAGCGGTTCTATGAGCCTTCAGATGTGTGGCATCGATCATCAGGCAGTCTGTTGGACCTGGTATCCGCGACAGTTCGTGGAAGATCGTGTCGAAAATCCCCGCTCGGCTTCAGCGTACGAAGCGGTTGTACAGCGTTTTGTATGGCCCATAGGCCTTCGGCGCATCCTTCCATTGAAGGCCGTCCCGACTGACAGAGAGGATCCCGTTGATCACCCGCATATCATCAACGCGCGGAATGCCGTGGGAGACGGGAAAATACGGTTGGATTCTATTCAACTGCTCTTGGCTCAACAGAAACACATCACTCATGGCGTCCTCCTGCCACCAGCGAATCACAGATCGTTACTATCAGGCATTCGAAAAATCAATGAGTCCTGAACCTAGGACCACACTCGGTGAAGCGACAGTGACACGAATACCGAATATTACTGGATACATGCATCCGCCGGCGACAATTACGATAAAGCGATGAAGAGCCGGTGGGTTAAGCAAAGGTTGGGATGGAGGCGCCGAGCGGGTTCGAACCGCTGCATCGCAGTTTTGCAGACTGCTCCCTTACCACTTGGGTACGGCGCCTCGGAAGTTGGTATTATAGTCGCTTCTTTTTCCTGAACACAACACAAGACCCATCTAAAACAGAGCTGTCCACGAGTGTGACGCGGACGTTGCGGAAGTGGAGGTTGAGCGGGATCAACTAGATCTCGTTGACCATACGAGCGGAGGCGGAAAGGATCTTTTCTGGGTGCGGGCCTGAATCACTCCAGCTGCGCTGAGTGCTGAGAAGTAATCCGTACAGAATCAGCATCGCGATACCGAGATGATGGTAACTCTTCAGTGCTTCCCATCCGGCTGAACCCACGACTTCATAATTCAGCACCATTGTCAGCGCAATATAGACTGCCAGGGCCACATACCCCACGCGGCTCAACCCACGGCTCAATTGCACTGCGGCAGCTACCACGATGAACGCGGCCGGGATCATCCACACCAGATGCTGATCCCACGTAATCGGGGAAAAGAATAAGGCCAAGAGCAACGTACCGGCGCAATCTCGCGCCCATGCCGGATCTCCTGGTCCTTGAAAGGCTCGCCGACTTGACCACGCGAACAACCCAAGCAGGCTCGCCGTGACAACCCCGACGATGGCGTTCGCGACCGGCAACGGAAGATCCAGCACAGGCTTGTAGCTCTGATCGACTTGCCGAAGGCGATGGGTCGGGGGATACGTCACCAGGTATCGCAGCATGGTATGGCGGAGCGAGAGGTTGGCCTTCTGAAGCTCATTTTCTTGTCGGCCCTCAACCTGCCGATCAAGCACGGATAACGCCGCATTCTTGACCCATTCCGTGTGATGAGCCCACCAACTCGTGGGACCCATGTACAGAATGGGCAGCACGATCCAAAAAACGGTTGCGACTACTGTATAGAAGGCCAATCGCCACTGCCGTTTCCAAAGAAACAACAGCACAAAGAGCGCAGGAGTGATTTTGAGGACGATGCCAAGTCCCACTAAGACTGAGCCCAGCCGTTCCCTTCCGACCCATATCGCGTAGATCCCGCCGGTGAGAATTCCCAGGAGCATGAGATGTGGGCCGCCGTCGTCGAGATCATTCAAGATGAATTGCAGCGTCAACGCTCCCGCACCCACACCCACTACGAGCCGGCTCCACCCGTTCGCGGTGAATGTGCCGCACAGCATGCGGTGGAAGAGCATGACTGTGAGGACCAAGCATCCGACAGCGATGGCATACCGTAGGGCCAAGCTGGGGTTTCTGTCGAGGGCACGCAAGGGAGCAAAATAGATCCCGGTGGTCGGCAAATACATGTAGCAGTAGTCATTGGCGTAGAGATATTCGCCGGAGAGAAAACGCCTTCCGATTTCGCGATGGATATCGATATCACGAAAATGAAACGATCGTCCGAAGGAGATGATGTAGCCGTGCACCACGGCCGCGATGACAAGACCGGTCTTCACCAGGCGCGTAAAAAAAGCGGACCGATCGAATTCTTTGATCCAATGAATGATCGGCTGGGATTCCATGGTTCACCGGCACTGAACATGACCTGCAAGAAGACGTCGATCGTTTCTTGGGGAGAGGGCGTGCAGCTTGAAGAAGGCAGCGGACGACTCGTTGCCGCTGTCGGCGATACACCTACCGATGAGGCAAAACCGGGATTTCTCTGCCGAGCGTCGAAGGGTGATCCGACCGGGGTTCCAGCGATTCCCACCCGCTTGGAGGGGCGGATGCAATCGCTTCGCCGTTCCCTTCTGCCTCTTTTTCCTTGGCGAGCAGTTCGACTTCCTCAATAAGTGTGTCCACCAACTCTCCCATCGGGACCTTCCTGACCAGCTTGCCCTTCTTGAACAAAATGCCTTTACCCTCGCCGCCGGCAATCCCGATGTCGGCTTCTTTCCCTTCTCCGATCCCGTTTACGACACAACCAAGCACCGACACATTCAACGGCGTCTTGATGTGGCTTAATTTCTTCTCCAGCTCGTTCGCCATCCGGACGACATCGATCTCGACACGCCCACAGGTTGGACAGGCGATGACATTGATGCCCCGGTGACGCAATTCGAGGGACTTGAGGATCTCAAATCCGACTTTGACTTCGTCGACCGGGTCGGCAGCTAATGACACGCGCAACGTGTCTCCGATGCCTTGTGAAAGCAAGTAGCCAAGGCCGATGGAAGACTTCACCGCTCCCGTCATGGCCGTCCCTGCTTCCGTAATCCCGATATGAAGAGGATAATCGGACTGATGAGCGAAGAGCCAATAGGCATCGATGGCGTGATGGACGTCCGAGGCTTTGAGAGAAACCTTCATATTGGTAAAGCCTACATCTTCCAACGCACGCACGGCGTTGAGTGCAGACTCTGCCAGCGCCTCAGGCGAAGGCCATCCGTACTTGTCTAACAAATGCCGTTCAAGCGATCCCCCGTTGACACCGACTCGAATCGGAATTCCTCTTTCATTCACAGCCTTGATGACTTCTTCGACTTTCCACCAGGCGCCGATATTGCCGGGGTTGATCCGGACACAATCGACGACTTGTGCGGCTTTCAAGGCAAGGCGATGATCGAAGTGAATGTCGGCGATCAGCGGCACCGTCATGGCCGCTTTGATTTGTGGAAGGACGTGGGCGGCTTCGTCGTCAGGAACGGCCACGCGAATGAGTTCGCAGCCGGCGGCTTCAAGCTGTTGAATCTGTGCGATCGTCGCAGCCACGTCGCGTGTGTCCGTCGAACACATGGATTGCACGGACACCGGAGCATCGCCGCCGATTCTTACTTTTCCGACGGAGATCTGCTTGGTCTTTCGCCTTGCTATATGCATCGACGCCGCTCCTCGCCTTTTCCATCACCCGTTTATCAACTGCCCTGCTCATCTCCATGAGGAAGGTGGCCGGCGAGGGCCGCTCCCGTGAATTGGGGTTCTACTGCAGGAGCCTTCCCAATGAGTGCCTTCACGCTTTGGTAGATCCCCTCAGCCGTCAAGCCATACCGTTCACGGAGCAGATCTTGTGGGCCCTGTTCGATGTACCAATCCGGCAAACCAAGGACCTTCGTCTTGACAGCCGTCACGCCAGCTTCCGAAAGGGCTTCGAGGACTCCGGAGCCGAACCCCCCCATCTTACTGCCCTCTTCAACCGTCACGACGTAACGGACCCTCTTCGCCACGTCCACGATAAGTTCATGATCAAGCGGTTTGGCGAATCGGGCATTCACGACGGCAGTCGATATTCCTTCCGTTCTGAGCCGTTCAGCTGCCTCTACGGCTTGCCACACAGGGACACCGATGGCGACGATGGCGACATCCGTTCCATCCTTCAGCAACTCACCTTTTCCAATAGGCAACGCATGAGAAGCCGCGTCCATTTCCACGCCGAGACTCACGCCGCGCGGATACCGCACAGAAATCGGACCATTATATTCCACACAGGTCTTCACCATATGCTGCAGCTCGTTTTCATCTTTCGGTGCCATCACGACCATGTTGGGGACATGGCGCAGGTAGGCATAGTCGAAGGCACCGTGATGGGTCGTTCCATCTTCAGCGACAAGTCCACCACGGTCGATGCAAAAGGCGACCGGAAGATTCTGAGTGGCGACATCATGCACGACTTGATCATAGGCCCGCTGGAGGAAGGTGGCATACATCGCCACGATCGGCTTCATCCCCTGCGCGGCGAGTCCCGCCGCAAACGTCACCGCATGCTGTTCGGCAATGCCGACGTCATAGAGACGATTCGGAAATTCTTTCTCGAAGGCCGTGAGACCGGTTCCCTCGCACATCGCCGCCGTGATGGCCACGATGCGTTTATCCTTACGGGCCAGCTTGACGAGTGCGTCCATAGCGATCGCCGTGTAGGAAGGTCGGGCGGCTTTCTTCGCCGGTACACCCGTCTCCCGAACAAACGGAGGACAGGCATGGAACCACACCGGATTCTTCATAGCCGGCTCGTAGCCGAGCCCCTTCTTCGTAATGACATGAAGCAGGACCGGCCCCTTCATCCGCAATACGTTCTCAAGAGTCGGGAGAAGATGTTCAAAGTTGTGGCCGTCGATGGGACCACTGTACTGAAATCCTAGTTCTTCAAAGAGCAATCCAGGAAGAATCACGCCTTTGGCGAGTTCCTCTGCTCGACGAGCGAGCTTTTGCATGTCGGAGCCGATGTGAGGAATTTTACCCAACAACTGACCGGTCTCTTCGCGCATCTTCCCATAGAACTCGCCCGTGATGGTCCGACTCAGATAGGCGGAAATAGCCCCGACGTTTTTCGAGATCGACATTTGATTGTCGTTCAAAATCACGAGGAAATCTTTTCCGAGTCCTCCGGCATGATGCAGACCTTCCAGCGTCATCCCCGCCGTCATGGCGCCGTCACCGACCACACAGACGACCTTATGCTTTTGCTTCAACTGGTCTCTGGCTTCGACCATGCCGAAAGCCGCCGACACACCGGTCCCTGCATGACCGGCATTAAATGTATCGTATTCACTTTCTTCCCGTTTACAAAATCCACTCAGCCCGCCGTACTGGCGAAGCGTGTGAAACTGCTCACGCCGACCGGTAAGGAGTTTGTGCGTGTAGGACTGATTGCTCGTATCCCAGACGATTTTGTCGGTCGGTGTATCCAGTAGATATTGCAAGGCGACTGTGAGTTCGACGACACCTAAATTCGAGGCCAGGTGTCCGCCCACATTCGAGACCGTTCCGATTATCTGTTCACGAATCTCCTGACACAACGCTGGAAACTTGTCTGGAGACAAGCGCTTCAGATCGACAGGACTATGGATTGTCTTGAGTATGGACATAGGATGGTCTCCTTCCTTGACCCTCTCAACGTGCTCTACACGAAACTACCTTGCACCGTTCGCGGTGGGTGCCAAATTTTGGAGAGTCTCACACAGGAACTACATGAAGTCAAGTACTTATGAAACACGCCTTGGTGGGCGTCTTCTCCCGTAAGCTCTCTGATCGCGTGATGAAGAGTCAAGATCGTCCTAACGGTATGGGCACCAGATGGTTCGGTTAGTAGGGGAAATCAAGCCCGGCAAAAATGGCGCCCCCCTCTTTACTGTATCCGTAGTCAATCCGTCCCACGACGTTCGGTCTGATAATTCCCCGAAACCCAATGCCCGGTGTGATGCGATAGTCTTTGAAGCTCACGTTCTTAAAAGAGTTGAAGACCTGACCGGTATCGATGAACGGCGCGATCTCAAAATCCGCCATGACTCCCGCAAGACGTGTCCGTAGTACATGGATTCGCTCCTCGACGCTAAAGGCGATGAGTTGTTTGTCGATATAGCGGTCCGTTCCGAACCCGCGTAGATTGTTCGGGCCGCCTAAGGAGCTCTGTTCATAAAACGGAACGTCAGACCCCAAGGTGGCTTGCAAATCGCCGCGAACGACTAAGATGGCCCGCTTGGACTCACTCGCGAACATCTTCTTCACTTCCAGCCCATACCTCGAATACAGCGGCTCTGCACCTTGTTTAAAGTTATAATTCAACTCGGCATAGGCTGTGATCGCCATCCCATCCGTCGGCGTCACCAGGTTATTTCGTGTATCGTAATGAAAACTGATTCGCTGGCCGAGAATCGTCGCGCCCTCGACGCCGGGAACATTTGGAAATTCATCTCCCGTAAATGGCAGTTCGGTCGCGCCTCGTTGGATCGGCTGCATATGTCGTAATCGCTGGCTTACTGCGATCTGCGTCACTTCATTGGCATAGACGCCGAATCTCCAGTTGAACCTCGTCTCGGGGGCCGTGTAGTTCGTCTCATTACCTTGGACGGTCGTGGGCCCGAGCCCGAAAAAACGCACCGTGGCATTCTTGAAATGCATGGCGCTGAACCCAATACTATACCGACCGTTACTAAATCCTGGGTCGACATAGCTCAACAGGAATTTTCGCTCGATCTCTTCCGTCCACGACGCAATACCACGGAGTTCTTTCCCGCCCGGTTCATAACGGAACAGGTTCAGCGTCCCGCGAGTGCCGACGATCGAGTTGTAGACCACCATCGGCGCAACCAAGTACTTGAGATCTCCGTCCGGCCCTGTGATGAGAACCGGCACAATCATCCCGACATCGCTGCCGTCGTTCTTGCTAGAACTCACGGCAGGGATGGGAAAGTATTTCACCTCCGCCTGAACCCAGTCTGGAAACACAGGACAGAGGGTTTCACATGCGACAAGGATGGCACTGACAGCGAAGCGACGCACAAACGGCTTCATGGTCCCGAAGCGTACTGTTATGGAGTTGGAGCCTTCAGCTGAACGGATTTCTTGCGGAGCTGATCGACAAGATCCGAATAGGAAGAGGCACGAAGAATCTTCGTAAACTGCCCGCGGTAGTTATTCACCAGACTGACACCGTCCACCACGACGTCATAGACCCGCCAATCATCTGCCTTATTGATCAAGCGATAGTCAAGCGGGATCTCGGTCTTTCCTGAAAGCACTTTGGTCCTGACTTCTGCGTACTCTTTCTCCGTTCGTTCATTCAAATACTGCACGCCTTCGCCGGAATAGGTTTCAATCTTGTCCGCATACGAATTCGTCAACAAGGCCCGGAAAAGATCGACAAACTCCTCTTTTTGCTGATCGGTCAACTGATTCCAGGGAGCCCCCAATGCTCGTCGAGACATTTCCGTATAGTCAAAGCGAGCCGCGACGACTTTCTCGAGCAGGTGTCGACGCTCCTCGGTTTTTTCCGGTTGTTTCAATTCTTTTTCTCGAACGATACGAAGCACCTCATCGATCGTCAATTTCATTGAGTCGGTCGGTGCACCTGCGTACCCAGGAGTCACCGCCAACCCAACGGCAATCGATGCCCAGAGCACCATAGCCCCCCAACGGGATAATGATTCCCTACCCAACACCTTCTTGATCGCTTTCATCGCACCATCTCCCCCTGCCGATTTATCCGTTCCCCGCTTGGTAATTCCGTTGAGCGAACTAATTGACCTTCCCATGAACGTACTGACTCACTAACTCCTCCAAATCAAGGCCGGATTCAGTATCACGAATGATATCTCCGGGTTTCAGCGGATCTCCTCCTCCACCCGGCGAGAGGGCGAGATATTTTTCTCCGATGATCCCTCTGGTCTTGATGGAGGCGATTGTATCGGAATAGAGCTTGGTTCCGTTCTGGAGCGCCAGCCTCACCATCGCCCGATCTTCCTTCAAGCTGATCGCTTTGACTCGGCCCACCTCGACACCGGCGATCTCCACGGCTGCTCCGGATTTTAATCCCGTGGCTGAGTTGAACAGCGCATCCACTTCGTAGACATCCCCGCCGATGAGTTCCAATTTGCCGAGCTTGATCGACAGATACCCCAAACAGACGATGCCGACCAGCACAAAGACTCCTACGATCAATTCCAGCTTAGCCTTCTCCATCTGGAAACTCCTCTAGGCCTCTGAGGTTGCTGCGCGTAACGACACCGTGCCCCCGACCGAGATGAATTCTCGGATTTCCGGATCGGTCGTCCGTTGAAACTCCGCCGACTCCGCCATCGCCGCGATCTTTCCTTGTTTCAACATAGCCACGTAATCCGAAATTCCAAAGATCTCCGGAATCTGATGACTCACCATCACGGCGGTAAACCTAAACTTCCGCTGCATGCTCGTGATGAGATCATGAATCGACTTGGCCATGAGCGGATCAAGTCCCGTCGTCGGCTCATCGAAGAGAATGATCTCCGGCTGCATCACCAACGCGCGGGCCAGACCAGCGCGCTTACGCATCCCGCCGCTCAACTCCGCAGGGAATTTGTGTCCCATTCCCGCCAGACCGACTTGGTCCAACTTTTCCTCGACGCGGCGCGTCACATCGCGGCCTTTCAGTCGTAGTTTTTCCCGCAGGGGAAACGCCACGTTTTCAAAGACCGACAGCGAATCAAACAGTGCCGCTCCTTGGAACAGCATGGCGAATCGCTTACGGACCTCGTTGAGCGCATGGCCGCGGAGCCGTGAAATCTCCACGCCGTCGACCCACACTTCTCCGGAGTCCGGCTGTAGCAGGCCGATCATGTGCTTCAGCAAGACGCTCTTGCCTTCTCCGCTTCGGCCGATGATCGTCGTCAGCTTCCCTTCCGGCACCGCCAGATCAACGCCCCGCAAGACCGGTTGCCCCCCCAAGGTTTTCGTCACACCGACCAGCTTCAGCATGGTTACAAGAGGAGCGAGGTCAAAAAATAGTCCCACACGAGAATGAGGACCGACGATAACACGACGGCCTCTGTTGTAGCTGTACCCAGACCTTCGGCACTCATCTTGGTGTAGAACCCCTTATAGCAACAAACCCAGCTCACAATTAGCCCAAAACTGATTGATTTAAGGATGCCGCCATAGACATCTTTCCACTCGACCGCGGCCTCGATGGAATTCCAGTACGAACCGGCGTTGACGCCGAGCAGGTCCACTCCGACAAGGTGACCTCCATAGATTCCCACCACGTCGAAAATAGCGACCAGCAGAGGGACGCCGATCAAGCCTGCCACGAGTTTCGGCGCGATCAGATATTGCAACGGATTGACAGCCATGGTATCGAGTGCGTCAATCTGTTCCGTGATCCGCATGATACCGATCTCTGCCGTGATAGCTGACCCGGCACGCGCCGTCACCATGAGCGCGGCCAAGACCGGTCCTAACTCGCGAATCATGCTGAGCGCCACCGCAGAACCCAACAGCCCTTCTGATCCGAACTTTCGTAACGTATAGTAGCCTTGCAGCGCCAGGACCATCCCGGTGAAACCCGCCGTCAGTACGATGACAAACGTCGACTTGTAGCCGATGAAGTGGAGTTGCTTGATGATCTGCATACCTCGCAACGGCGGACGTGCCAGCCAAGCGAAGGACGACATCACAAAGATCAACATACGACCCATTTCGGCCACGTACGTAAGCGTCCATCGGCCGATCAGTTGAAGTAGTGTCATGGTTTAAGTCGCTGTAAGTTTTCGCTCATGCCGCTCGGTTGCCGTCGCAGCGGCATAGCGATGGAAAAAGGCCGTTAAGGCTCCTCCTGCTGCGAGGCTCTGTCGACGAAGCCGGCCAAGGCCCAAAAGACATGATGGAGCGGCCAAAACAGTACCGATACCTCTGAGCCACCCAGTGGGCCTGAGAAACAGATTGAAGTCAAGCGGAAGATCTTCGTCCAGAAGATCCGAAACAGATCGGATAATAACAAAAGGGACGCTCGCCCGCTGCGCTTCGACAGCCAGCGCTGAACTTTCCATGTCGAGGCCGATCGCATGCGTCCTTTGTGCAAACCATCTTTTTTCTGACGCCTTGCCGATGATGCGATCAGTTGAAATAAATCGTCCGATACACTGAGGCGGCACCAGCGTCCGGGCAAACGCAACTGCACGATCCAGTTCATCACCCGGCACATCGAGAACCTCTGACGGCTCATCGCAATGCTCTCCGCAATGCATCACTTCGCGGCTTACTAGAAGCGCCCCGATGTCCGTTGCAATGAGTGCACAGGCAAATCCCGTCGATATCATCAGGCAGAAGGACCGGCCGTCGAGCAGTTGAGCAGCACATCGTCTTGCTTTCTCCGGACCGACGCCGGTTTGGGCGAGCCAATATTCCCCGTGGCCTACCGTGTGCACAGAAACGGAGAGGCTCCCGATCCGACGTTCAACACCCGAAGGAAATGCAGACTCCACTGCCTTCATTTCCCATGGGGTGGCGGCAAAGATCGCAATTCGCTTAAGCGTCACAGTGCCCGATGAGAGCGGGGAAAGAGAACCGGCGGGGGTCAATGCTCGGACCGATACGAGTCAGTTCCTTGAATGTGATGACGAAGTTCGTCAGCTCGCATCTTTCCGCGAGAACGGAGGTTACGATACATCGCCAGGGCCCAGAACGGGAAATACTGGCAATACCAATGATACCGAAGATAGAACACGCGCGGAAATCCTGTACCGGTATGAGCAACTTCCTCCCACGATCCATCCTTCATTTGGCGGCGAAGGAGGAACTGCACCCCGCGTGCGACACTGAAGGAATCAATCGCTCCCGCCGACATCAGAGCCATCAACGCCCATGCCGTTTGTGAGGGCGTGCTCTCGCCCTTACCGTGATGGTCCAAATCATCTCTATACGAGAGACAGGACTCACCCCACCCACCGTCAGGGTTCTGTTTCGATTCCAACCACGCAACCGCCCGACGAATATAGGGCGCCGAGAGATCTTCACCAATGGCCCTCAGTCCAGCTAAGACGGACCAGGTCCCGTAGATATAGTTCACACCCCATCGCCCATACCAACTTCCATCCTGCTCTTGTTCTTTTTTCAGGAACGCTAAAGCCCGCACTGCGGCCGGGTGCGTCTTGCCATATCCCAATGCGCCGAGCATCTCCAGACATCGCCCGGCCAGATCGGAGGTGCTAGGGTCCAGGAGAGCTTTATGGTCCGCAAAGGGTATATAATTGAAGACGATTCGATTGTTGTCTTTATCGTAGGCGCCCCAGCCGCCGTCGGATCCCTGCATGGCCAAGACCCATCGCATCCCACGACGAATAGACTCGCTCAGCTCGTCCTCCTGACCCTGGATCTTCAATTTGGAAAGCGCCATGATCACCACGGCTGAATCGTCAACATCCGGATATAATTCGTTCTCAAATTGGAAGTACCATCCACCCGGTTCCGCATTCGGCGAGGAAACAATCCAATCACCCACAGTTTTCGTTTGTCGAGACATCAGGTACCGCCCCGCCTTTTGGAGCCCAGGATGATCCTGCGACACCCCCGCTTCAATCAGAGCATTCGTCAACAAGGCGGTATCCCAAATCGGAGAAAAACAAGGCTGCAGATGGAGCGTGGGAACGACTTCGCCGTCAATTATCGTGGAATCATAGACTTCCAACTCCTCGATCTCACGAAGCGCCTTGACGACCAGAGGGTCATCGGTGTCATACCCTAAGCATTCAAGCGCCATGATGGAGTTGGCCATCGCCGGATAGATCGCGCCGAGCCCACCCGATCCCTTAAGATGGTCCAGCATCCAGGTCGCCGCTTTATGCAGGGCCTTTTCGCGCAATACCCGCATGGGCATCCGGTCATACAACTTCAACATTGCATCCAATGCCACGAAGAAGTTATGTGGAGTGAACCACGCCTGGTCCTTATTGAACGGAGGGTAGTTCCAATACCGTACTTCATTGCGCGGAATCGGGTACAATTCGTCGATGCCTTGTTCGCGAGGAATTCGGCAGACCGGGCGATGCGCGAATACGATGAGCAAGGGGATCAGCACTGCCCGTGACCAATACGAGATTGCATAGATACTGAAGTAAAACTTCTTCGGCAACAACATGAGTTCGACCGGCATGTGGGGAACGCCTTCCCAATCGTACTGATCGAACAAGGCGAGTGTGATTTTCGTAAACACGTTGGCTTGCAGGACGCCGCCCATCGCGAGAATCCGTTCTTTAGCCCGAGCCATAAACGGTTCGTCTGCCGACACACCGCTCAATTTAAGGGCAAAATAGGCCTTGACGGACGCGCTGATCTCCGCCGGGCCACCATAATAGATCGGCCATCCGCCGTCGGGCAGTTGCGTCGTCTTGAGGTACCGAACCGCCTTCGCTTCTCGATCCGGATCGACCCGATCCAGGAATCGACGAAGCATCAAGTATTCGGATGTCAGGGTGGTGTCTGCTTCTAGCTCTGCCACCCAGTACCCTTCAGCATGTTGACGATCAAAAAACCACGATTGACTCCGCCTGATCGCATCATCCACTGCATCAGGCTGGCTGACAGCATGACCGATAGGGCGGCGAGCAGCGGAAGAATCCAATGAAGGCAGGACAACCGGTTTGTCTGAAACCAACCGAAGCGAAGCAACAGGGGTAAACTCCGTAGCTGGATCGAGTCGCCCCTGAACGGTTGAGAGCAGGCTGTCGGAGAGGCGGTTGAACAACGCCTTTATAATATTCATGAATTTTTATGACTTGAACGACAGGACTGAGGGGTGCGAAAGACCGACATTTTGCAATGGTCTCCCTTAGTAAACCTTTCCAACTCTCCCTCGGATATACGGCAGGCTTATAACAGACGTTTGGGAGCGAGTCAAGCGAACGATGGGAGAAGTGCCTGAAGTATATATATTTTTTACCAGTGTATGCGATCAAGAACACCGCTTTAATAGCATCAATAACTGAACGTGATTATATTTTCCACCGAGCTATTGTCAAATGTAGTGTCCGGGCCATTGCTTACGCGGCGACGGGTTCTTG